>NZ_JBTMUR010000002.1:0-525067 GCF_054473855.1 Stenotrophomonas genospecies 3
TCGATCCGGCCATGCTGAAGGTGGGTCAAGCCTGCTTCCAGCAGGCTTGACCACGAACATAGGATCTCGACTCTACATGACCGGCAGTCGAGCATGGCTCGACGCTACAGAAGCCGATCAGGGCGCGGCGTTGGCGCCGGGGCGCACGTAGTAGGACTGGCCGCTGTCATCGACGAACATCAGCTCCGGCTTGCCCTGCCAGGAGGTGAGCATGGCGCCGGTGTTGTTCTGGTGCTTGACCATCAGGCTGGCGCCACGGTCCGGATTGGCGACGACCTTGAACACTTCGGTGGTGCCGGTGGCATCGTCCAGGGTGAGCAGGGCTTCGCCGCCGCGGTCGCTGGTGCCGTAGCCGCCGCGTTCGGAGCCGTCGGGACCGAGCAGGATCAGGCCGGACAGGGCGGTGGCGCGCGGCCCCTGGGTGCGGCCCTGGCTGAGCGGATCGGGAACCGGTGCGCCGAGGATCACCCGCGGCTGGCCGCTTGCATCGTGGATGATCAGCCCGCGTGCCTCGATGATGCGCTGTGGCGATTGGCTGCGATGCAGGCTCCAGGCGGTCCAGCCGGAAACAAGCAGGGCGAGGGTCGAGACCACCAGGGTGGTCAGCAGCAGCGCACGGGACATCGGGTCGTCCTTCCTTGGATGTGCCGACGATAGCGGATGCGGACCGGCAATGGCCAGTTCGTTGTGTGACGTTGTGTATCGTCAGTGGAAATCGCGACTGTGGCTGCGCAGTCCCTGCAGCAGTTCATCCAGGCAGTGCATGCGCTGCACGATGACGTGCTGCACGCCATCGACGCGTTCCAGGCGGCCATCGATCTGCATCAGCTGGGTATCGACCAGCACCCGGTGCTGGCGATCGGCCAGGTGCCGCCAGACCACGGCGTTGATCATGCCGGTCTCGTCTTCAAGGGTGAGGAAGGTGACACCGCTGGCGGTCTGTGGGCGCTGGCGCATGCGTACCAGGCCGGCGATGCGCACGCGACGGCCATGGCCATGGCCCGCCAGTTGCGCGGCATCCAGGCAGCCACGGCTGCGCAGCTGCGCACGCAGGAATGAGATCGGATGGCGGCCGAGGGTGGTGCCGGTGCTGCGGTAATCGGCCTGCATGTCCTCCCAGGCGCTGGGCAGGGGCAACGGCACGCGGGCTTCGGCGGTGGCGCGGGCCTGGTCGAACAGCGGCAGCCGGTTTTCCACGCCGGAGATATCCCAGCGTGCACGATGGCGATGGCCACTGAGCCCACGCAGCGCACCGGCATCGGCCAGCAGGCCCTGCTGGCGGCGATCCAGGGCGGTGCGCTGGCACAGGTCGCCCACATCGTCGAACGGGCGCCGCGCACGTTCGCGCATGATGGCCTGCACGGCGGGCTCGTTGCAGCCATCGACCAGGCGCAGGCCGAGCCGGATCGCCGCCGGCCCCTTGCTGAAATCCAGCGTGCAGTCCCAGTCGCTGTGGCGCACGTCCACCGGCAGCACGCGGATGCCGTGCCGGCGCGCGTCCTGCAGCAGCTGGTCGGGGCTGTAGAAGCCCAGCGGCTGGCTGTTGATCAGGCTGGCGGTGAACGCGGCCGGGTGATGGCATTTCAGCCAGCAGCTGTTATAGGTCAGCAGGGCGAAGCTGGCGGCGTGGCTTTCCGGGAAACCGTAATCACCGAAGCCCTTGATCTGCTCGAACAGGTGCTCGCCGTACTCGCGGCTGAAGCCGTTCTTCAGCATGCCGGCCAGCAGCTTCTCGCGATGCGGTTCCAGACCGCCACGGCGCTTCCACGCCGCCATCGAGCGGCGCAGGGCATCGGCCTGGCCCGGCGTGTAGCCGGCCGCTTCCACCGCCAGCTGCATCACCTGTTCCTGGAACAGCGGCACGCCCAGCGTGCGTGCGAACACGCGTTCCAGCTGCGGTGGGTAGAGCGGGTTGTCCGGGTCGTTCAACGCGTCCGGTCCCTTTTCGCGCAGGATCCGGCGCCGCTCCAGATAGGGGTGCACCATGTCGCCCTGGATCGGGCCAGGGCGCACGATCGCCACCTCGATCACCAGGTCATAGAACGTGCGTGGCTGCATGCGCGGCAGCATCGCCATCTGGGCGCGCGATTCGATCTGGAACACGCCGATGGTGTCGGCGGCGCAGATCATGTCGAAGGTCTTTGCATCCTTGGGCGGGATCGTATCCATGCGTCCTTCATGCAGGCCGTGCTGCTTCAACATCGCCAGGCATTTGCGGATGGCGGTGAGCATGCCCAGCGCCAGGCAGTCGACCTTCATCAGGCCGGTGGCATCCAGATCGTCCTTGTCCCACTGGATGACGGTGCGGTCGGCCATCGCCGCGTTTTCCACCGGCACCAGGGTCGACAGTGGATGCTCGGAGATGACGAAACCACCCGGGTGCTGCGACAGGTGGCGGGGGAAGTCGATCAGTTCGGTGGTCAGTGCCAGCAGGCGCTGCATCAACGGCGTGTCCGGATCGAAGCCGCGCTCGCGCAGGGTCTCGGGCAGCGGCACGTGGCCACCCCAATGGTCCATCGCCGCGCCCAGTTCGTTGACCTGGTCCATCGGCAGCCCCAGTGCGCGGGCCACGTCGCGGATCGC
This sequence comes from Stenotrophomonas genospecies 3, assembly GCF_054473855.1. Classification (NCBI taxonomy): domain Bacteria; kingdom Pseudomonadati; phylum Pseudomonadota; class Gammaproteobacteria; order Lysobacterales; family Lysobacteraceae; genus Stenotrophomonas; species Stenotrophomonas genospecies 3. The sequence goes on from NZ_JBTMUR010000002.1 coordinate 2,584, forward strand.
GCTGCGGCCACGGTAGCTGATCGCCACCGCGGTCAACGCCGCGCGCTCGCGGCCATAGCGCTTGAACACGTACTGCAGCACTTCCTCGCGGCGCTCGTGTTCGAAGTCGATGTCGATATCCGGTGGTTCGTCGCGTTCGGCGGAGATGAAGCGCTCGAACAGCAGGTTGCTGCGTGCCGGGTCGATCTCGGTCACGCCCAGTACGAAGCACACCGCGGAGTTGGCCGCCGAGCCACGACCCTGGCAGAGGATGTCCTGGCTGCGCGCGAAGCGCACGATGTCCTGCACGGTGAGGAAGTAGGAGGCGTAGTTCTTCTGCCGGATCAATGCCAGTTCGTGTTCGATCTGTTTGCGTTGTGCCGGTTCGATGCCGCCTTTCCAGCGCCAGGGGATGCCACGCTCGACCAGCACGCGCAGCCAGCTGTCCGGGTCGTGGCCTTCGGGCACCAGCTCGCGCGGGTAGGTGTACTGCAGCTGCTCCAGGGTGAAGTGGCAGCGCTCGGCGATGCGCAGGGTCTCGGCCAGCAGGGCGGGCGGATACAGCTGGGCCAGCGCGGTGCGCGGGCGCAGGTGGCGCTCGCCGTTGGGGAACAGGCGCCAGCCGGCCTCGGCCACGCTGCAGCGGTGGCGGATCGCGGTCAGGGTGTCCTGCAGGGCGCGGCGGCGGCGCACGTGCATGTGCACATCGCCGCTGGCCACCAGCGGCAGGCAGTGGCGTTCGCCGAAAGCCTGCAGCTGCTGCAGGCGGCGCGCGTCGTCGTGCTCGTGGTGCAGCTCCACCGCCAGCCACAGCCGATCAGCGAAGCCGGCGCGCAGCAGCTCCAGGTCGGTGGCGGCCGGTTGCCGGTCCAGCCACAGGCACAGCAGGCCGTCGGGCAGGCCGAGCAGGTCCTCGCGCAGGCAGCGGTATTCGCCCTTGGCGGCCCGTCGCCGGCAGGTAGTGATCAACTGGCACAAGCCGGCGTAGGCGGCCTGGTCGGTGCACAGCAGGGCCAGCTTCGGCCCGTCCTCGACCTGGAATTCAGCGCCGACGATCAGTGCCACGCCATGCGTCTTCGCCGCCTGCCAGGCGCGCACGATGCCGGCCAGCGAGCATTCGTCGGTGATCGCCAACGCGCGGTAGCCCTGGCCGGCGGCGCGCGCGAACAGTTCTTCGGCAATCGAAGCACCGCGCTGGAAGCTGAAGGCCGACAGGCAGTGCAGTTCGGCGTAGCCGGGCAGTTCGTTGTGCATGACGGCTCAGCCGAACCAGCCGTGCAGCATCCACGGCGCATGCGGGTCATTGCGCTCACGGAAGGCCCAGCCGCGCTGGCCGTGCGCGGTTTCCACCACGTAGTAGTCGCGGCGCGCGTCGGCCTGGTCCCACCAGCCTGATTCGATCCGCTCCGGCCCGGCGACGATGCGCAGGCGCGGGTCACGCAGCGGTTGCGGGGTGTCCAGCAGCCAACCGGGGCGCAGTGGCCAGTATGCCGGTGGCTTGGCCGCAGGCTGGGTGCCGCTGGCACGTTCGGGGCGATGGTCGGCCTGCACCGCCAGCGGCTGCACGGCGTCATCGCCCAGCCGCGCGCGCAGGCGCTCGCGCAGCTGGTTCCAGGGCATTGCCTGTGCCGGCCGGGTGTCGAACAGGTCACGCGCGGCGGGCACGAATGGTGGCAGTTGCTCGGCCTGCAGGCGCAGTGCACGGCTGCCGGCGGGCAGGGCAAAGGCTTCCATGCGGTTGCGCGCGATCTCGAACAGCAGCGCGGGATCGCGCTCGGGTGCCAGCAGGCCGATGGTCAGCACGCTGGCCGGCAGCAGGTCATGCTCGAAATGCAGGTCGAAGCGCTGCACGCCGCCATCGCGCGAACACAGGAATGCGGCCAGGTCCAGCAGCAGGCGGCGCAGCGGGAACAGCAGGGCCTGGCTGGATTCGATCTCGTATTCGAATTCGATGCGCGCATCGAAACGGTCCGGTGGCTGGTAGTAACGCAGTGGCGCGGTGGGCAGGCCGCGCAGCGCATCCAGCTGCTGCAGCACCTCGGGTGAGAAGCGCCGGGCCAGGCTGTCGCGAGGGAGTTCGAGCACCGCACCCAGCGTGCGCAGCCCGGAACGACCGAGCACGGTCACCGCGTCGCTGGGCAGGCCGCAGCGCGGCAACGGCAGCTGCGCCAGTGTCGCTGGCAGCTGCTGCGCATCGATGCCGAGGCCGTCGTGGACGTTGGCCAGCACGCGCGCGGCATGCGCGGTGGGTGCGGCCACCAGGCGATGGCGGAAACCAAGCTCATGCAGTTCGCCGCGCAGGCGCTTTTCGATCGTCAGCCAGTCACCGAACAGGGCGCGACTGGCTCCGATCTCCATGACCAGCGCGTGCGGAAAATCGAGGCTGACCTGCGAGCTGTAGGCGTAGGCCCAGCTGGCCAGCAGTTGCCGGGTGTGCTGTTCGGCGTTCGGGTCGTAGTCGTGCAGGTGCATGTCCTGCACCAGCACCTGCGCAGCCGACAGCAGCATGCCCGGGCGCAGCCCCGCTGCGCGTGCCGACGGGCTGACCGCACGCAGCACGCGGCGCTGTACCGGCCCCTGCAGCAGCACCAGTGGCCGCTGCGGGTCCGGCTGCAGGCGCAGTACGCTGTCCAGCGCCAGCTGCGGCAACAACAGGCAGGCCCAATGCATGGCGCAGCCTCAGTGGGCGATGGCCAGTGGCAACGGCTGTGCGGGTGGCAGGCCGCCACGGCACTTCAGCACCCGTACCTGGCCGTGGTCGAGCTGCAGGCGCAGGCTGGCCGGGGAGGGGTTGCGCGCTGCCTGCGCCTCGCGGAACACGAAGCCCAGGCACTGGCCGCTGTCGGCAGCCACCTGCAGGCGGCGCAGTGAGCGGTCGTCGGCCTGGTGTGGCCAGCACAGTACCGCCGCGCAGGCGGCCGAGCGCAGGCACTGTTCGGCAGCCCACAACGCCTGCTTCGGCGCGGCGTGGATGATCTGCAGCTGGGCCAGGTCCAGCCCGGCTGCAGCCCAGGCCGGGGCATGCGGGCGGTAGGGCGGGGCGACCAGCACGATCGGGCGGTCGCGCAGGCTCAGCTTCGCCAGCGCCGGCCAGACCAGGGCCAGCTCGCCCACGCCGGGCGCGGCCTGCAGCACCTCGCACAGCCCGCTGGCCGGCCAGCCACCGCCGGGCAGGCGCGCATCCAGTGCCGGGTGGCCGCTGGCCAGGTGATCGCTGGCCGGGCCCTGGCGGGCTGGGCCGCGCCACAGCTGGCGCCCGTCCAGCAGCCGGTCGAGGGCGACGACAGCACCCATCAGCCGGTCCTCCAAGGGAGGCGACGAGCGGGCTGGAAGCGGCAGGAACGGGCGGAAACGGCGGGCATGGCGCGAGTATCGACGAGCCGGTATCAGGGGCTGAGACCGGACATGCTACTCGCCTTGTGAGTAGAATTACTAATGAAATCGGAAGGTCGGGTTTCAGGTTGCTGAAGGCGTAAAGGAGTGCCGACCAAGGTCGGCACCCACCCGGCATGGGACGGAATGCCGACCAAGGTCGGCACCCACGGGCCCCGGTTAGGGGCGCACCGGCAACGCCACCGGGCGCAGCGGCGCGGCATCGCCGCCGCGGATCTTCAGCGGGCCGCCGATGAAGGCGAACTCATAGACCTTGTCGCGGGCCAGTTCGTCCAGCGCCACCAGCTCGATGATCGGCGCGCCCTGCTGGGCCAGCAGGTAGGTGTGCAGCGGCACGTAGTCGTCGGACACCTCCGAGGGGAAGGTCTCGAAGCTGAGGTTGTCGGCGCCGACGATCATCGCGCCGCTGTCCTCCACCAGGAAGCGCGCCGCGTCCAGGCCCATGCCCGGCGGGTTGGCCATGTAGGCCTTGGGCTGTTCGAACAGGCGCATGCGGCCGGTGCGGATCAGCACCACGTCGCCCTGCTGCAGCTTCACCTGCTGGCGTGCCAGCGCATCCTTCAGGTCCTGGCGGGTGACGCGGTAGCTGTCAGGCAGCATGTCCACGCCCTTGGCGCCGGCCACGTCGATCAGCACGCCACGCGCGATCAGCGGCGGGAATTTCTCGATGCCGGTGACATTCCAGCCACGGTCACCGAGGTGCTTGTCGGCCTCGAAGCCGTTCCAGATCTTTCCGTGGATGCCGAAGTGGTTCAGCGCATCGATGTGGGTGCCGGTGTGGCTGTACATCGAGAATGCGGTGCCGGTGTAGCTGCGGGTGAGGTTCATGGTCTCGCCCACGCCCATCGGATCATCCATCACCGTGCCGCGCGGGGTGTGGGTCATCCAGAACTGGTAGTGCGGGTCGCCGGCATCCTGCCAGCTGGGCATGCCGACGTAGTATTCGGTGGCCAGGTCATAGGCCTTGCCGCCACTGACCCGCGACAGGATCGCTGCGCGCGAGGCGTCGGTGATCAGGTTGAGGCGGCCGATCTCGTCCTTCGGCCCCCAGGGGCTGGTGCCGACCTGCTGGCCGGAGGGAACGCGTTCGTGCGCGGATACGGTGGTGGAAGCGGCGGTGCCGGCCAGCAGCAGGGCCAGCGCGGTGGCCAGGGTACGTGAGGTCATGGGGAGTCTCCTTGCAGGGTGGGGGATGGTGCGGCTCAGGCCGCGACCAGGTGCGCCAGGGCCTGGCGCAGTTGCGGCAGCGGCAGGGTCTGCAGGCGCAGGCCGTTGCCGCCGATCACGGTGGGAATGGAGCGGATGCCGAGGGCCGCGGCTTCGGCACGGTCGGCCTGCACACGCCGGGCTGCTGCGTCGCTGCGCATGTGGTCAGCGAAGGCGCCACGCGGGTGGCCCAGTGCTTCGGCGATATCCAGCAGTACTTCGGCGTCGCCGATGTTGCGGTGCTGGTGCAGGTGCGCCCACTGCACGGCATCGAACATCGCGCCATGGGCGTCGTTGCCACCGAGCATGCCGGCGGCCTGGCAGGCCAGTGCGCCGAGCCAGCCGGACGGATACTCGAAGTCCTGTGCGCGCATGCCTTCGATATCGATGCGCGCGGTGTCTTCATGCGCGGCGCAGTCGGTCCAGTGGCGCAGGATGATCGCCTTGGCGCGCTCCATCGAGCCGAACACCTCGACCATCTGCGCGCGCGAGTCCTGCAGCACGAAGCTGCGGTGACGCACCTGGATGCCGAGTTCGGCGGAGACCTGCTGCAGGCGCGGGGCCAGCACGAAGCACCAGCCGCAGACCACGTCGTGGAAGAAATCGACCACCGGCGCGGCGGTGGCGGGGGAAGGAACGGAAGACATCTGCCTGCCATCGGTGAGAGGGGAGGCAGCAGATTAGGCAGCGCGGCGTGGCTGAAACAGCACGCCGCGGGCAGCTCAGTTTTCGCTGGCGGTTACGAATCCAGGCCAGCGCAGCCGGGCAGCTCGGCGTGCAGGAAATCGATGAAGGCACGCACCTTGGGCTGCAGGTGGCGCGAGGTGGGGTAGACCGCATGCACGAAGCGCGGCGGATAACGGTGGTCGGGCAGCACCTGCTGCAGTTCGCCACGGGCCAGCGCCGGTGCCGCCAGGAACGAGGGCAGGGCGCCGATGCCCATGCCGGCCACCAGCAGGTCGCGCAGCAGCAGGCTGTTGTTGACGGTGACGCGCGCCGGCAGGGTGATCGTTACCTGCCCATCAGGGCCGAGCAGCGGCCAGCTGCCGGGCGAGTCGGACAGGCTGTAAGCCAGCACGCTGTGCGTCTGCAGATCGTCCACCGCCTGCGGTGCCGGATGCTGCCGCAGGTAGGTCGGGGCCGCGCACAGCACCTGCTGCAGCGAGGCCAGCCGGCGCGCCACCAGCCGCGAGTCATCCAGCTCGGCACGCAACCGCAGCGACACATCGAAACCTTCGCCGACCGCATCGAGCAGGCGGTCTTCCATCACAAGGTCCAGCGACAGCTGCGGGTGCTGCTGCAGGAAGCGCGGCAGCAGCGGCGACAGCGTGCTCAGCGCGAATGATTGCGGTGCATTGACGCGCAGGCGCCCGGCCACGTCGCCGCGCTGTTCGGCGATGCCGCGTTCCAGCGCCTCCAGCTCGTCGAGCAGGCGGCAGCATTCGCGGTAATAGGCGTGGCCGGTCTCAGTCAGGCTCATGCGCCGCGTGGTCCGCTGCAGCAGCACCACGCCCAGGTGCGCTTCCAGGGTGCGCAGCTGCTTGCTCAGGCCGGCCGGCGACATGCCCAGGTCTTCGGCGGCGCGGGCCAGCCCGCCGCGTTCGACGATGCGGCGGAAGGCACGCATCAGGTTGAAGGAATCCATGCCGGTCCCGGGCGCTATGAGGGCGCCATTGTAGATCCACGCCATGCATGGATGTGGGAAACGTGGTGCCGTCCACGATGGTCATCCACCGGGGAGCGCGCCGGGTTGCGCCGTTTGTTCAAGCCGGCGCCCCATACGCGGCGCCAGCATGCAGGCCCCTTACTTTCCGGATTGCCCATGAAGCACTGGATGCTCCGCCTGTATGCCCCGTTGTTCCTGCTGGGTTTCGTTGCCGCCGCCGTCGCCTGGGTCGGGCACCTCCACGGCGACCCGCTATGGCTGCTGGCCTTGCTGGCAGTTGCCATCGCGGTCTCGTTCGCTGCCGAACGTGCTTGGCCGTATGACCCCGCGTTCAACCACGATCACGGCGACAGCCTGCGTGACACCCTGCATGCGCTGGTCAACGAGAGCCTGAACCTGCTGTCGATCGCGGCGGTGCCACTGCTGGCAGCCATCATTCCGTGGCAGGCCTGGCCGCTGCAGTGGCCATTCGCGCTGCAGGTGCTGCTGGCCGTCATCTGCGCCGATCTCGGCATAACCCTGGTGCACTACGCCAGCCATCGCATCGGCTGGCTGTGGCGGCTGCATGCGGTGCATCACAGCGTGACCCGCATGTATGGTTTCAACGGACTGATGAAGCATCCGCTGCACCAGGCGGCCGAAGCGGTCGGTGGCGTGCTGCCGCTGCTGGTGCTGGGCCTGCCGATGCCGGTGGCTGCGGTGCTGGCCTTCGCCATTGCCATCCAGCTGCTGCTGCAGCATTCCAACGTGGACATGCGCCCCGGCGTGCTGGGCCGGGTGATGGCCTGGGCACCGCTGCATCGCTTCCACCACATGCGTTACGGCACCGCCGGCGACGTCAACTTCGGCCTGTTCCTGAATGTCTGGGATCACCTGCTGGGGACCGCCTTCGATGCGCCCGGCTATCGGCTGCAGCAACGCGACCTCGGCATCGGCAGCCAGCCGGACTATCCGCGTGACTATCCCGGGCAGCTGCTGGCGCCGTTCCGCGAACTGCCGCATGGCGAGGTACCGGAGCTGCCGGAAGGTCTGCGCAGGCGCGAATGATCGAACATGTCAGACCGCGTGCAGCTGCAGGCCCTGCAGCTGCGCGGCACCGATGCCGAACATGCGGCGCAGGCTGCGTGACAGATGGGCCAGGTCAGCGAATCCGGCCGCGTGCGCGCTGTCGGTCAGGCTGTGCCCGCGCAGATGATGCATCAGTGCGCGGCGCAGCCGTTGCCACAGTACCCAGCCGCGCAGGGTCACCGCCAGATCGGACTGGAAGCGCCGATGCAGCTGGCTGGCCGACAGATGCGCCGCCTCGGCGATATCGGCAGCCGGCACCGGGCCGGGCAGGTGCTCGGCGATACGGGACAGCGCGGCTTGCACGCGGCGGTCCAGCGGTTGCGGGCGGCTCAGCCGTGGCAGCCAGTCGTGCAGCGCCAGCGCGTTGCCCGGCAGCGCGTGCAGGTGCTGCTGGATCTGTTCGGGATCGGCATGCGCCGGTTCGAGGAACACCGTACAGCCCGCTTCCGGCGCCGACAGGATTGCGTGCGGCTGGAATGACGGCAGCCACAGCCGTTGGCCCTGCTGCCGCACCCCATCAACCTCGACCTGCCAGGGCGCGGCTTCGCTCAGCAACAGTTGATGGGCGTAGTGCGCGTGCGTATCGCTGCCACCGGCGTGGCCCTGCAGCACGGCCACGTGAGCATCCAGCAGCAGCGTGCCATTCCAGGGCAGGGCGGGAGAGGACATGGAGGAATTGTAGATCCACGCCATGCGTGGATGAATCTCCATCGAAATTGATTGATTCGACGATTGATCGAAGAACATCCACGCATGGCGTGGATCTACTGCAGATTGCGGCGAATTGTCCAAGGCGGGGTGGGTCCGGTTGCGGGGGCGTGAGCCGCATGGATGCGGCGACCGAGCTTACATGGACGTACTTGCAGCGGCCCCCGCAACCGGACCCGCCCCGCCACCCCACAGGAAGCCCGCTGTTGCTTCGGCTGTTGCTTCTGAGGTTGCCGGCCAGCGGCCGGCACTACCGCGGGTGCCGGGCGCAGCCCGGCCGCGCGTACCCTCACCGCCCCTGCGGATCCGGCCGGTGATGCACGTACTCGACCACGGTGCCATCGGGATGCACCGCATTGAACGCCGCCCCGGTCGGTACCACCTGCAGCGGGAAGATGATTTCAGCGCCAGCCGCCACCAGCTTGTCGTGATAGGGCCGAACGTCATCGACCAGCAGCGTCCCCGTGGTCGAAGTGAACGGCGCCAGCGCCGCCTTGCTGCCCTCGATCAACAGGAACGCACCGACCATTGCCAGACGCAGCCCGGCCTCCGGAAACGGGAACCCCGCATCGGCCACCACACCCTGCAGCTGCTCGTAGAACGCCACGCTGCGCTCCAACTCCCCCGGGGCCACGAACACCCGGATCAACACGCGCGGCGCGCGCTGGCTGGAGGTATCACAGCGGTCGCGCCAGAGATGGTCGAAGTCGCGATGTACGGTCATGGGCTCGATTCGTGGCCAGGGATCTCCATTATCAGCAGCCTCGCGCGGCGCGCTGATGACCGCCGGTGATGGCCTGATAACCAGTGGCTGGGGTCGGCCTGTGACTTAGGTCCTGTTGACAGGTGTGAACGCCCTCGCACAATCTTCACATGATTGGGTCGCCCTGCGCGGCCCGGACAGGCAGGTTGTCACGCCGGGAGGAGGGTCCCAGGCGCAGACCGGCCCGTCCTTCGGCCTGCGGGACGTTGCCTGGCAACCCCTGTGCGGCATGAACGCTGCACCCTTCGGCGGCACTTTCCCTGGACCGATTGCCTTGGCAACGGAATTACGCCTGTCGATGAAAACGTTTACAAAGCCGCTTGCACTGTCCTTGGCCCTGTCAGCCGCACTGGCCGCCCCGGCCTGGGCCGACCCCGCCGCGTTCACTGTGCTGACCCTGGAACAGGCCCCGACCGCCGAGGCCATGCCGGCCCTGGCCGCCCAGCTGAAGACCCTGCAGGTGGACGCGGTGAGCGTGCGCCAGGTGCAGCGCGGCATCGACCAGGTCGATCCGTTGCAGGTGCTGGCCGACGGCCTGGGCTACGAGTACCGCTTCATTGCGGCGGGCAAGGACGATGGCCAGACCCAGCGCGGTCAGGCCGTGCTGACCCGGCTGCCGATTGCCGCTGAGTCCGGCCCGGACCAGCCGGGCCTGAACTACCTGCGCCTGGACGATGGTCGCCACACCGTGGCGGTCTACACCGATGCTGGTGCAGGTGCCGCGCAGCTGCCGGCGCTGGTCACGCGTTCGCGGCTGGGCGCACCGGCGGTGCTGCTCGGCGCAGTGGCCGGTGAATCGGCCAAGGCCGCAGGCTTCGACCCGGCACGTGTGGCGCTGGAAGCCGATGCCAGCTATTTCAGCGACGGCTTCCAGGCCGCCAGCAGTGCACCCTTCAAGGTGGAAGGCAGCGCCCTGCGTGCCACGCTGCTGACCCTGGCCTATGCCGCCGACAAGCACGGCGACAGGCCGTGGATGGACACCACCCTCAACGCCGATGCGCGCGCTGCGCTGCTGCTGAAGGCGATGACCGAGGATGAGAAGTTCCAGATGCTGCACAGCTACTTCGGGCTGGGCAAGGATGGTGGCCCGCTGCCGGAAGGCGCGGTCGGGTCGGCCGGTTTCGTGCCGGGCGTGGCGCGGCTGGGCATTCCGTCGCAGCAGTCGGCCGATGCCGGCGTCGGCGTGACCAATCCAGGCGGCATCCGCCCGGGCGATTTCGCCACGGCGATGCCGTCGGGCCCGTCCACCGCCTCCAGCTGGAACCGTGCGGTCGCCTTTGCCGGTGGCGCAGCCATGGGCCGCGAAGCGTGGCAGCAGCGCTTCAACATCCTGCTGTCGGGCAGCGTCAACCTGCAGCGTGACCCGCGCAACGGCCGCAACTTCGAATATGCCGGTGAAGACCCGCTGCTGGCCGGTTCGATGGTCGGCGCGCTGATCCAGGGCGTGCAGAGCCAGCACGTGATCTCGTCGATGAAGCACTTCGCGCTGAACGACATGGAGACCCGGCGCAACTTCCACGACGTGCGCATCGGCGAACAGGCCATGCACGAGTCCGACCTGCTGGCCTTCGAGATCGCGCTGGACGCCGGCCGCCCGGGCGTGGCGATGTGCTCGTACAACAAGATCAACGGTACCTACGGCTGCGAGAACGGCTACCTGATGAACCAGGTGCTGAAGCAGGAATGGAAGTTCCCCGGTTTCGTGATGTCCGACTGGGGCGGCGTGCACAGCGGTTCCAAGGCAGCGCTGGCCGGCCTGGACCAGCAGTCTGCCGGTGAAGTGTTCGACGCAGCGGTGTTCTTCGATGAGCCGCTGCGCCTGGCCGTGCATGGTGGCGTGGTGCCGCAGGAACGCCTGAACGACATGGTGGCGCGCATCCTGCGCACGATGTTCCTGCACGGCAACTTCGACAACCCGCCGCAGCACCAGAAGGTCGATGCCGAGGCTGGCTTCGCCGTCGCCCAGCGCACGGTGGAAGAAGGCAGCGTGCTGCTGCGCAATGAAGGCAACCTGCTGCCGCTGGCCGACAGCGTGAAGCGCATCGTCATCATCGGTGGCCACGCCGACAAGGGCGTGATCGGTGGCGGTGGTTCGTCGATGGTGGGCGTGACCGCCAAGGGCACCAACGCGGTGCCGGGCGTGCTGCCGACCACCTGGCCGGGCCCGGTGATCTTCCACCCGTCCTCGCCGCTGGAGTCGCTGCGTGCGGCGCGTCCGGATGCAACTTTCGAGTATGTGGATGGCACCAATGCCGCCGCTGCGGCCAAGGCCGCCGCGCAGGCCGATGTGGCCATCGTGTTCGCCACCCAGTGGGCGGCCGAATCGGTGGACCTGCCGGACATGCAGCTGCCGGACAATCAGGACGCGCTGATTTCGGCGGTCGCCAAGGCCAACCCGAAGACCGTGCTGGTGCTGGAAACCAACGGCCCGGTGCGCACGCCGTGGCTGGCGCAGGTGCCGGCGATGCTGCAGGCCTGGTACCCGGGCATCCGCGGTGGCGAAGGCATTGCCGCGCTGCTGACCGGCCAAGTCAATCCGTCCGGCCGCCTGCCGGTGACCTGGGTGGTGGACGAATCGCAGCTGCCGCGTCCGCACATCGACGGCCTCGGCTTCAAGCCGGCCAAGCCGTTTGGTGATGTGTTCGATTTCGATATCGAAGGCGCCAACGTCGGCTACAAGTGGATGGCGGCCAAGGGCCTGACCCCGACCTTCGCCTTCGGCCACGGCCTGTCCTACACCTCCTTCGCCTATGAGAACCTGAAGGTGAGCGTGGAGGGTTCGCGCCTGGTCGCCAGTGTCGACATCCGCAACACCGGCAAGCGCGCCGGTGCCGACGTCGCCCAGCTGTACCTGAAGCTGCCGGCTGGCAGCACCACGCCGATCCGCCTGATCGGCTACGACAAGGTGACCCTGCAGCCGGGCGAACAGCGCCGCATCCGCATCGAAGCCGAGCCGAAGACCCTGGCTCACTACGATGCGCAGGCCCGCCAGTGGAAGATCGATGGCGGCACCTACCAGGTGCAGCTGTCGCGCAACGCCGCCGAACCGCTGCAGACGGTGGACGTACAGCTGGTGGAGCAGGTGCTGCGCTGAGACTTGAAGGCATGGCCCCGCAAGGGGCCATGCAAAAAAGGGGACGGAGGGGATTAAGTCGTTTATGCATAAACGACTTAATCCCCTCCGTCCCCTTTTTTCAGGTGACAAACCACCCGCGCAGGAAATCGATCAGCTGCCGCACCTTCGGTGAGGGCTGCGTGCTGTGCGGGTAGACCGCGTACACGCTCTGCTGCGGGAACCGGTGCTGGCGCAGCACCGGGCGCAGCCGGTCCTGGGCCAGGTCGTCCTCGATCAGCCAGCGTGGCAGCACGGTGACCCCGGCGCCGGCCACGGCGAAGGCGCGCAGGCTGCTGGCACCATCCACGCGCACCACTGCGTTGCCCGGGTTGGTGGCAAACAAGGCGTCGCTGCCATCAGCCGCGACGACCGGTACATCGGCCAGGCGCGGATAGCCCAGGCGGGGCAGGGTGCCGAGCTGTGCCGGGTCATCGACAGCCTCGGCAGAGGGCAGGCGTGCCAGCAGGGACGGAGCCGCCACCGCGCACAGTGGGTGCCGTTCCAGTTCGCTGGCGCGCAGGCCCGAATCGGGCAGGCGGCCGAGGCGGATGGCCAGATCGAAGCGTTCGGGAATCAGATCGGCCGGTGTCGGTGAGGTCGACAGGTGCAGCTGCAGGGCCGGATGCCGCGCACGGAATGCCTCCAACGCAGGAATCAGGCGTAGCTGGGCGTACTCCGGCGTGGTGGTCAGGCGCAGCACGCCCTGCAGCTGGTGCTGGTCGCGGCGCGCGGCATCGATCGCTGCCTGTGCGGCATCCAGCGCCTGCACGCAGTGCTGCAGGAACTGTTCGCCGGCCTCGGTCAGGGCCAGGTGGCGGGTACTGCGCAGCAGCAGGGTCACGCCCAGCTCCTGCTCCAGCCGTTTCAGGTTGAAGCTGACCACCGCGCGGCTCAGGCCCAGGCGATCGGCGGCGGCGGTCAGGCTGCCGGCCTCGACCACGGCGCGGAAGATATCGAAACGATCGAGGCTGACCATGGCGGTCCATTGTCAAAACATATTTGACAGTGTTGCAGCTGTCGTCGTGTTTTTCCAACAAGGCCCGGACCGCATGCTGACCGCTTGCCCGCTGGAGTGCCGCCGATGCCGTCCCCCCGCCTGCGCCATGAGGCGATCTTCCTGCTGGTGTTCGCCCTGGATCTGGTCAACATGTTCATCGCCACGGTGGCCTATCCGGCATTGGCAGCGGAGCTGCACGCCGATATCAGTACCCTGGCCTGGGTGGGCACCGCCTACATGCTGGGCCTGAGCGTGGTGATTCCGCTGGCGCCCTGGCTGGCCGCGCGTTGTGGTGAGCGCCGCCTGCTGCTGGTGGCGTTGCTGCTGTTCGCGGTTGCCGCTGCGCTGGCCGGCGCAGCACCGGGTATCGGCTGGCTGCTGGGCTGGCGCCTGCTGCAGGGCCTGGCCGGTGGCCTGCTGATTCCGGTGGCTCAAGCGGCAGCGTACCGACAGTGCAGGCCCGACCAGCGTGGCGCGCTGACCCGCCGCATCCTGCTGGTGGCGCTGCTGGTGCCGGCACTGGCGCCCGCGCTCGGTGGGCTGCTGGTGCAGTGGTTGTCCTGGCGCGGTGTGCTCTGGGCCAGCCTGCCGCTGGCCGTGGCGGCGATTGGGCTGGTGCTGGCGTGGATGCCGGCCGACGGCGCGCGTGGTGCGCCACGCCTGCAGGCCTATGCGCTGTCCACCGCGATGCTGGCGCTGGGCGCGCTGCTGCTGGCGCTGACCTGGCTGGGCGAACCCGGCCATCGGGCCGCCGGTGCCGTACTGCTGTTGATCGCATTGCTGTTGGCAGCGGCCCACCTGCGGCATGCACGGCAGCAGGTGCAGCCCCTGCTGCGCTGGTCGCTGCTGTCCCATCGGGGCCTGCGGCTGGCGATGCTGGTCTATCTGGCAGTGCCCGGTGTGTTCATCGGTAGCCAGCTGGTCAGCACGCTGCAGTTGCACCAGGCAGGCTACAGCGCGGCGCGCATCGGCGCACTGATGCTGCCGTGGGCGCTGGCCTCGGCCATGGCGATCACGGCCAGCAAGCGCCTGCTGGCTCGCTTCGGACCAGCCTCGGTGCTGCGTGCGGGCATGCTCCTGCAGGCCTGCGGCCTGTTGTTGATGGCGCTCCTGCCACACCCGGTCTTTGCCATTGCAGCATGGTTGTTTGCCTTGATGGGCGCTGGCGGCAGCCTGTGCAGCAGCACGGCGCAGACGCTGGCCTTCCATGGGGTCGAGGGCGAAGCATTGGGCGATGCCAGTGCGCTCTGGAACCTCAATCGCCAGCTCAGCTTCTGCCTGGGCACCGCGGCCATCGCGCTGCTGCTGGCCTTGGCCATGCAGTGGCTGCCGGCCCGCGCCACCGGCGTGGCGCTGGGTCTGGCCGCCGTACTGACCCTGCTGCCGATGGCGTTGCTGCGCCGGCCGCAGTTGCCCACCCTTTCGCAACCGGAGAACACCTGATGGATACCACCGCAGAACACGAAGTCCACCACCTGCACGACAAGCTGCAGGCCTGGTTCCGCGCCGACGCCGGCACCGACGCACTGGAGAACCTGATGGCGCATTTCTGCGCGGACTTCAGCATGGTCGGCATCGCGGGTCGCAGGCTGGATCGGAATGCCGTGCAGGAACTGTTCGCGGGTGGTCATGGCGCGCGTCCAGGGCTGCAGATTTCCATCGACGCCGTGCAGGCGGTGGAAGCGCCTTCACCGCTGGCGGTGCTGCGCTATCGCGAAGGGCATGCGATCGATGGCGGCGAGCCCGTATGGCGGGAATCGCTGGCGGTGCTGCGGCGGGAAGAGGGGCGTTGGCGCTGGCTGGCGCTGCATGAGGTAACGGCAGCCTGATCGGTAGTGCCGGCCGTTGGCCGGCAACCGCGTACCGTGCCCGAGGTGGATGAAGTTGCCGGCCAGCGGCCGGCACTACCGGTTGCCGACGAGCGCAGCAGCTGGTCGCACATGTGCCATCAGTCCTGCCTGCATCCACCGCAGAATGCAAAGCCTGCACACACTTCACGGCACGGGGCAGGAGTAGGCTTGAGGCTTTCCTGCCGGGAGGGGTTGTCCATGCGTGTGCGTGCCGTTGCTGTAGCCATCGCCCTTTGCCTGTCCAGCACCTTGCTGGCTGCCGATACCCCGCCGATGACCCCGGACATCAGCGGCAAGCCCTTCGTTGCCCCCGATGTCGGTCGTGACTACGACAAGCGCGTGGTGATGGTGCCGATGCGTGATGGCACCAAGCTGTATACGGTGATCGTGGTGCCCAAGGGCGCCCGCAATGCCCCGATCCTGCTGACCCGCACGCCCTACGATGCCGCTGGCCGCGCCAGCCGCAGTGATTCGCCGCGCATGCGCGACCTGCTGCCGCAGGGCGACGAGGTATTTGTCGATGGCGGTTACATCCGCGTATTCCAGGACATCCGCGGCAAGTATGGCTCCGAGGGCGATTACGTGATGACCCGGCCGCTGCGCGGACCGTTGAACAACACCAAGGTGGACCACTCCACCGACGCCTGGGACACCATCGACTGGCTGGTGAAGAACGTGCCGGAGAGCAACGGCAAGGTCGGTATGCTCGGCTCGTCGTACGAGGGCTTCACCGTGGTGATGGCGCTGACCGACCCGCACCCGGCGCTGAAGGTGGCCGCGCCGCAGAGCCCGATGGTGGATGGCTGGATGGGCGACGACTGGCTCAACTACGGCGCGTTCCGCCAGGTCAATTTCAACTACTTCGCGATGCAGACCGAGAAGCGCGGCAAGGGCACGCCGCTGCCCAGCCTCGGCTACGATGACTACAGCACCTTCCTGCGTATCGGTTCGGCCGGCGACTACGCGCGTTTCACCGGCGTGGACCAGCTGACCTGGTGGAAGAAACTGGTGGAGCACCCGGCCTATGACGGCTTCTGGCAGGGTCAGGCGCTGGACGCGGTGATGGCGAAAACACCGTTGAAGGTGCCGACCATGTGGCTGCAGGGCCTGTGGGACCAGGAGGACATGTGGGGCGCCAACCACGCCTACCAGGCAATGGAAGGGCGCGACAGCGGCAACAACCGCAATTACCTGGTGATGGGGCCGTGGCGGCACAGCCAGGTGAACTACAGCGGCAGCGAACTGGGCGCGCTGAAGTTCGACGGCGATACCGCGCTGCAGTTCCGCCGTGATGTACTCAAGCCGTTCTTCGACCAGTACCTGGTGGACGGTGCGCCGAAGGCGGACACGCCGCCGGTGCTGATCTACAACACCGGCGAAAACCACTGGGATCGCCTGAAGGGTTGGCCGCGCAGCTGCGACAAGGGCTGTGCCGCCAGCAGCAAGCCGCTGTACCTGCGGGCCGGCGGCAAGCTGGCATTCCAGGCGCCGGCGGCGGGCGAGGGGGACTTCGAGGAGTACGTGTCCGACCCGGCCAAGCCGGTGCCGTTCGTGCCGCGTCCGGTCCGCTTCGGTGACCGCGATATGTGGACCACCTGGCTGGTCAAGGACCAGCGCTTTGTCGATGGTCGCCCGGACGTGCTGACCTTCATCACCGAACCGCTGACCGCGCCGCTGCGCATCGGCGGCGCGCCGGTGGTGCACCTGCAGGCCTCGACCAGTGGCACCGACAGTGACTGGGTGGTGAAGCTGATCGACGTGTATCCGGACCAGGAAGCGTCGACGCCGGAGATGGGTGGCTACGAGCTGCCTGTGTCGCTGGCGATCTTCCGTGGCCGCTACCGCGAAAGCTTCAGCGATCCGAAGCCGCTGGCGGCGAACCAGGTGCTGCCGTACCGCTTCGACCTGCCCAATGCCAACCACACGTTCCAGAAGGGCCACCGGGTGATGGTGCAGGTGCAGTCCAGCCTGTTCCCGCTGTACGACCGCAACCCGCAGACCTACGTGCCGAACATCTACCTGGCCAAGCCAAGCGATTACCAGAAGGCCACGCAGCGGGTCTGGCACAGCGCGGCGCAGGCGAGCTACATCGATCTGCCGGTGTATTGAGGCGGAGAGGATGACGCCGGGCATAGCCCGGCAGCACGCGGTAGTGCCGGCCGCCGGCCGGCATCCGCGATGGCGCGGGAGCGTGTCGACCAAGGTCGACACCTACCAGAGCGGAGCCATGGCAGGTCGATTCAGGCGGGTGTGGTAGTGCCGGCCGCTGGCCGGCATTTCTAAGCTCAAGGATAAATGTTGTCGCTAGTCAGCAGCCCGCTGTCGAACTTCCGAAAGAGTTCGGCGATAGATTCGGCGATGGGCTTTCCCCGGCTGATGTCGAGATCGCCCAGATCGAATGAGATGATCTGTCCGCGACTGAGCGGGCAGAGATCGAGCGCGATGAGCGTCGATCCACCGTCCGTTCCAATGCCCATCAGGTAGTCGCCAAGATAACGACGGATCTGGTAGCTGCGGTTGAGCTGAATGATGGTGGCGATGGACCATAGGTCCACATAAGCATGAGGGAACACGCAGCGCCCACCGTTTGACCACTGCAGGAGCCGCATGAAGTCTTCGGGAATCGCAGCTTCGACCCAATGCGCCTGCAGCGTACGCAGATCGTCCGCATGCGCGCCCGCCTCGGGTATCCATGGGCTTTGGATACTTCGGATGAAGATCGGCGTGCGAGGTTGATCCTGGTTTTCCACGCGGAGTCCCTGTGGTCAGCCCTACCACGATGGCGCGGCCCATCTTTGGCGGCAATGGGCATATGCGACATGCGCAAAGATGTGCCGGGAGTGCAGTCGCCTTCTGGGAGTGTCGACCAAGGTCGACACCTACCAAGGCGGGGCCATGGCATGTCGATTCAGGCGGGTGCAGTAGTGCCGGCCGCTGGCCGGCGTTCGCGATGCGAAGAGCGTGTCGACCAAGGTCGACACCCACCAGAGCGGGGCCATGGCATGCCGATTCAGGCGGGTGTGGTAGTGCCGGCCGCTGGCCGGCATCCGCGATGGCGCAGGAGCGTGTCGACCAAGGTCGACACCTACCAGAGCGGAGCCATGGCAGGTCGATTCAGGCGGCTGCGGTCGTGCCGGCCGCTGGCCGGCATCCGCGATGGCGTGAAGCAGAAGCTGCTATCCGACCTTTGAGGGCCCGGTGCGCCAGCGGCTGGGTACCAGTCCGAAACGCTTGCGGAATGCAGCCGCGAAGTTGCTGGGGTGGCGGTAACCACTGGCGGCCGCAGCCTGCTCGACAGTCCAGCCGTCTTCGCGCAGGCCCTGCTCGGCGTGGCGCATGCGTTGTTCGTGCAGGTAGTCGAACACCGAGCAGCCGTACTGCTGGGCGAAATGACGGCGCAGCGAACTTGGGCTCATGCAGGCCAGCTGGGCCAGTTCGATCAGACTATGCGCGTGGCTGGGATCGTCATGCAGGTAGGCACGCACGCGCTCCAGGCGCTCGCGCTGGCCAGCCCGCAGCGTTCGCACATGATCGGTCTGCAGATCCTCGGCCTTCAGCCCAACGGCCAGCAGCTGCAGTGCGACGCCTTCGCGCCACAACGCGTCGATGCCGTCCTCCCATGGGCTTTCGAACAGCTGGCCCAGCACCGGCAGCAGGGTATGCGGAATGGCCCAGTGGCGGCATTCCAGGTGGGTGTTGAGCGCGGTCTCCAACTGTGGCAGCTGGAACAGGTCCGGATCGATCTGGCCGGGCACCATCACGCTGACGCCGCGCATGCGCGTTTCGCCAGGATGCGCACCCGTCATCTCAACCTGTTCGCGGTGGTGCGCGGTCATCGCCGTACCAGCACGCAGGGTGAAACCACCACGTCGCGGAATGCGCACATCAACCTGGCCCTGCAGCATCACGCGGATGGCCAAGCCGGGACTCTGCTGGGCGGTGGCGACATAAGGGAAGCGATTATGGACGTCGGAGGCGATCAGGCTCATGCCGCCGCGCAGGAACTGCTCGTTGACCTCGCCATGGCCGGCCCACTGGTCGTCGCGCAGGTGTTCCGGGTCGGCGCGGTAATCGAAGCCATGGCGGTGGCCGAAGCGGCGGTAATCAGCAAAAGTGAAATATCGGGACATCGCTCGGCACGTGCTTTGGAGGTGGACGCTGGCATTACCTCGCCCACGCGCTCTGCAATGCAGATGCAGATCCCGTCGTTACCCGTGCAGACATGCTGGGAAGCAGGGGCGTGGGCACTCTGGATAGTGGGGGAACACCAGGTTGAATGGAATGTGTCGAAGAAACTGGAAACGTTTCCCATTGTCGCCTTGATTCGCGCGCTTTTGATTTCAATATGGTCAAAACGATTGACGAATACGGCCAAAGTGAAAATGCCGCCGAACATACGCCAGCGTTTTGCATGCATATCCGTACGCAATTCCATACATCAACTTGAGTTGAGGTTTCATGGCTGGAACGATCACCCGTAGACGCGATGTCGGCCGGGCCGTCACGAGCGGGCGCGTAGGGTGGGGCGGTTGGCCATTGCAGGTCACATCGATACCCCCACTGATGGAGAACGCAGATGATTGACTACCAGCTCACCGGCAAGACCGCGATCGTGACCGGCGGCGTGTCCGGTATCGGCCTGGCCGTGGCGCAGACGCTGGCCGCATCCGGTGCCCGTATTTCGGTCTGGGACCTGAAGCAGGATGCAGTCGATGCCACCGTGACGCAGCTGCGCAGTGCCGGTGCACAGGCCATCGGCATTGCGCTGGACGTTACAGACGACGCGGCCGTGGAGGCGGCGGTGCAGCGCACGATCAAGGAACTCGACGGCCTGCATGTGGCGGTCAACAACGCCGGTATCGGCGGGCCGGCCGCAAGCAGCGGTGACTATCCGATCGATGGCTGGCAGCGGGTAATCGACGTCAACCTCACCAGCGTGTTCCTGTGCCAGCGTGCGCAGATCCGGGCAATGCGAGCCGCTGGAACCGGCGGCAGCATCATCAACATGGCCTCGATCCTGGGCCAGGTGGGGTATGCCGGTTCCACCGCTTATGCGGCGGCCAAGCACGGCGTGGTCGGGCTGACCCAGACAGCCGCGTGGGAACATGCCGCCGACGGCATTCGTGTCAACGCGGTCGGCCCGGGCTTCATCAGCACACCCCTGCTGGAGAAGATGGACCCGAAGGTGCGCGCCACGCTGGAAGGCCGTCACGCCTTGAAGCGGCTGGGTACGGCCGAGGAAGTGGCGGCGCTGGTGGCCTGGCTGGCCAGCGACGATGCCTCGTTCGCGACCGGCGCGTACTACGCCATCGATGGTGGCTACCTGGCGCAGTGAGCGAATGCGGTCAGTAGATCCACGCCATGCGTGGAGGAATGCGTGCGGTGAAGAAGGCGTGCCATCGCCTTCACTCCCGCCCTACGACCGCCGAGCAAGGCTCCGGGAAAAACCGCCGGAGCCTTTGCCATGGAACTCACCCAGGATGTCTCGATCCTGCTGCGCGTTGCCGCAGCGATGCTGTTCGGCGGCGTGCTCGGCGTCGAGCGCGAGATGGGCAAGCACGCCGCTGGCCTGCGTACGCACATGCTGATCGCAGGGGCCGCCGCGTTGATCGTCGGCCTCGGCGACTCGGTGGCCGAGCATTTCCAGCAAGAGCGTTACCGCGACCTGCTGCAGGTTGATCCGGTGCGCCTGATCGAAGCGGTGGTGGCCTGTGTCGGCTTCGTTGCCGCTGGCACCATCCTGCGTGGGTCACGCGAGGACCAGGTCAGCGGCCTGACCACGGCCAGCTCGCTGATCATGGCAGCGGCCATCGGGATTGCGGTGGGGATCAGCAAGTACGTGATCGCCATCGGGGTGAGCGTGCTGTGCGTGCTGGTGCTGGCGGTGATGCGGCGGTTGGAGAAGAAGATCTAAGGGGTTGAGGGAGTGGGATCAGAGTCCCTTCGGGGGATCTGATCGTGATTCCAAGGCGGAGTTGAAGCAGTCAGGTCTGCTGCGAAGTGTTGCGCTGCAGGATGGCCAGTGCTCTGGCCAGCATCTGGTCAGGAACATCCGTCGTAGCGCCGTACAGATCTGCGATTCCCACTTCAACGCAGGAACAGATCAGGTCATTCAACTCCTCGTGCTTGTCTGTGGCGATCTGCCCCAACAGAGATGGCGGCAATGGATCGCCTCGACCCGCTATCTGAAGCTCTGAGCCTGCCTGATCCCAGTCTGGCAGGGCCATGGGTTCGCCCGAATCCGGATATGCGCGCAGGTGGGCGATGAGCGCATCCAAGCCTGCATGATTGAGAAGGTTCGCTTCAGCGTAGCCGGCCAGACAGTCAGCTGCCTGTTGCTGCATGGACTGCAGGTCGCGGGTGGGGGCGAGTGTCATTCGTGTACCAGAGATGGGGCAGGATCCAGTGTGGTGGATGCGCGCCACTGTCTCAACCGCCTTAATGGTCGTACCAATAATTGATTCTAGCCCTATGGTCTAATAGGCTCTTCGCGCAATCAGCGGTTCAATCTGCGTCCAGTGGCTCCATAAATCCATTATTGGTACGACCAATAATGCTGGAGCCCATGACCGCCCACCCCTGCGGTGTTGAACCCGTCCCCAGTCGAGAGCCCTCATGCAGCCCTGGCAACACCTGTACGACCCCGCCGGCAACCTGTGGTTGTCCAGCCTGATCGCGCTGCTGCCGATCGCGTTCTTCTTCGTTGCCCTGGCCGTGCTGCGCATGAAGGGCTGGCTGGCCGGCACGATCACCGTGGCCATCGCGCTCGGCGTGGCCCTGCTGTTCTACCGGATGCCGTTGCCCCAGGCGCTGGGTGCGGCTGGCTTCGGCTTTGTCTATGGGTTGTGGCCGATTGCCTGGATCATCATCGGCGCGGTGTTCCTCTACAAGGTCTCGGTCAAGACCGGACAGTTCGACATCATCCGTGCCTCCATTCTGTCGGTCACCGAAGACCAGCGCCTGCAGATGCTGATGGTCGGCTTCGCCTTCGGTGCGTTCCTGGAGGGCGCAGCCGGTTTCGGTGCACCGGTGGCGATCACCGCGGCGCTGCTGGTCGGGTTGGGCTTCAAGCCGCTGTACGCGGCCGGCCTGTGCCTGATCGTCAACACCGCGCCGGTCGCCTTTGGTGCGATGGGCATTCCGATCATCGTGGCCGGGCAGGTCACCGGTCTGGATGCCTTCGAGATCGGCCAGATGGCTGGGCGCCAGCTGCCGTTCCTTACGATCATCGTGCTGTTCTGGATCATGGCGATCATGGATGGCTGGCGCGGCATCAAGGAAACCTGGCCGGCAGTGCTGGTGGCCGGTGGTTCGTTCGCCATCGCGCAGTATCTGACCTCCAACTTCATCGGCCCGGAGCTGCCGGACATCACCGCGTCGCTGGCCTCGCTGGTCTGCCTGACGCTGTTCCTGCGCCGCTGGAAGCCGGTGCGGATCTTCCGTTTCGATACCGAAACCAGCGCCGAGGCGGCCGCACAGGCGCTGGAGGCGCCGCGCTACAGCGTCGGCCAGATCGCCAAGGCATGGTCGCCGTTCCTGATCCTCACCGCGATGGTCACGCTGTGGAGCATCAAACCGTTCAAGTCGCTGTTCGCGGCGGACAGCCCGCTGGAAAGCTGGGTGCTGAAGATCCCGGTGCCGGGCCTGGACCAGATGGTGCAGAAGATGCCGCCGATCGTGGATGCACCGCTCAGCTACGAGGCGATCTACAAGTTCGACTGGTTCTCGGCCACCGGCACCTCGATCATCCTCGCCGCTGTGATCGCCATCATCGCGCTGCGCATGCCGGCCCGTTCGGCGCTGCAGACCTTCGGTGAGACCGTGCGTGAGCTGCGCATGCCGATCTACTCGATCGGCATGGTGCTGGCCTTCGCCTTCATCGCCAATTACTCGGGCCTTTCGGCGACGCTGGCGCTTGCACTGGCGCACACCGGTGATGCGTTCCCGTTCTTCTCGCCGTTCCTGGGCTGGTTGGGCGTGTTCCTGACCGGCTCGGATACTTCATCCAACGCCTTGTTCTCGGCACTGCAGGCGACCACTGCGCAGCAGATCGGCGTGTCCGACGTGCTGCTGGTGGCGGCCAACACCACTGGTGGCGTGACCGGCAAGATGATCTCGCCGCAGTCGATCGCCATTGCCTGCGCGGCGGTCGGCCTGGCCGGCAAGGAATCGGACCTGTTCCGTTTCACGGTCAAGCACAGCCTGATCTTCACCACGATGGTCGGCCTGATCACCCTGGCCCAGGCTTACTGGCTGACCTGGATGATTCCCTGAGCCATGCACGGTCAGCCGACCACCCGCTGCGCGCTTCGGGCCACAATGACGCCATGAGCATGCAACGTATTTCGGACAAGGTGGCCGCGCAGCTGCGCTGCCTGGTGCAGGAACAGCGGCTGCAGCCGGGTGACCGGCTGCCGGCCGAACGCACCCTGGCGGTGCAGCTGGGGGTCTCGCGAACGGCGTTGCGCGAGGCCATCGCGCAGTTGGCCAGCCAGGGCCTACTGACCGCACGGGTCGGTGGCGGCACCTACGTGGCCGAACCCGCGGCGCGCGCGCGGCAGGCGCTGGATGAACCGCTGGCGCCGTACCTGCCGCTGTTCCAAGGCGACCCGGAATACCGCTTCGACGTGCTGGAGATCCGCCACGCGCTGGAAGGTGCCACCGCCTGGCATGCAGCGTTGCGCGCCACCGATGAGGATCGTACGCGCATCGCGCAGGCCTTCCAGACCATGATGGACGCGCACGGCAAGGACGATCCCACCGGTGAAGCCGAGGCCGACGCGGCCTTCCACCTGTCCATCGCCGAGGCCTCGCACAACCTGGTGCTGCTGCAGGTGATGCGCGGCCTGTTCGACCTGCTGCAGACCAACATCTCGCAGAGCCGCGAAAAGCTCTACACCTCGGCGAGGACCTTCTCGCCGTTGTCCGACCAGCACCGCGAGATGATGGACGCGGTGCTGGCCGGCGACCCCGAACGCGCGCGCGCCGCCGCGCATGCCCACCTCGAGTTCGTGCACACCACGCTGCGCACCCTCGATGACAACGAAGCCCGGCGTGCGCGGGCCTCGCGTCTACCTTCCCCACACGGTTGACCCCATGATCATCTCCGCCTCCACCGATTACCGTGCCGCAGCGCAACGCCGGCTGCCGCCGTTCCTGTTCCACTACATCGATGGCGGCGCGTATGCCGAGCACACGCTGAAGCGCAACGTTTCCGACCTGTCCGACATCGCGCTGCGCCAGCGCATCCTGCGCAACATGTCCGACCTGAGCCTGGAAACCGAACTGTTCGGCGAAACGCTGGCGATGCCGGTGGCACTTGCGCCGGTCGGCCTGACCGGCATGTATGCCCGGCGCGGCGAGGTGCAGGCGGCGCGCGGGGCCGACAGTCGAGGCATCCCGTTCACCCTGTCCACCGTATCGGTGTGCCCGATCGAGGAAGTGGCACCGGCCATCCAGCGGCCGATGTGGTTCCAGCTGTATGTACTGCGCGACCGTGGCTTCATGCGCAACGCGCTGGAGCGGGCGCAGGCCGCGGGCGTGACCACCCTGGTGTTCACCGTGGATATGCCGGTGCCGGGTGCGCGCTACCGCGATGCCCACTCGGGGATGAGCGGCCCGAATGCCTCGCTGCGCCGCATCGGCCAGGCCATCACCCATCCGCACTGGGCGTGGGACGTCGGCCTGTTCGGCCGTCCGCATGATCTGGGCAACATCTCCACCTATCGTGGCAATCCGACCGGGCTGGAGGACTATATCGGCTGGCTCGGCAGCAACTTCGATCCCTCCATTTCGTGGAAGGACCTGGAATGGATCCGCGAATTCTGGAAGGGCCCGATGGTGATCAAGGGCATCCTCGACCCGGATGACGCACGTGATGCGGTCAAGTTCGGCGCCGATGGCATCGTGGTCTCCAACCACGGTGGCCGCCAGCTCGACGGCGTGCTGTCCACCGCGCGTGCATTGCCGGCGATTGCCGATGCGGTACAGGGCGATCTGAAGATTCTCGCCGATTCGGGCGTCCGTACCGGCCTGGACGTGGTGCGCATGCTGGCGCTCGGTGCCGATACCGTGCTGCTGGGGCGTGCCTTCGTTTATGCGCTGGCCGCGCAGGGCGAGGCCGGCGTGGCCAACCTGCTGGACCTTATCGCCAAGGAGATGCGCGTGGCGATGACACTGACCGGTGCGCGCCGCATCGCTGACATCGGCCGCGATTCGCTGGTCAGCCTGCCATGAGTGGCCACGATGCCGTGCTGGCACAGTTGCGCGACGCGGTCGGCAGCCGCCATGTGCTGACCGGCGACAAGGCCACGCGCCGCTTCCGTCGCGGCTACCGCTTCGGCGACGGCCCGGTGCTGGCGGTGGTGCGCCCGGGGACGCTGCTGGAGCTGTGGCGTGTTCTGCAGGCGGCGGTGCAGGGCGGGGCAGCGATCATCCTGCAGGCGGCCAACACCGGCCTGACCGGTGGCTCGACCCCGGATGGCAACGACTATGGGCGTCCTATCGTGCTGGTCAGCACGCTGCGCCTGACCGGCATCCAGCTGTTGAACGAGGGCCGCCAGGTGCTGTGCCTGCCTGGCGCGACGCTGGACCGCCTGGAGCAGACGCTGGCACCGCTCGGCCGCGAACCGCATTCGGTGATCGGCTCGTCCTGCATCGGTGCCTCGGTGCTGGGCGGCATCTGCAACAACTCCGGCGGCGCGCTGGTGCGTCGCGGCCCGGCCTACACCGAGCTGGCACTGTATGCGCAGGTCGATGCGCAGGGCCAGCTGCAGCTGGTCAACCATCTGGGCATCGCGCTGGGCGATACGCCCGAGCAGATCCTGCAGCGCCTGCAGGCGGGCGACTACCGTGCTGCCGACGTGGGTGACGGTGATGGCCGTGCCGCCTCCGATCCGCGCTACGCCGAAGAAGTGCGCCGGGTCGATGCCGATACGCCGGCACGCTTCAATGCCGACCCCAGCCGCCACTTCGAGGCAGCGGGATCTGCCGGCAAGCTGGCAGTGTTCGCGGTGCGCCTGGACACCTTCGAGAAGGAGGCGGCCGAGGTCTTCTATATCGGCAGCAACCGCACCGGCAGCCTCACCGCGATCCGGCGCCAGCTGCTGACCGGCTTCGAATGCCTGCCGATTGCCGGCGAATACATCCACCGCGATGCCTATGACATCGGCGAGCGCTACGGCAAGGACAGTTTCCTGCTGATCGATCGCCTCGGCACCGCGCGTGTGCCGGCCGCGTTCGCATTGAAGAGCCGGGTTGACGGCTGGTTCGAGCGGCTGGGCCTGCGCGGGGTGACCGACCGGGCGCTGCAGGTGCTGACCGGCCTGCTGCCCTCGCACCTGCCCAAGCGGATGGGCGAGTTCCGCCAGCGCTACGAGCATCATCTGCTGCTGAAGGTCTCCGCGCAGGACGCAGGGGAAACCGAGGCCTGGCTGCGCGACTTCTTCGCCGACCATGAGGGTGGTTACTTCCACTGCACGGCCGACGAGGGGCGCAAGGCCTTCCTGCATCGCTTCGCCGTGGCCGGTGCCGCGGTGCGCTACCGCGAGGTGCATCGCGACCAGGTGCAGGACATCGTGGCGCTGGACATCGCCCTGCGCCGCGATGATGCCGACTGGTTCGAGCAGTTGCCGGTCGATATCGATGGCCGCCTGCTGCACAAGCTGTATTACGGGCACTTCCTGTGCCACGTGTTCCACCAGGACTACATCGCGCGCAAAGGCGAAGACCCGATGGCGATCGAGCATGCGATGTGGGCGTTGCTGGACCAGCGTGGCGCCGAGTATCCAGCCGAGCACAACGTCGGCCACCTGTACCCGGCCAAGCCTGCATTGGCCGGGTTCTACAGGCAGTTGGACCCGAGCAATACCTTCAACCCGGGTATCGGCCAGACGTCGAAGGCGAAGGGGTGGGGTGGCTGCGACTGTAGTGGGCATTGACGGATACAACGTGGCTTTACTGTAGAGCCGAGCCTATGCTCGGCTGCAATTCCCGACAGGCACAGTCGAGCAAGCTCGACTCTACAAATGCAAAGTCGAGCAAGCTCGACTCTACCGGAGCAGCGGTTACCATCTGGATTCCACGAGCAGGAATCTCATCCATGCCCTCCATCGTTGCCCGCACGACCGTGTGCGTTGCACTGCTGGCGACCCCGCTGCTGGTGCTCGCCCAAGGCTCGATCCTGCCGCAGCAGCGTGACGCTGCGGGCAACGTGATGGAGCCGTTGGGGCAGGTGCTGATCGCCCATGAGACGGGGCCGGCGGGGCTCTACGAGTGCACGCGGGACGGCAACTGGTGCGTGCGCGTGCAGCCGGTTGCCAAAGATGGTGACCGGCCGACCGTGCTGGAAGTGCTTGAGAAGGCACCGGGCCAGGGCACGCCACACACCTACCACGTCAGCATCGACGTGCCGCAGGAAAGCGAGCTGTCGCTGTGGCCGTGGATCGTGCGGCTGGCACCTGGCGTGGGTAGCGATGAACCGGTGACCGACCCGCAGCAGCGCGACCGCCAGAATGTGCTGGTGGGTGGCATCGTCACGTTCAGCGCCATGTACTCCGGTGGAGGTGCCGACGCGTCCACGCTGCAACTGGCACGCGTGCGCCACCTGCAGGACGACATCCAGGTGGACGACGACGTGTTGACCGTGCCATGGCTGGGCAATGCGATGATCCGCGCCTGTTTCAGCGAACAGGACATCAAGCAGCGCGCAGGTGCCTGCCATGACGAATACGGCTTCTCGGCGAAGCTGGCGCTGGATACGGTCGCCGAGGGCATGCCGGTGCTGCGCTACCAGACCGTGGCGACCCGGTTCCCGGCCGGTGTTTCGCGCTTCGAGGATTCGCTGGCCAAGAGGCCGTTGAAGAAGCAGGATCTGCGCACCGAGCAGGACCCGGCGTGCACCTACACGCGGCTGTTCCGCTTCAGCGATGGGGTGTTCCACCCCGACCAGGCGCTGCCGGACTGCGCGGGGTATACCGAACCCTGAACCTTGTAGAGCCGGGCCTACGCTCGGCTGGTCTTCGGATGCGCCGCGCGAAAAGCCAGTCGAGCATGGCTCGACTCTACAAAAGCCTGCTGCCGCGCTTACTCGCAGCGGGTGGACGTGATGATGTTGTCCTTATCCACGAACACGCGCAGGCGGTCCGGGCGGATGTCTTTGGTGGTGATGGTGCTGGGGCCGATCGGGTTGACCAGGCCGGCACCGCTCTCGCGGGACAGGCGACGGATGTTGGGCTCGTTGGCCGGCTGGCCGATCGCCCAGCCCAGCTGGCTGGCGTCGCAGCGGCCACTGCCTTTGACTTCCGGGCCAGGGGTGCTGACGCAGGCCGACAGCAGCAGGGCGGAGGCCGGCAGCAACAGGGACAGACGGAATGCAGACATGCGAGCGCTCCTGCGCAGGGGAAGATGGCGGGAACGATAGCACCGAGCGTGCGAAAGGCGTCAGCGCCCCGGTCATTGCCGGCACAGCGTGGTCATTGCATAGTGGGAGCAATGGCTGGCAGTACGCCAGCGGGCAGGCCGGGCCTTTCCGGCGCAGGTGTTGGATACGGTATGACGGCAGGCAGTTTCCGCGGCAAGGACAAGACAATGACGGCCCTGATGTTGTCGTTGCTGGGCGTGGCGTTTGCCGCCTCCGCTGCCGATCCGGAACCCGAGCAGGTCCAATCCCCGGTATTCGGCGCCTGGCGCAACCTGCAGACCGAATCCGGCTACGCGCCGGCGCAGCGTAACCTGGCCTTCGCCATGCTGCCGCAGGCGGCCACCCGCGGCGACCGTTTCGCCATCCTCGACCGCGAGGGCAAGCGGGCGGTGTGCTGCCTGCAGGTGGCCAGCCCCTCGCTGGGCGTCGCTGCGCTGCGCGGGGAGTACCACCTGCCGCAGGCCTGGGTGACGGACCTGAGCAATGGCCGTAGCCCTGCACGACCCTATGTGCCGCACGTCTATGCGATGCAGCGGGTGGACGAGCTGGCCGACTACAGCTTCGCCGATGTACCTGGCGCCTACAGCGACCTGGGCGGTCTGCTGATTCCGGAAGGTGCCGCGCTGGAGGCCGACGGCAGTGCCGTGCGCCTGGGGGACAGCCGCTATCCGCTGCATTTCCAGCGCCAGCCGCACGCCGATGACGATGGCGCGCTGGACCGCTACAGCCTGCAGGCCGGCGAGGGTGCCGCCCCGATCGTGGTTGAAGTGCCGTTCGGCACCTACTGATTGCAGCGTTGCACTGGCTAGAATGCAGCGCGGCGCTGTCTGCCGTGCCTGCTCCGTGAGTCGTGCCGTGTCCTTGCGCCCCTTCCTGCTGTCGTCCCTGCTGCTGTTGTCTGCCTGTGCCAGCGCGCCTCCGCCGCCGGCCCATTCCGATGCATTGTGGCGATTGATTGAACGTGACTGCCAGGGCGCCGAAGGCCCGCGTGGCGATTGCCTGCGGGTGGAGACGGCAGCAGACCGCCGCGATGTGCTGGTCAAGGACGCGCACGGCGACTACCAGTTCCTGCTGATGCCGCTGGACAAGGTCAGCGGCATCGAGAGCCGCAGCCTGTACCAGCGTGGTGCACCGAACTACTTCGCTGCAGCCTGGCAGGCGCGCAGCCACACCGAACGGGCGCTGGGCCAACCGCTGCCGCGCAACGTCGCCAGCCTGGCGTTGAACTCGCCGCACGGCCGCTCGCAGCACCAGCTGCATATTCATGTGGATTGCCTGCGTGCCGACGTGCTGCAGGCGCTGGATACGCATGCTGCCGCCCTGGGCAGCCAGTGGGCACCGCTGCCGGTGCTGCTGCGCGGCCATCAGTACCAGGCCCACCTGCTGCCGGGCGCAGAACTGACCGCCAATCCGCTCAATCTGCTGGCCTACGACCTCGCAGGCGTGGACGACGTCGGCCAGTGGAGCCTGGTTGTGGCGGGCCGGGACGCCGTGCAGGGCGGCCCGGGCTTCATCCTGCTGGCCACCCGTGTGGACGCCGGCACCGGCAACGAGGCCAGCGCCGAAGAGCTGCAGGACCACGCCTGCTCGGTGCTGACCGGTGCCGGCAACGCGCTGGAGCGGGTGCGCTAGTCCAGCATCCTGTGCTTGCTCCGCCACATGGGTGCGGTCAGCGCCAGCAGCTGGCGATCCTGCCAGCCATCCAGATCCAGATGATGGTCGCGCAGCAGGCCTTCCTGCTCGAAGCCGAAGGCCCGCAGCGCGGTGGCGAACGGATCACTGCAGTCCGGTGGCAGCATCACGAACAGGCGATGCAGGCCGACGTCCTCGAACAGGAACGGGCACAGCGCCTGCAGCGCCGCGTCGGCATGCGGGTGCCAATGCTGCAGCGACAGCAGTTCGGCGCTGCGCGCGTGTAGTGATTGCAGCCGTACGTGCAGCTGGTCCAGTACGTTGCCGTGCTCGTCATCGAACACCCCCAGCAGCAGCTGGTCGTTGTCCTGTTCCAGGCGTGAGCGATGCATGTGGGCGAGGAAGCGCGCTTCCTCATCGATGACGGACGGATCGCGGCGGCCGCGCCGGCGGCGGTCATCGAACAGGCGCCAGCGCGGCAGGTCGGCACGCTGGAAAGGGCGCAGGGTGACCGGTGCGGCCTGCAGCTGCA
The DNA here is from genome assembly GCF_054473855.1 of Stenotrophomonas genospecies 3. Taxonomy (NCBI): domain Bacteria; kingdom Pseudomonadati; phylum Pseudomonadota; class Gammaproteobacteria; order Lysobacterales; family Lysobacteraceae; genus Stenotrophomonas; species Stenotrophomonas genospecies 3. Next base: position 32,913 of record NZ_JBTMUR010000002.1, read on the forward strand.
GCAGGTGACGGCGCAGCACCGGGCGCAATGGGGGAAGGAGGGAAGTGGGGTACGGGGTCATCATCCCCGGCACGATGGCCGTGCCTGCAGCCCTGCACCATTCAAAACATTGCAAAAGTGTGGTGGATGGCACTGCGGGTCTGATTCGGTTCAGGCATAAGGCCATCAGGCTTGGTCATTTCCGTTGAAACCCCCCATTCAGGACACTTTCGTTACGGGATCGTTATGCGCCGTACAGGCCGCTGCCCCCGTACCACAACCGCCCAACTCCCCAGGAAGCCCATGTCCGCCTCCCACAAGGCGCTGCGCCCGCGTCCGCTGGTGCTCGCACTGTCGTCCCTGATGCTGGTCTCGATGCCGGCCTTCGCGCAGGAAAGCGCACCCACCACATTGCAGGAAGTGAAGGTCACCGGCTCGCGCATTCCACGCGCCAGTGTCGAGGGCCCGTCGCCGGTGACGGTGATCAGCCGCGAGCAGATCGATGCGCAGGGCTACCGCAATGCCTTCGACGCACTGAGCGCGCTGACCGAGAACACCGGCAACGTACAGGGCGAGGACTTTGGCAACACCTTCACCCCGGCCGCCAACACCATCAACCTGCGCGGGCTGGGCCCGAACCGCACGCTGGTGCTGGTCAACGGCCGCCGCCAGGCCGACTACCCGCTGGCCTACGAAGGGTCGGTGAACGTGGTCAACCTGGCCAACATTCCCAGTGCGCTGATCGAGCGCATCGAGGTCCTGGCGGCAGGTGCGTCTGCGGTATACGGCTCCGATGCGATCGCCGGCGTGGTCAACATCATCCTCAAGGACCGCTTTGAGGGCGTGGATGTGAACGTGCGCGCCGGTGGCACCCAGCAGGGCGGCGGCGACAACCAGCGCGCGCAGGTGGTCGGTGGTAGTTCCGGCGAGCGTTGGGATGCGCTGTTCGGCTTCGAGTTCGATGTGCGCAAGGCGATCCACGCGCGCCAGCGCGATTTCATGGATTCGCTGGACGATGATCCGGCCGGCAAGGCACCGCAGGCGACCGCGATCGCCTATCGCCGCAATGCCGCCACCGGCCGCAACATCGATCCGGGCGTCACTGGCTGCGACGGGGCGTCTGACATCTATGGCGGCAGCGTGTTCCGCGCCTTCAACCCTCGCCAGGGCTGGTACTGCGGCAGCAACGAGGCCGCCGCCAGCTACTGGACCGTGCAGACCCAGAAGCGCAACCTCAATGGCTATGGCCTGCTGACCTTCCACGTCAACGAGACCACTGACCTGTTTGCCGATGTCGCCGTGGGCAGCGCGCGGATCTACAACAACACGCGTGCGCCGACCTGGACCTCGGCCCGCAACTACTTCTACAACCAGACCACCGGCAACCTGGAAAGCTGGTACCGCCGCTTCGCGCCGGAGGAAATCGGCGGCCTGCCGCGCAATGCCAACCGCTTCCTGGAAAACTCGTGGTCGTTCAACGTCGGCGCACGTGGCCAGATCGGTGACAGCGGCTGGGACTATGAGGCGGTCTACAGCCGCTCGCGATACGAGAACCGTACCCGCCGCCCGGTGCTGCTGGCCGGCATCAACGAATACCTGCTCGGTCCGAAGCTGGGTGTGCGCAACGGCGTTGAGGTCTATGCGCCGGATCCGGCGCGCCTGTTCCAGCCGTTGACCCCGAACGAATACGAGGGGCTGTCCGACTACCAGGAAAGCCGTAACGCGGCATGGCTGCAGACCTTCAGCGCCAGCGTCAACGGCCGCCTGTTCGCGCTGCCTGGGGGCGATGCGGCGTTGGCAGCGGTGGTCGAGGCCGGCAGCCAGGGCTATCGCAACCGACCGGACCCGCGCCTGGGCAGCGGCGAGTTCTGGAACACCAGCGCCGGCATCGGTGCCGGTGGCGAGCGTGACCGCTACGCTGCAGGTGTGGAGCTGCAATTGCCGCTGCTGCAGTCGCTGACCACCACCCTGGCCGGTCGCTATGACCAGTACCGTGCCGGTGGCGAGCACATCGGCAAGGCCACCTGGAGTTTCGGCGTCGAGTTCCGGCCGATCGAGAGCCTGCTGATCCGTGGTACGGCGGCGACCAGCTTCCGTGCGCCGGACATGAACTACGTGTTTGCCACCGAAACCCGCGGCTACAATCCGGGCATGACCGATTACTGGCGCTGCCGCACTGCGGGCCAGTCGTACGACAACTGCGACTACAACGGCCTGTCGATTGATTACAGCAACCGCGCCAATGCGCAGTTGCAGCCGGAATCGGCCAAGTCATATGGCTTCGGCGTGGTCTGGTCGCCGCTGTCCGGCCTGGATTTCAGCGCTGACTACTACGACATCCGCATCGACAACGAAGTGACCAGCCTCGATACCAGCCGCATCCTGCGTGATGAGGCCGATTGCCGCCTGGGCCGGACGCTGGGCGGCGAAGCGCGCGATATCGGTTCGCCGCTGTGCCAGGACGCGCTGTCGCGGGTGATCCGCAATCCGTCCAATGCCACGGTGCAGCCGGACCAGGTGACCCGTGTGCTGATCAATCCGATCAACGCGGCCTCCGAATCGGTTCGCGGCCTGGACCTGAAGGGCAACTGGCGTTTCGATGCCGGCCGCTATGGCCGCTTCACCACGCGCCTGGCCTACACCGTGGTGCTGGAGCACAAATACCGACAGTTCTCCGATGATCCGGAGCGTGACATCCGCAATTCGCTGGATGACTACCAGTGGCGCAGCAAGGCCAACGGCAGCATCACCTGGAACCAGGGTGACTGGACCACCACGCTGTACGGCAACCGCTTCGGCTCGCTGCCGAAGACCGATGGCAGTGGCCGCATCGCGCCGTACATGACGTACAACGCCAGCGTGTTCCGCCAGTTCGGCGAGAACCTGTCGGTGGGCGTGATCGTCAACAACCTGCGTGACAGCCGCCCGCCAGCGGACAAGAACGGTGGCGGCTGGCCGTTCTACCCGGTCGGCAACTACGACCCGTATGGCCGCCAGTACTGGGTGCAGCTGGACTACCGGTTCCGCTGATCCCGGGGGCGAACGAAAGGCCCGGCATTGCCGGGCTTTTCTTTGTGCAGTGCATCCGTGTTGCCGTCGCGCACGTGGCATGCTGTGGCGATACACGGAGGATGATGCGCATGGATGTCAGGGGGTGGAGCGTGATTGCCGTGCTGGCCATTGCAGGTTGCAGTGGCAGGCAGGCGGCCAGCGTGGAGGATGCCGCGGAGGTGGCCAATGCCGCGCCTGCGCCGTCCCGTTCCAACCCCGCGACCGATGCTGTATCAGCGCGCGTGCCAACGGCATCGAGTACCACGACGGCTGCCCCTGGGCTCGCGCAACCGGAGGGTCACTTCCTCGAGGGCGAGCGCATGCTGCTGAACGAGGGTGCGGTGTCCGCACAGAAGAGCGAGGCGGTGCTGGGTTCCGACAAAGCCTTCGCGCAGGTGATCAGCCAGTTCGAGCGCGATGCAGCCGGTCACCCGGAAGTGCAGGAGCTGACCCGGCTCTACAGGACGGCCGCGACCCGGCTCATCGGCAACGACGGCACGCTGGTGTCTTTCGCCTGTGGCTACAGCCTGTGTGTTGGCGAGATCCGCAGCCGTACCGATGAGGATTTCAGTGCCTGGTCCGAGGCGATCGGCATGGACAAGGCGGCCCCGGTCTACAGCCTTACCACCGCGCCGATGACATGGGGCAGGGACCAGCGCGGTGGGCGTTTCGTGTTCTCGGTGGACCCGGCCGCCAACGGCATCACGGGCCCGTAGCCGGCGGATGCCCGGCGCCGCGGCGCGTTACGGAAGCGTCTGCTGCAGGTACGACTCGATGACGTAGCTGAAAGGCTGCTGCTGGCGGTCGCGCAGCAGGGCACGCACTTCCAGGATCACGCCGTGATCGCCTTCGCCCCGCGGCGGCCAGAACGTCTGGTCAGCCAGGGTCTGGCGCTGGAAGCCGAGCGGGCCGACCACGCGACCGAACGGTTCGTCGGTGCTGTCCAGCACCTGGTTCATGGCCGGGCTGAGGTGACCAGGCAGGTACCAGTTGTCGGCCTCGGACAGCACGCGGCTGCCGCAGACCAGCTGCACGCGGCGATAGCGCAGGTCGGTACCCGGCTTCACGCCCAGCGCCTGCAGCACGTCGGCGGGGGCAGGCTTGTCCTGGCCGTGTATGCGCACGGCGCGCACCCGCGCCTGTTCGGCCAGGCCGTGCTCGGCGCACCAGTGTTCCAGCGTGGCGGTGGCGCTCTGCCCGGACAGCACGCGCTGGTGCAGGCGCTCGACCAGCGCAGCCGGGGCGATCCGCTGCTGGCCCGGCGGCGACTGCAGCGGCGCAGCGGCCGCAGCATCAGTGGCGGACAGGCTGGCGATCGGAGCGGCGGCAAGCAGGGACGCGGCCTGCCAGCGGCGGAGACGATCGTGGCGGTCGGACGGGCCCATGCGGCATCACAGCGGAAACAGGCGCCCATGTTACCCGTTCAGGGGTGTGCACGGCGTGGCTGCGACCGGTTGTCGCAGGGGGAATCATCGTTCTGGTGAATGCGTGCCATCCAGATATTTCGTTGGCCGATGGCGCTATCGAGGCGCAGGATGGCGCCAGTCTTGGCTTTCCGGGAATTCCCGATGACCCTGCAGTTCATCCACGGCGGTGTCGACCGCGACGGTGCACCGCTGCACTTCCACATCCGTGATGGCCGCATCAGCGGGCTCAATGGCGAGGCGGCGCCGGCCGACGGGGCGGGATGCGTCGACCTGCAGGGCTTCGCGGTGCTGCCCGGGCTGGTCGACGGCCACATTCACCTCGACAAGAGCTTCGTCGGCGACCGTTGGCACCCGCACCAGCCGGTGAACAGCCTGCGTGAGCGGCTGGCGGTGGAAAAGGCGGCAGTGGCGGCTGCGGCGCCGATGGTCGATCGCGCCGAGGCGCTGATTCGCCAGTGCAGCGGCTTCGGCACAGTGGCGATGCGCTGTCATGTTGATATCGATGGCAGCACCGGCCTGGGCCACCTGGAAGCGGTGCGCGAGGCCGCGCTGCGCTGCGCCGGCATCATGCGCATCCAGCTGGTGGCGTTCCCGCAGGCCGGGGTGATGTCCTGCGCGGGTACCGCAGCGGTGCTTGAGCAGGCCCTTGCAGCGGGTGTGGACGTGCTGGGCGGCATCGATCCGACCACGCTCGATGGCGATGCCGAGGGCCAGCTGGCACTGTTGTTCGGCCTGGCCGAGCGCTATGGCGTGCAGCTGGACATCCACCTGCATGAGCCTGGCGAAACCGGCCTGGCCCAGCTGCTGCGTATCGCCGCGCGGACCCGGGCCGCCGGCCTGCAGGGAAGGGTGGCGGTCAGTCATGCTTATTCGCTGGGCGAGGTGCCGCTGGCACGCGCGCTGCAGGTGGGCGAGGCGCTGGCGACGGCGGGTGTGGCGATCATGAGCAACGCGCCTGGCGATCATCCGTTCCCGCCGCTGCGCGCGTTGCATGACGCTGGTGTGCGCGTGTTCGCCGGGAACGACAACATCCGCGACTGCTGGTGGCCGTATGGCAACGGCGACCTGTTGCAACGCGCGATGCTGCTGGGCTACCGCTCCGGCTTCCATACCGATGCCGACCTGATGCTGGCGCTGGACATGGTGACCACCCATGCCGCGCAGGTGATCGGGCTGCCGCAGTACGGTCTTGTGGAAGGGCATCCGGCCACTTTCGTGGCGGTGCGTGCCGACCACGGCCCGGCCGCTGTGGCCGGGGTGCCGGTGGAGCGGCGCGTGGTAGTTGATGGCCGTTGGCTGTAGATCCACGCCGGGCCAACCCGTGTAGCGCCGAGCCACGCTCGGCGGCTTTTCATACGTAATCGTCGGCGCGGGTAGCGACGAACTCTTCCAGCCACGCAAGCAGATGGGCGATGTCGATGAGCTCGCCCTGCTCGATGCGCTTGAGCAGCAGCGTGCTGGCGCCGATCTGCAGGCTGCTGTCGGCATAGCGCAGCACCGCGTCGATGCCCCAGGCATCGGTGACCTGCATCCAGGCCAGGCCAGGCACGCGCTGGGCCAGGGTGTCACCGAACGCCACGCCCAGCGCTTCCCAGCCATCGCCGTCATCACGGTCGATCAGCTCGGCATCGACCACGCGCTGCAGCGTGGTGGCCGCCAGCGGCCATTGCACCGGCAACGTCGGAAAGCCGGCGGCCACGCGCGCGGCGATCAGCGAACGCTGGTGCTGCAGATGCGTCTGCAGCGCAGCGGGCAGGGGATCGAAGCGGGTGGGGATTTCGTCGGACATGGCAGAGCGCCGTGGGGCACGGAAACTAGGGCGACTGTAGCCGGCGATGTAGTGCCTTGGTGCGGCAGGTCTGATCAGATATCGATGATCAGTGCGCGAACTGTGATTGCTTCCGCATGCGCAGCATCAATGTGCGAATACGTCATTCTACGCGATTCAATCGTTCTCTCATGGGCTCAGCCGGACTTGCGCGCTTGCTGGATGACGAACTCCTCCAGAGCTTCAAGCAGATGGTTGATCTCGATGGTCTTGCCTTCTTCGACGCGTTTGATCAACAGGGTGCCGGCGCTGACCATGATATTGGCGTCGCCATAGCGGAGAACCGCATCGACGCCCCAGGCATCGGTTACCTGGGCCCAGGCAAGTTCCGGTACACGCTGTGCCAGACAATCACCAAATGCGACCCCCAGTGCTTCCCAACCATCACAATCATCGTGATCGATCAGTTCTGCATCGACTACGCGTTGCAGCGTGCTCGGCAGCAGCGGCCATTGAACAGGCACGGTAGGGAACGCAGATGCGACGAGGGCAGCAACCTGTGCACGCTGCTGCTGCATGTGGGCGATGAGCGCAGGTGGCAGCGGATCGAACCGGATGCTGGCTTCGTCCTTCGGAGCAGGGGTCAAAGCAACCTGGTACGTGCTGGTCATAGGCGGGGCAATCTGGAGAGGGGCGTTCCCCACCCTATCGTCCAGGCTTTGTTTACGCCATCACTAGGCCTTTTGCGACAAGCATGTACTCGCTGACGCTTCAGCGCCCTTTCGGATGCCGGACGGTCGTTTCCATCCACGCATGACGTGGGTCTACCGCGCTCAATCCGGTTCGCGCTGCACTTGGCGCCACAGTTCGCTGGCCAGTGCGCGCACGGCATCGTCGGCGTCGGCACGATGCAGCAGGCCGATCTCGTAATTGTCGATCACCGGCAGGTCGCGTTCGCCATCGATGATGCGGTGCTCACGCATGACCGCGCGGCGCGGCAGCAGGCTGATGCCGATGCCGTCGGCCACCGCACCCTGGATGCCGCTCAGCGACGAACTGGTGAAGGCGATGCGCCAGCGCAGGCCCAGCGCCTCCACGGCGTGGATCATCTCGTCGCGGTACAGTCCGCGCGGCGGGAAGGTGACCAGCGGCAGCGGGTCCTGCAGCAGGCAACTGCTGCGCAGGCTGTCGATCCAATGCATCGGCTCGCGCCGGCAGTGCACCGCCTGGCGGGTGTTGCGGCGTTGCTTGACCAGCACCAGGTCCAGCTCGCCATGGTCGAAGCCGTGGGCCAGGTCGCGGCTGAGGCCGCTGCTGATCTCCAGCTTCACCTGTGGGTGGCGGCGGCTGAAGGCGGCCAGCATGCGTGTGGTCTGTGCGTTGACGAAGTCCTCGGGCACGCCGATGCGCACTGCGGTTTCCACGGTGGCGCCGGCCAGCGCCTGTGCCATTTCCTCGTTCAGGTCGAGCATGCGCCGCGCATAGCCGAGCAGGGTGTGGCCGGCATCGGTGGGGTGCACGTCGCGGTGGCCGCGCTCGAGCAGGCGATGCCCGGCCAGTTCCTCCAGCCGGCGCACCTTCTGGCTGACCGTGGACTGGGTCGAATGCAGGCGCGTGGCCGCCGTGGTGAAGCTGCCGCAGTCGGCCACCATCACCAGCGCCCGCAGCAGGTCCAGTTCGAACAGGGTTCTATTCGATTTGGCACTGTCTTGCATTTGAACATTTCACTTCTGGATACCCAGGCCGACTTCTACCATGCAGGGCAGGGGCCGGCAATGCCCGGCTGTTGCTACCGTCGCACGGCGTTCCGTGGCGACGGTCATGAGGAGACACCGTCATGCGCGTCCATCGTTCCCCTGGCTGGCCTGCGCCGTTCGCGCGCGTGCTGCTGTTGTTCCTGCTGGCCATGATCTCCCCGGCCTGCACCGCAACGTCCAAAGCCGACGTCGATGGCCGCCTGCGCGATGCTGCCAGCCGCGGCGATGCCGATGCGGTGCGACAGGCGATCGAGGATGGCGCCACGCTGGAGGCGCGTGATGGCCAGGGCCGTACCGCGCTGCTGCTGGCCACGCATGGCAACAATGTAGACGCCGCGCGTGAACTGATCGAAGCCGGCGCCGACGTCAATGCCAAGGACGCCATGCAGGACAGCGCCTACCTGTACGCCGGCGCGCGTGGACTGGACGAGATCCTGGCGATGACCCTGGCGCATGGCGCCGATCTGCGCAGCACCAACCGCTATGGCGGCACCGCATTGATTCCCGCCGCCGAGCGCGGCCACGTCGCCACTGTGCGCACGCTGCTGCGTGCCGGCGTCGCTGTGGACCATGTCAACCGCCTGCACTGGACCGCGCTGCTGGAAGCGATCCTGCTCGGCGATGGCGGCGCGCGCCACGTGCAGATCGTGCAGCTGCTGCTGGAGGCCGGCGCCGACCCCGAGCTGGCTGACGGCGACGGTGTGACGCCGCTGGCGCACGCGCGCCAGCGCGGCTATACCGGAATTGAAACCCTGCTGCGCCAGCACGGCGCGGTGCGCTGAAGACTGTTCCCTTCCACCCGCACGCTGGGCGTGCCAATCAGGATGCTGTCCATGTTCCGTTCCCGTCCGTTGTCCCTTGCCATCCTCCTTGCGGTGGCACCGCTGTCGGCGTCTTCCGCTGAGCGCGCCGACCTGCTGATCCGCAATGCCACCGTGGTCGATGTCGAGCACGCCAGCACCCTGGCGGGGCAGAGCGTGGTGATCCGCGGCGAGGACATCGTCGCCGTCGGCCCGGATGCACAGCTGCGCAGCCAGTGGAGTACGGCCCGCCAGATCGATGCCAAGGGCAAGTACCTGATCCCGGGCCTGTGGGACATGCACGTGCACTTCGGTGGTGGCCCGGCGCTGATTGAAGAGAACAAGGCGCTGCTGCCGCTGTACATCGCGCACGGCATCACCACCGTGCGTGACTGCTCCGGCGACCTGCCCGAACAGGTACTGCAGTGGCGTGGCGAGATCGCCAAGGGCACGCTGTTCGGCCCGCGCCTGCTCAGCTCGGGCGCGAAGATCGAAGGCATCAAGCCGGTCTGGAAGGGCACGATCGAGGTGGGTAGCGAGGCTGACGCCGACAAGGCGATCACCCGCCTGCAGCACGACAAGGTTGATTTCGTGAAGATTACCGACAGCACGCTGAAGCCGGAACTGTTCCTGTACTCGGCCAGTGCTGCGCGCAAGGCCGGCTTCAAGGCCTCGGGGCATATTCCGATGGCACTGACCGTGGAGCAGGCGGTCGATGCGGGCCTGGCCTCGATCGAGCATCTGGATTATGCATTCAAGGCCGGCAGCAAGGACGAAGCGCAGATCGCCGCCGACTTCGGTGCCGGTCGCATCGACCGCGCCGAAGCCAACCGGCGCCTCGACGCCAGCTTCGACCGCGACACGGCGATGCACGCCTACCGCGATTTCGCCAAGCGTGGCGTATTCGTGACCCCGACCCTCAACGGTGGCCGCATCCTCGATTTCCTTGACCAGGATGACCACGCCAACGATCCGTACCTGGCCTACATCGGCCCGGGCCTGCGCGCGACCTACCAGTGGCGCGTGGACCGCGCGGCGAAGGCCACGCCGGCACAGATCGAGGCGCGCCACGCGCAGTACCACCAGGTGGCCGCGGTGCTGCCGATGCTGCAGGAGGCCGGCGTGACGATCATTGCGGGCACCGATGCGGGCTTCCTCAACTCGTTCAACTTCCCGGGCATCGCCCTGCACCAGGAATTGCAGCTGTTCGTGAAGGAAGGCCTGAGCGCACCGCAGGCGCTGTCGGCCGCAACCCGTTCCGGCCCGGCCTGGTTCGGCCAGATGGACCGTTACGGTGGTGTCGCGCAGGGCAAGGCCGCCGATCTGGTGCTGCTGACCGCCAACCCGCTGCAGGACATTGCTGCCACCGAAAAGATCGACAGCGTGATCCTGCGCGGCAACGTGTATGACCGCGCCGCGCTGGACAAGATGCTGGCCGACACCAAGGCCAGGGTCGCAGCGTGGAATGCCGAGGCGGCCAAGGCCAACTGATTGCGGGGCGGGGCAGAATCCACGCATGGCGTGGATCTACCCGTACCATCAGTAAATCCACGCCATGCGTGGATGATGCGGCCGATGACCTAACGCGGCGCCGGCCGCATTCCATGCAATTGCGGCAGCGCGGCCTTCATCGCATCGATGAAGGCGCGCAGCCGCGGCGGCTGATGGCGCGCGGCGGGAAACACCACGTGTACCGGCAGTGCCGGCGCCTGCCAGTCCGGCAGCAGCTGCACCAGCCGCCCTTGTGCGAGATCGTCGGCCACCAGCCAGGCCGAGACCACCGCTGCGCCCAGCCCCGCACATGCGGCCTGCTGCACCACGAACAGGTTGTCGCTGAGCAGGCGCGGGCTGATCGACAGCGTATGCGCGCGGCCCTGTGCGTCATGCAGCAGCAGGCGTTCGCGGTAGTAGGTGACCAGCGAGATCCACGGCAGTGTCTGCGCCTGTTCCGGCGTACTGACTGCTGTGGCGTCCACCAACGAGGGCGCTGCCACGACGATGCGCGGCACTTCGGCGAGCGGTAGTGCGACCATGCGCGGTTCGTCGACCGGACCCACCCGCACCGCGCAGTCGATGCCTTCTGCGATGAAGTCCGGGCGACGATCTTCAAGGATCCACTCCAGGCTCAGCTGCGGGTGCTGGGCAAGGAACGCGAGCATGGTCGGCAGCAGCTGCGCCTGGCCGAAGGCGTGCGGCACCATCACCCGCAAACGTCCACGCAGCGTTTCCGGTTCGCCGTGCAGTTCGGCCTGTAGCGACTCCCATTCGTCGACCACGCGTTGCGCATGACGCTGGCAGCGCAGGCCATCCTCGGTCAGCTGCAGGCCGTGGGTGGAGCGCTGCAGCAGGCGCAGACCGAGCTGGCGCTCCAGGGCCTGCAGGCGGCGACTGACCGTCGGCTGGGTGGTGCCCAGCTGCACGGCTGCGGCAGACAGGCTGCCGGCATCGACGATGCGCAGGAAGGTGCGCAGCAGATCCAGACGATCGGCGCCGGTGGCGAGGTCATTCATGCGTGTGGCGTATGAAGTGTATGTGCGGAAGCCTACTACAGACGCTTTGCGAATACCGGCAGGATACGCCCACTTCCCCCACCGGACTCTCCCATGTCTACCCGCTCGCTGTCCGTCGCTGCGGCACCCACGACCGCACCCTCCACCCCGCTGGTGCTGGCAATGGCGGCCGGCGCTGGCTTTTCGGTCGCTTCGCTCTATTACAGCCAGCCGATGCTGGGGCTGATCGCCCGGGACCTCGGCGCCGGTGAGCGCGCCGCCGGCCTGGTACCGACCTTGACCCAGCTCGGCTATGCACTTGGCATCCTGCTGCTGGCGCCGTTGGGCGACCGGTTCGACCGCCGCAACCTGATCCTGTGGAAGTCCGCGTTGCTGGCGTTGGCATTGGGCGCTGCTGCGATGGCTGGCCACCTGCCGGGCCTGCTGATGGCCAGCCTGCTGGTCGGGCTGATGGCCACGCTGGCGCAGGACATCGTGCCGGCTGCAGCGGTGCTGGCGCCGGATGTGCAGCGCGGCCAGATCGTCGGCCGGGTGATGACCGGCCTGCTGCTCGGCATCCTGTTGTCACGGGTGGTCAGTGGCGTAGTGGCCGAAGCGTGGGGTTGGCGCACGCAGTTCGTGCTGGCCGCGGTATCAGTGGCGGCGATGGGAGCGGTGATGGCGCGTGCGCTGCCGCGCTTCGCACCGACCAGCACACTGCGCTATCCGGCGTTGTTGGGTTCGTTGCTGGCGTTGTGGCGGGAGCAGCCACAGCTGCGCCGTGCGGTGGCCAGCCAGTCGCTGCTGGCGGTGGGCTTCAGCGCGTTCTGGTCAACCCTCGCGCTGATGCTGCATGCACGGTTGGGGCTGGGTAGTGCCGCAGCGGGTGCATTCGGCATTGCCGGTGCGGCCGGCGCATTGGCCGCGCCGTTTGCGGGTCGATTCGCCGATCGCTTTGGTTGCCACGCCGTGGCGCGGCTGGCGATCGCGGTAGCGCTGCTGGGCTTTGGCCTGCTGTTGACCGAGTCGTGGCTGCCGGCCGCTGCGCTGCTACCGCTGCTGGTGGTGAGCGCGCTGCTGTTCGACTTCGGCTTCCAGTCGGCGCTGGTGGCGCACCAGACGTTGGTCTACGGACTGGTGCCGCCGGCACGCAGCCGGCTCAATGCGTTGCTGTTCACGGGCATGTTCATCGGCATGGCCGCCGGTGGTGCGCTGGGCAGCCTGGCGCTGGCGCAGTGGGGTTGGAACGGCGTGGCCTGGCTGGCGGTGGTGTGCGCGGGCGGCAGCCTGCTGCTGCGTTTGAAGTAAGGGGGGTGTTCGGCAGGGCTTGCAGCCCTGCACCTGCTGGAAGCTGGAGCAACAGCAACAGCAACAGCAACAGCAACAGCAACGGCGGGTTTCCTGTGGGGTGGTGGGGCGGTGTCGGAGTGCGGGGACGCCGCAAGTACGTCCTTGTAGGCTTGGCAGCCGCATCCATGCGGCTGACACCCCGCACTCCGACACCGCCCCACCTCTGACAGATTCCGGTGGCTGTTGGTAGGTGTCGACCTTGGTCGAAATATCTGTCAGATATCGAATGAGTCATCCACGCATGGCGTGGATCTACTTTGTCGACCAAGGTCGACACCCACCAGGGCAATACGCCGTTCCGACAGATCGCGGCCAACTGTCGAAGGCGGGGTGGGTCCGGTTGCGGGGGCGTGAGCCGCATGGGCCCGAGGCATGCCTTGGGCGGGTTGGGCAGGACGCCCAACCCCGGTCTTGCCGTGTGCGCAGGACTGCGCACACGAGCAAGCGGCGACCGAGCTTACATGGGTGAGGGCGCTTTGCTTGCGAAGCACGGCTTCGCAAGCGCCCGAACGCACAGCCGCCAGCGGCTGGGCCGGGCCCCGGAGGGGGACTTGCAGCGTCCCCGCACTACGACACCGCCCCGCCATCCCACGGAAAGCCCGCTGTTGCTGTAGAGGTTGCCGGCCAGCGGCCGGCACTACCGCAGGTGCAGGGCTGCAAGCCCTGCCGAACAACTCCCTAATCGTGACCGCTGTCGTCCAGGCTGATGATCCCGCGCCGCAGCGCCTGGGTCACCGCATGCGTGCGATCACCCACGCCCAGCTTGTCCATCAGGCTCTTCATGTGCGCCTTCACCGTCTGCTCGGAAATCTGCATGCGCTCGCCGATGCGCTTGTTCGACAGGCCGCCGGCCACATGCCTCAGTACCTCGGTTTCGCGCGGCGACAACCGGTCTTCCACCACATGCGCGGCGATGCTGGCCGCCACCGCCGGGGGAATCGGTGCGCGGCGGCCGCCAGCGACCATGCGGATCGTATCGACCAGCTCATGGCGGAGCATGTCCTTCAGCAGATAGGCGCTGGCGCCGGCCTGCAGTGCCCTTACCGCACGTACGTCACCGCGGTAGGTGGTCAGCACGATGATGCGCGCGCGCGGGTCCATCGCGCGGATCCGCACGATGGCTTCCACACCATCCAGCCGTGGCATCTGCAGGTCCATCAGCACCACGTCGGGCTGCAGCCGCTGGTAGCAGGCGATGGCTTCCTCGCCATCGGCGGCTTCGCCGAGCAGGCGCAGATCGGGTTGTGCGCCCAGCAGCGCCGCCAGGCCGTCACGCAGCAGCGGGTGGTCGTCTACCACCAGCACGCCGATCAGGGCAGGGGACTCAGTCATGGTTTGCTTTACTCCAGGGCCAGCGCCAGCGCGATGGGCGGCGGTGATACAGGCGCCGGGCGGGAACCGCCAGCGCGACTTCGGTTCCCAGTCCGGCGCGGGTCCACAGCTGTAGTTCCGCACCGAGGCGCTGCGCGCGCTCACGCATGCCCTGCAGGCCCCAATGACCATGGCCGGCATTGTCGTCGGCGATGCCGACGCCATCGTCGCGCACGTGCAGCAGGAAGCACCGCGTGCCGTAGGACAGCTCCACTTCGATGGCGCTGGCGTTGGCGTGACGCAACGCATTGCGGATCGCCTCTCGCCCGATCAGGAACACTTCTTCGGCCGCGTCGGCCTGCAGCGGTGGCGTTGCACCTTCCACGGTCAGGCGCAGTGGGTTGGTGCCATGCCCGGCGTACTCGGCGTGCACATCGGCCAGTGCCGAAGCGAGGTCGCGGCCAGCGAACGGTCCCTCACGCAGGGCATTGACCCGCTCGCGGCCCTCGGCCAGGTTGCGCTCGGCCAGTTGCATCGCCGATTCCAGCTGGTCGCGTACCTGCTCCGGGGTCTGCGGCGACTGGCTGATCGCGTGCAGGCGCAGGATCAGGCCCTGGCTGCCCTGCAGCAGGGTGTCGTGCAGGTCGCGTGCGATGCGTTCGCGTTCGCCATTGCGTTCCTGCAGGCGCGCGCGGAACAGCGCGGCCAGCTGCCCGCTGCGGATGCGCACCGCCATCACCAGCAGTGCGAGGATCGCGGCCGCACACAGCAGCTTGAACCACACCGTCTGCATGAAGGTGGGGGCGATGCGGAAGCCGCGACTGGCCGGTGCAGTGCTCCAGATGCCGTCCTCGTTGGCGGCTTCCACGTCGAACCGGTAGTTGCCCGGAGCGAGGTTGGTGTAATACGCGCGGGTGCTGCTGCCGGCATCCTGCCAGCCGTCGTCGACGCCGGACAGGCGATAGCGGTAGCGGTTGCGCTCCGGGCGCGCCAGCGACAGCGCCACGTAATCGATCTGCAATTGGCTGGTGCCGGCCGGAAGGCGCAGGCCATCGCGCAGTGGCTCGTGCTCACTGCCATAAAGCACTTCGCCGATGCGCACGCTGGGCGCCATGGTGTTGACGTGCGAGCGGGTGGTGTCCAGCCAGGCCAGGCCCTGGTTGGTGGCCAGCCACAGCAGTCCGTCATCGGCCAGCGTGGCGGTGGCGATCGGTCCGCTCTGCAGGGCGATGCCCGGCATGCCATCCACCGCATCGAACAGGCGTGGCGTCACCGGCAGCCCGGTCCGCAGCGTCCGTCGCAGCTCATCGCTCCCCAGCCGGACCAGGCCACGGCTGCCATTGAACCAGAGGTGTCCGTTCGGATCGGCCACCATGCCGGTGATGCCTTCCAATACACCGGCCATGTCGGTACGCACCGGAACGAAACGACCGTTGCCAACGCGCGCAGCCAGACCGGCTTCGCCGGCGACCAGCAGCAGGTCCTGGTGATGCAGCATTGCGGTGATCGGCCCGACCGACAGGCCCTGGCTGGCATCGAAGCTCTCGATGTGGCCCGCGCTCATCCGGCGCAGGCGGCCGTCGGCATAGCCGAGCAGCAGCTGGCCATGGGCATCCAGCGCCAGCGATGAGCAGGCCTGCTCGGGCAGGCGGACCTCGCGCTGCCATTGGCCATGCAGGTAGTGCAGGACGCCGCGTTCACCCGTGCATACCCAGGCCTGCGCGTCGTCGGGGAACAGCAGGGCGTGCAGCGGTTGCCCGGTGAACGGGGCCGGCAGCGGGATCAACGAGGTGTGGCCGGCGACCGTGCGCGCAAGATTGACCCAATCGAACTGCCAGATCGGCGTGGGTGCCTGGCGCGCGGCGGCCTGCAGCTGCGGGGCACTGCCATCCAGCAGAGTGCGCCGCAGATCGTAGGGTTTGAGGTCTTCGCCATAGCCATACACGCGGCCATCGCTGGCCCGCACCAGCGAGCGGTAGGGATCACTCGGGCCCACTGCCAGGGTGTGCACGCTGCGTGCGCGGAAGCGGTTGAGGCCGAGATTGGTGCCGACCCAGAGATTGCCTTCGCGGTCGGCGATGATCGGCACCGCCGAGGTGGCGGTCAGCCCGTGCGGCGAATCGAAGCGCTCCATGCGCACGGCGCGGCTGCCGTCGAAGGTGATGCGGGCGACGCCGCCGTGCGGGCTCATCGTGGCCCACAGCGCGCCATCGGCAGTGAACTGCAGGCGTGCAGCAACCAGTTCCGGAAGACGCCGCGCTTCACGTTCGCTGGCCGCCAACAGGCCCTGCGCGTTGGCCAGGGGTGAGGTGCCGCGCACCCGGTCGGCCAACCACACTTCACCCTGCGGGCTTTCGGCCAGCGTTGCCATCTGCGAGACCGCGATGCCGGTGTCCTCGAACGTGGTCTGGCCGGCCGCACGCATCCAGATCTTCAGGTCGGCCAGCACCCAGAACCTGCCCCGGCTGTCGTGCAGCACCCACTGCACACGGCGCTCGGGCAGGCCGGCTGCGGCCGGCAGTGGCTGCCAGCGCTGTCCATCAAAGCGGCGCAGCCCGCCATTGATCGCCGCCCACAGCTGGCCCTGGCGATCCTGGCTGAAGCGTGGGACCACGCCGACCGGCACCCCCTGCTCGCGGCCGTAGTTGTGCAGCCTCCCCTGTGCGAACCGGCTGATGCCGGCCTGGAAGTAGCCGATCCACAGGGTACCGTCGGCGGCATGCGCCAGCGTGACCATGTTGGTGGACGGGAACTGGCTGCCGACGGGCGCTGCCTGCCGTTCGAAGCGACGGCCATCAAAGCGGTACAGGCCCGAGCCGGTGGCCAGCCACAGCAGGCCGTCGCGGTCCTGGGTGATGTCCCAGATATCGCCGGGTGCACCCTGGCCGACCCGCCACGCGGTGTGCTCGTAACCGGGCAGCCCGCCGCTCACCGGCGGGCGCTGCACGGCAAAAGCGGGCAGGGCGGTCCACAGCAGCAGGCACGTCAGCAGCGTCGGCAGGCGACGCAGGAACGGGAAGGGGCGGCCACGCATGGCGCGCATTCTGGCAGGTGCGGGGCAGTCCGGGGTGACCCGAACGGGGTAGGCGGTCGCCGCCGCGGTCGGCTATCACGCCGGCATGTCCTGTGGAGCCCGGCCATGCAGCGCCTGTTCGTGATGTTCCCCGACCGCGGGCCGGGCATCGGCCTGCTGTGGCTGCGGCTGTGCCTGTCCGCGGCACTGTGCACGCCCGGCACGCATGCGGGCGGGTGGTCGGCGCTGTGCCTGCTGGCAGTGCCGATGCTCACGCTGGGTGTGTTGACGCCACTGGCCGTGCTGATGGCGGCCGTGGGCCTGTTCGCGCAGCAGGCGCCGTGGTCACAGGTGGTGCTGCCCTTGGCGCTGTTGATGTTGGGCCCTGGCGCCTATTCCCTGGATGCGCGGTTGTTCGGTCGTCGCCTGCTCGGGCGTCGGCGTCCCCCATTCGGGTAGGTGCTGGCCTCGACCGACGGGGGTAGGGCATCGTGCGGCGGCCACGCACCATGGGGCACCCCCTCGCGGCGTCCCGCATGGCCACCGTCTTTTCGCCCGATCCGCCCGCCGTGGCGCTGGCACCGCAGCAGGCCGCCGCATTGCAGCGCGCCCTGCGCTATGTCGATGAGCATCTGTCACAACCGTTGCGGGTGACCGAGCTGGCCGCAGCCGCCTGCGTCAGCCGCTTCCATCTGGTGCGCCTGTTCCGGACCGGTACCGGCGCCAGCCCGCTGCGCTACGTGCGCCGTCGCCGCATCGAACGTGCGCGCCAGTTGTTGCCGGTCGCGCAGCTGCCGATGTCCTGCCTGGCGCAGCAGCTGGGCTTCTTCGACCAGAGCCATTTCGTCCGCAGCTTCCGCGCCGAGACCGGCTGCAGCCCCGGCCAGTACCTGGCCGGCGATGCGGCCCTGTTGCTTCCCCCTGATCGTGTTTCCAACGGAGTCCAACCATGAGCCTTGCCACCGCCACGCCCGCCCCGGCCCTGTTGTCGCCCACCGACCATGCCCTGGTGCTGATCGACTTCCAGTCGCAGATGGCATTCGCCACCCACACCATCGATATCTCCGCGCTGCGCAACAACGTGTCGTTGATCAGCAAGGGCGCCAAGGGCTTCAACGTGCCGGTGCTGCTGACCACCGTTGCCGAAGCGTCGTTCTCCGGCCCGATGTTCCCGGAACTGCCGGAGATCTTCCCGGGCCAGACGGTGTTCGACCGCACCTCGATGAACACCTGGGAAGACCAGCCGGTGATCGATGAGATCAACCGCATCGGCAAGCGTCGGCTGGTCGTTGCCGGCCTGTGGACCAGCGTCTGCATCGTGGGACCGGCGCTGTCGGCGCTGGCACAGGGCTTCGAGGTGTATGTGATCACCGATGCCTGCGGCGATGTCAGCGAAGAAGCGCACGAGCGTGCGATCACCCGCATGGTGCAGGCCGGTGCAGTGCCGATGACCAGCGTGCAGTACCTGCTGGAGCTGCAGCGTGACTGGGCGCGCGGCGAGACCTACGAGCTGACCACCGGCATCGCCCGCGACCACGCCGGTGGCTATGGCATCGGCATCCAGTACGCCAAGCGCATGTTCGGCGCGCAGGAAGGCGGACACTGAGCATGC
Organism: Stenotrophomonas genospecies 3; assembly: GCF_054473855.1. NCBI lineage: Bacteria > Pseudomonadati > Pseudomonadota > Gammaproteobacteria > Lysobacterales > Lysobacteraceae > Stenotrophomonas > Stenotrophomonas genospecies 3. The sequence goes on from NZ_JBTMUR010000002.1 coordinate 51,470, forward strand.
TGGCTGGCCATGGCCTCGACCTGGCCCTGCTGATGCTGCGCGTGGCAGCCGGGGGATTCCTGCTGCCCCACGCGCTGGGCAAGCTGTTCGGTTGGTTCGGCGGTCCTGGGCTGGCCGGTTTTGCCGGCGAGCTGCGCGGCTTCGGCCTGCCAGCGGTGGCACCGCTGCCGCTGCTGCTGGCCCTGCTGCAGGTGCTGTCAGGGCTGGCCGTGCTGCTGGGCTGGCAGACCCGCGTCGCCGCGCTTGCAGCGGCGGCCTTCATCGGCTTCACCGTACTGTTGGCCCTGCCCAAGGGCTGGTTCTGGATGCGCGGCGGCAGCGAGTACCCGTTGATGTGGACCACGGTACTGCTGGCCCTCGCGCTGACCGGGCCCGGCACCTGGGCACTGGACGGCCAACGCCTTCCGGGAGATCTCGCATGAGTCACGATCCACTCGATCACGGCCGCCGCAACGTGGTGCTGGCCGGCAGCGCCGCGGTGGCGCTGGGTCTGGCCGGCCGTGCCGGTGCCGCACTCGATTCCACTTCCAAGGAGCGTCGCATGAGCACGCTGGTCATCCGCAATGCCCGCATCACCACCCTTGACCCACAGCAGCCGCATGCACAGGCGCTGGCCGTGCAGGAAGGGCGCATCGTCGCCGTCGGCAGCGACGAGGAGATCATGCGTGGCTGGGGCAATGAAGCGACCCTGATCGATGCGCAGGGACGGCGCTTGTTGCCCGGCCTCAACGACAGCCATACCCACCTGATACGTGGTGGCCTGAACTACAACCTGGAACTGCGCTGGGACGGCCTGCGTTCGCTGGGTGACGCCTTGGACATGCTGAAGGCGCAGGTCGACCGCACGCCCGCACCGCAGTGGGTGCGCGTGGTCGGTGGTTTCACCGCCACCCAGTTCAACGAGAAGCGCCTGCCCACGCTGCAGGAGCTCAACGACATCGCGCCGGACACGCCGGTGTTCCTGCTGCACCTGTACGACCGTGCGCTGCTCAACCGCGCCGCACTGCGTGCCTGTGGCTATACCAAGGACACCCCGGATCCGCCGGGCGGCCAGATCGTGCGTGATTCGCTCGGCAACCCGACCGGGCTGCTGCTGGCCAAGCCGAATGCGCTGATCCTGTACGCGACGCTGGCCAAGGGGCCGCGCCTGCCGATCGAGTACCAGGCCAATTCGACGCGTCACTTCATGCGTGAGTTGAACCGTCTCGGCATCACCTCGGTGATCGACGCCGGCGGTGGTTTCCAGAACTATCCCGAGGACTACCAGGTCATCGAGCAGCTGCACCGCGATGACCAGCTGACGGTGCGCATCGCCTACAACCTGTTCACCCAGAACAAGGGCAAGGAAGTGGATGATTTCCGCGGCTGGAGCGAGGTGCTGCAGCCGCGGCAGGGTGATGACCTGCTGCGCCACAACGGTGCCGGCGAGATGCTGGTGTTCTCCGCGGCCGACTTCGAGTTGTTCAACGAGCCGCGCCCGGAACTGCCGCCGGAGCTGGAGCCGGAACTGCACGATGTGGTGAAGCTGCTGGTCGAGAAGCGTTGGCCGTTCCGCATCCATGCGACATACGACGAGAGCATCACCCGCATCCTCGATGTGTACGAACAGGTCAACCGCGAGGTGCCGTTCGATGGCCTGCACTGGTTCATCGATCACGCCGAAACCATCACCCCGCGCAACATCGAGCGCATCCGTGCGCTGGGTGGCGGCATCGCCGTGCAGCATCGCATGGCCTATCAGGGCGAAGCCTTCGTCGAGCGCTACGGCGTGCAGGCCGCGCGGCATACGCCGCCGGTCAAGCGCATGCTGGCCGAAGGCGTGCCGGTCGGTGCCGGAACCGATGCCACCCGTGTGGCCAGCTACAACCCGTGGGTGGCGCTGTCCTGGCTGGTGACCGGACGCACCGTGGGCGGGCTGGCCCTATATGGCGATGAGAACCTGCTCGAACGTGAGCAGGCGCTGCGCCTGTGGACCCAAGGCAGCGCCTGGTTCTCCGGCGACGAAGCGGTGAAGGGCACGCTGAAGGCCGGCCAGCTCGCCGACTTCATCCTGCTTTCGGCCGACTTCTTCCGTGTGGATGATGCGCAGATCGCCGACATCACCAGCGTGTTGACCGTGGTCGGTGGCCGCATCGTGCATGCCGACGCCGACTATGCAGGGCTTGCGCCGCAGCTGCCGCCGGCCATGCCCAACTGGTCGCCGGTCAACCGGTTCGGTGGCTACCACGTCGGCGGTACCGCCACCGGGTTGGCCGCCGCGCACCATCACCATCACGGTGTGGCCTGCAGCACCCACGGCGCGCACGGCCATGCGGCCCGGCATGCTGCACCCACCGACGACCTGACCGCGTTCTGGGGCGCGATGGGATGCTCGTGCTTCGCGTTCTGAGCCTGGCGCTGCTGGCCACCGCGCCATCGCTGACGCTGGCCTGCGAGGGTGGCCGCTGCAGCGACGTCGGTGACGGCCAATTGCAGCTGGATGCATCGCTGCGCGTGCGTGGGCTGTACTACGACCCGACCCGGTTCGGGATTGGCGGCGCAGAGGATGGCTATGGCCTGCTGCGCGCGCTGGCCTCGGCCACCTATGTGGAAGACAGCTGGCAGGCGAAGCTGCAGCTGGGTGTGCATGGGGAGAATGGCAAGGCCGGCGGCCCTGGCCGTACCGACCGCAGCGCGCTGGATGTGCAGCAGGCGTATTGGCGCTGGCAGCAGGGCGCGTTCCATCTGCAGCTGGGCCGGCAGGAAGCCGGCTATGGCAGCTCACGGCTGCTGTCGGTGCGCGATGGGCCGAACATCCGCCTGGCGTTCGACGGTGCACGTGCAGGCTGGAAAGGCCGCTTCGGCACGTTGGATCTGATGGCGCTGCGTCCGGTGGAGAACCGACCAGGTGCCTTCGATGATCGCGGCGAACACGGCGCCCACCTGTGGGGTGCCTATGCCACCACGGCACGTGGACAGGGTGCGGGACAGTGGGATATGTACCTGCTGGACTACCGCCGCGACGGCGCGCGCTTCGCCGCAGGCAGCGGTACCGAACGTCGGCACACTCTGGGCACGCGCTGGTTCGGCCATGCCGGTGCACTGGACTGGAACAGCGAGCTGGTGGCGCAGGGCGGTGAACTGCGGACGACCGCCGGCACCCTCGATATCCGCGCCTGGACGCTGGCGACCGATACGGGGTGGCGCTGGACGAACCTGCCGCTGCAGCCGCGGTTGGGGTTGAAGGCCGACATCGCCAGTGGCGATGGCAACCTGCATGACGGCCGCCTGGGAACCTTCAACGCCTTGTTCCCGAAATCGGCCTACTTCAGCGAGGCCAGCCTGCTGGCCCCGGCCAACCTGATGGACCTTCAGCCGATCCTGTCCCTGCGCCTGCACGACGCGGTGACGACGGAACTGGGCGTACAGATGGCCTGGAAGCATCGTCGTGCCGATGCGGTCTACACCACGCCGGCACCGCTGGTGGCGTTGCCAGGCAGCGCCGGTGGCGCGCGCCGCATCGGTAATCAATACAAATCCGAAACACGCTGGCAGGCCAGCGAACACTGGCAATGGCAGCTGCAGCTGGCCTGGGTCGACGCCGGTCCTGCACTGAAGCAGGCCGGAGGCCAGGACACGCTGTTCGCCTCGATCGTTGGAGCATGGCAATGGTGAACGCAACCGCGTCGCAACCCCCCGCACAGGCCGCAGGTGCCTGGTCCCCGCTGAAGATCCGGATGTTCCGCTCGATCTGGCTGGCGATCCTGGCCAGCAACATCGGCACCTGGGTCAACGATGTGGCCGCCGCCTGGGTAATGGCCGAGCGCACCGGCTCACCGTTGATGGTGGCGCTGGTGCAGTCGGCCACCACGGTGCCGATCGTGCTGCTGGCGCTGGCCGCCGGTACCCTGGCCGACATCGTCGACCGCCGCAGGTACCTGCTGGCCACCCAGGGCTGGATGCTGCTGGTCGCCGCGGTGATGGCGGCGCTGACCGCGATGGACATGCTGACGCCGCAGCTGCTGGTGCTGCTGACCTTCTGCATGGGCTGCGGTGCGGCGATGGCGATGCCGGCACAGGCCGCGATCGTATCCGAACTGGTGCCGCAGCCGATGCTGGCCTCGGCGGTGGCGCTGAACTCGATCGGCATCAACATCGCACGCTCGATCGGCCCGGCCATCGGTGGCGTGATCGTGGCCCAGCTCGGTGCGGTCTGGGCGTTCGGTTTCAACGCCATCACCTTTGCCGCGATGCTGTTCGTGGTGTGGGGCTGGAAGCGCGACCCGAAACAGTCCAGCCTGCCGCCGGAAGGCTTCGGTGCCGGCCTGAAGGCGGGCCTGCGCTATGCCAGCCGTGCCGGACGGTTGCAGGCGGTGTTGATCAAGTCGGTCGGCTTCTTCTTCTTTGCTGCGGCAATGAATGCACTGCTGCCGGTGGTGGTGCGCGGCCAGATGCAGGGTGGGGCGGGGCAGTACGGCATGCTGCTCGGCTGCATCGGGATCGGTGCCGTGGGTGGTGCGTTGTTGCTGCCGAAGCTGCGCGCGCAGATGGATCGCGACCTGCTGGTGCTGCTGGCCACGCTGTCGCTGGCGCTCAGCCTGGTCGGGCTGGCGCTGACCCGCAGCTGGTACGTGCTGCCATTGGTGATGCTGATCAATGGCTTTGCCTGGATCACCGTGCTGTCGTCGCTGCAGATTGCCGCGCAGACCGCAGTGCCAGTGTGGGTACGGGCGCGTGCACTGGCGCTGTACATCATGGTGTTCTCCGCTGGCATGGCGGCCGGTGGCCTGAGCTGGGGCGCGCTGGCGCAGCGCACCTCGCCGGAGCTGGCGTTGCTGGTGGCGGCTGCCGGCGCGGTGATCGGCGGATTGCTGGTGTGGCGCGTGCGCATCGCTGGCACCGAGGATCTGAACCTGCGTCCGGCCGGGCACTGGCCTGCACCGGAACTGTCGGTGCCGGTATCCAACGATCGCGGCCCGGTACTGGTCACCCTGGAGTACCGCATCGACGAGGCTGATCGCGCCGCATTCCAGGCGCAGATGCGCGCACTGGGCACGATCCGCCGCCGCGATGGCGCGGTGGTCTGGGGCGTGGTCGAGGATGTGGCCAGTCCGGGCATCCACCTGGAGTATTTCGTGACCCCGTCGTGGCTGGAGCACCTGCGCCAGCACGAGCGCATCACCGCCGATGACAAGGCGATCCAGGAAGTGCTGCGCGGGCTGCATCGCGGTGAGCGTGCACCGGTGGTGCGCCACTTCGTGGGCGGGCATGACCCGCTGCCGAAGACCGGGGTCCCGCACCACCACAGCGATATCTGACAAAAAAGGGGACGGAGGGGATTAAGTCGTTTGTGCACAAACGACTTAATCCCCTCCGTCCCCTTTTTGCGCGATCAATCCATCCCGATCCTGCGCAGCCGGCCAGCGGCCGGCTCTACCACAGGGGCGGCGGCGCTGGGTGGCGCCGCCGCAGTGCCTCACCCGCGTGCGAACGCCAGCAGGTCGGCGTTGAACCGGTCGGCGTGGGTGACGGTCAGGCCGTGCGGCGCACCGGCGTACACCTTCAACTCGGCTCCCTTGATGATCTGCGAGGACAGCTTGGCCGAGGCATCGAATGGCACGATCTGGTCGTCATCGCCATGCACCACCAGCGCTGGCACATCGATCTTCTTCAGGTCCTCGGTGTAATCCACTTCCGAGAATTCGTGCACGCAGTCGTACTGGCCCTTGACGCCACCGAGCATGCCCTGCAGCCAGAACGAATCACGCATGCCCTGGGTAACGCTGTTGCCGTCGCGGTTGGCGCCGAAGAACGGCGTGGTCAGGTCCTTGAAGAACTGCGAGCGGTCACCGCCGGTGCCCTTGCGGATGCCGTCGAAGACTTCCAGCGGGGTACCGGCCGGGTTGGCATCGGTCTTCAGCATCAGCGGCGGCACGGCGCCGACCAGCACCACCTTGGCCACGCGCTTGCTGCCGTGGCGCCCGATGTAATGGGCCACTTCGCCGCCACCGGTGGAGTGGCCGACCAGGATCGCGTCCTTCAGGTCCAGCGCCTCGAGCACGGCGGCCAGGTCGTCGGCGTAGGTGTCCATGTTGTTGCCGTCCCAGGTCTGGCTGGAGCGGCCGTGGCTGCGACGGTCGTGAGCGATCACGCGGAAGCCGTTCTGGCCCATGAACAGCCTCTGCGGGTCCCAGGCATCGGACGACAGCGGCCAGCCGTGCGCGAACACGATCGGCTGGCCGGTACCCCAATCCTTGTAGAAGATGCGCGCGCCGTCGGCGACGGTGACGAAGTTGCTCATTGTGGTTTCCTTGACGGAAGGGAGGGAAGGCGCTGGCGTGGATGCCGGTGCCTTCGGCAGTACAGCGCAGCGCCAGACCGACGACTTGCACGGCTGTGCTGGATTACGCCGGATGTGACGTGTATCGCTCTGGCACGAAGCCGTGCCGGCATCGAGGATGGCGGCAGCCCTGACGAGGAGCCTGCAATGTCGAACGCGTGTTGGAGCCCGCTGTTGTACCTGCTGCTGGCCACGGGGGCGCATGCTCAGACCAACGTCTACAAATGTGTGGACGGGCCGCATCCGGTCTACCAGCAGACGCCGTGCCAGGGGCGCGCGGAATGGCGCTGGGAGGTGCCGGCGGAGCCGCCCTCGACAGGTGCGAGCGCGGCCAAGGCAGCGAGCCCAGCTTCAATGCGTCCGCGTGTGGTGCAGCAGCGGCGTGCGCGGGCTGCAGTGATACCGATCAGCGCGGATCCCGCCGCCTGTGAGCGCGCGCGGCAGCATCGTGGGAAGGTGCTGGCCAATGGCAAGCGCATGGACTTCGTGCAGCGCCGGCAACTGGACGATGCCGTGCATGAGGCGTGCCGTTGAAATGGAATGGTGCCGGAAACGACAACGGCGCCCGTAGGCGCCGTTGGACGGCACGCCAGGCGCTGGACCTCAGCGACCGTCGCTGGCGGCCGCCGGTGCCGGCGAGGGCACGCTGTCCGGCTTGGGCAGGCTCAGCTCCGGGTTGCCCTGTTCGGCCTGCAGGATCTGGATGCGGCGCTGCAGGGAATCCAGCTGGCTGTTGGTGCTCTGCACGTCGCTGCTCAGGCTGACCGCCTGCTGCTGGGCCTGCTGCAGGGCAGCGCTGACCTGGGCCGACTGTGCCTGCTGCTGTTCCATTTCCTGCTGCAGGGTGCGCAGGCGCTCCTCGTTGTAGGCCACCAGGCGCTCGGTATAGCGCTTGCCGGCTTCCAGTCGGGTGGTGTCGATGTAGACCTGGGCCAGCTGCTCTGACTGCTGCGCGAAGGTGCGGTAGACACGCTCGGCGTTGTCGACGGCATCGGTCTTGATCACCCGCCAGAAGTTCTTCTCCTGGAACAGGGCGACGTAGTAGGTCAGGGTGTTGGCATTGAACAGCAGGCTGGCGCCGTAGTTGCCGTTGTAGGTGGTGCGCAGCTCGGTCAGCTGGCGGGCATCCATCAGCTGCTTGAGCTCGTCAACGGTGTTGCGCACCACCGGTGCGGTACGTGCGGCCGGCTCTGCGGCTGCTTCGCGGTCGCCGCGGGCAGCCATCGCCGCCGGTGCCACCAGCATCATGGCCACGGCCAGCAGTGCCGCGCCGCGCGCGTGCCGGGCGAAGACCGCGCCCCCTGAAGTTTCTCGCATGTCTAGACCATCCACGGATGAGTGTGGGTTGAGATGAAGGTGGTTCCCCGCCGGGAGTCTAGCATGTGCGCGGGCGCCGCCAAGGGCGCCCGTCACGGGTCAGTAGACCAGCTGTGCGGGCGTGCACTGGATGGACTGGACATGCACATCCGTACGGCCCAGTTCCAGGCCCAGCACCTGCGCCAGCAGCGAGCGCAGCAGGGAGCCGACGCTGTTGAGCAGCGGCTTCAGGACGTCCAGGGCGGGCTTCAGCAGCAAGCACAGCAGGCCCGAACAACTGACCGGGCCATTGCCGGGGGCGGTGACGCCGTCGCCGGCGAACTGGTCCAGGAAGCCGGCATCGGCGGTCTGCAGGTAGGAAGTCAGGTTGTACTTCATGCAGTTGTTGTAGGTGGTGTCATCCAGCGCGCCAATCAGGCTGTTGCACTGCTTGACCAGCAGCCCACCCACAAGCGCTCCCAGTACGCCATCGAGGAGCCCCGAGCCAACCCCGGTCACTGCGTTGCGGAATCCTTGCCAGACCTTGCCGTCGACCATGCAGGTCACCAGCACACAGCTGGTAGGTACCCCCTTGGTGATGTCCCAGTTTCCAAGTGGTTTCAATCCCTGCGTGCTGTCTCCGAATTCCAGCAGCTTGATGGTTGCGTCAACATCGTATCGCTTGCGACCAACGTTGGCTGCTTTCAGGTAGCGATCGGCCAACTGCGCTGCGGTCGAGCCCTGGCTCATGCCATCGTCGCGCGGATCGAGCATGCCGGACAGTACGCGCAGCAGTTCGCTGACCAGCTCGGACACGGCGGTGCCCACCTCCAGGGAGTTGACCTGGGTTGAACCGGTCGCGCCGGCGGGGAGGGTGAGGCTTTGCGTGTCGGTCAGCGTATTGACCTTGATGCTGTCATTGATCAACGGGGCGCCGAGCAGTGTGAGCATCTGTTCCTTCTGCAGGGTGTCGCCACAGACATTCTGCTTGGAGAACCGCTCGCTGTCGGCCACCTTGCCGACGCAGGCGCGCAGCACGGAAGACTCGACCTTGATCGTCGCCGTGGGAGGCGTGCTGCCACATTGCAGGCTGGTGAGGGTCGCCATTGCGTTGGTCACGTCCGCATGGACCGGCAGCTTCAGGCGGATGCCCAGCAGTGAAAGCACGCCGCCTGCAACGGGAATGTTGTTGGTGTCGATGTCGAGGAAGACACGGATCTGCGCGTTGTAAGCGCGCGAGCCAACGCCGCCGATGGCGATGGACGGCGGTTCCACCACAGCGGCTTTGGCATTGACCAGGCCCAGCAGGTTGAGTTCATCGACCGAGACCGCACGGCCGCCATTGGCGATGCTGATGCTGGTGCCGATCAGGTCCAGCACATTGACATCGGCCTGCAGCGCGCTGGAAATCGTTCCATCCGGCGCCACCACGCGTGCGAACAGGCCGCCACCGCTGTCATCGGAGCCGAGTTTCACCTCCAGCTGCTTGAGGTCGATGCCCTTCACGACCAGGGCATTTTCCAGTGCACTCAGGTCCACGTGGGCAACGCCCTGCTGGGTGAGCAGGTCAACGGTCGCCTGAAGGATCTTGCCCAGCTTGACCTTGCGGCCGGCCAGCAGATTGTTGAACTCCGCCACGCCCATGTTGACGTCGATCGGAATGCCCAGTGCCTGCAGCAGTCCGTTCGGGGTGATATGCGCCTGTGCAAGGCCGTCGTAGCCGAGCAGGGTGGTCTTGTCGAGGTCAGCACCCACCAGTTTCAGGACATTTCCCAGTGGCGTGTTGCCATTGATGCGCAGCAGTTGCGAGCCGACACTGAAAACCGCCGTCGGTTCTGCACGGCGCGCTACCGCCTGGGCGGTCACGGTCGGCAGGCTGCTGTTCTGCCCGAAGAAGGGAAGCACCGCGCGGCGGGTGATGACACGGACAGCATTGCGTTGATTCGCTGCATCGACGACCGGGCTGAAGTGCCCATCGGTGGCGCGGGTCACGTTCCAGTTTCCGCAGCGGATTTCCAGGCTTCCTGCGAAGGTGTTCTGGGTGAGTGCGCTCTGCCGCGCAGCACTGTTGTCGCTGTTGTCCGAGCTGCACAGTTCCAGTCGCTGCGCTCCGGCCAGTGCAGCCAGATCAGCGACCTTCTGTGCATCGCGCTTGGCCCAGAACAGGTAACCGATCTCGATCAGGCCCAGCATCGCCAGCAGCGCCAGCATGACCAGCATCATGGTGATCGACATGCCGCCCCGTGGGCGGCTGAAACTGAACTGGCGTGGGCGTTTCATGGCCTACCTCAGCGTCCAGATGAGGATGATCCCTTGGACTTGGCGACATCGGCTTCAAAGAAGTCCGGGATCTCGTGTTCGAAACTCTTCATGTAGCGGGCGTAGCTCAGCGTCGCCTGGTCGCCGAGGATCGGCAGGTGCTGTCCGGCCTGTTGCCCCGATGCCTGCAGGCGGAACAGATTGCGCGTGGTATCGCCGATCTGGCTGCGGCCGGGCCGCGGGGCTGCAGTGCTGCCGTCGGTGTTGGCCACTGCTGCAGGCGCCGCCTGAGGCACCGGTGCTGGCGGGGCCGCCAGGTCCACGGTGGGCAGTGACTCGGACTGCAGCGGCTGCGAAGCCGACGCAGCCGGCGTGCTGCCGCCAAGCATCTGCCCGGTCAGCGGCTGTTGCTGCGCCTGCACGGCGGCGGCTGGCAGCAGGCAGATCAGAACGGGCAGCAGGCGTCGGGTCAGGGGCGTCGCGGTCATGGTGTGTTCCCGTTCGGGTGGTCGGAGGCGCTGAAGCGTTCCAGCATCGAGGGCGGCAGGCGCTGCGGATCGCGTTCATCGCGGCTGTCGCGGCGCGGTTCCGCCGCCAGTCGCGTGGCGCCGGGCGGGTTGCCGGCGGCATCGCTGGCGAGAGCACGGGCAGCGGCCGGCACGACTGCGGCGGCTGCCGCTGCGGCCTGGCGCTGCTGCAGGCGGGCACGGATCTGCGCCGCCTGCTGCTGGATGCTGAGCCGGGTCTCGTCGTTGAGGTTCGCTTGCTGGGCGAGGCGTTCGGCAGTGGCGGTGTCGCCCCGCAGTACCGCCCAGAGGGCGAGGTTGGCGGTGGCCTTGGCATTGCCCGGCGACAGCTCCAGCGCCTTGGCCAGGGGTTCGCGCGCGCGCTCGAACTGCCCGGCGCGCAGCCGCGCATAGCCCAGGTCGCCGAGATAGCTTGTATTCAATGGCTGCAGTTCGGTCGCCCGCGCCAACGCCTGCTCACTGCCGGCGTCGTCGTCGCGGCGCGCGGCAATCAGGCCCAGGCCATGGGCGGCCGCGGCGGCCTGGGGGCCACTGGAAAGATCGCGGTACAGGGTGACCGCGGCATCGGCCTGGCCGGTCTCGCGCAGCGCGTCGGCCTGCAGCAGGCGCAACGCCGGCGGATCGCCGTAGCGCTGGCGGAAGGCGTCGACGTGGGCGAGCGAGGCATACCATGCGCCTTGCTGCTGCATGCGCTCGATCAGCTCCAGGTAGGCATTGCGGCTGTCCTGCGGTGCCGGTTCGGGCGCGGCCAGGCTGGGCGCGCGCAGGTACTTCGGCGTGGTCGATGCACAGCCGCTGGCGCCGGCAACGGCAGCCAGGGCAACAATCAGGCAGGAAGTGCGCAGGGCAGGCATCAGGGGGACCCCATCTTGGACATGGTGGTGGCCAGCGCGACCAGCGCCGGACCGGCAAGGACCAGCATCAACGCTGGCAGCAGGGTCAGCATCATCACCACGGTCATCTTCACCGAGAGCTTGCCGACCTTTTCCTTCAGCGTGTTGCGACGCTGTTCGCGCAGGCGGATGCTGAACTGCCGCAGGGGCTCCTGCACCGCGCCGCCATGGGCGTGCACCTGCAGGATCAGCTGCATCAGGCTGGTCAGGTCATCGTCGGCATAGACCTCGCTCAGCCGGCGCAGGGATTGTGCGCGGGTGCGGCCGTGGGTATAGGCGATGTTGGCCTCCTGCAGCTCGCCGCCGAGGACCGGCAATGCATCGCGCAGCTTGTCGCCGAGCGTCTGCAGGCTCTGGTCCATGCTGAAGCCCACGCCCTGCAGCAGACGCAGCAGGTCGATCAGCAGCGGCAGCTCGTTGTCGACCGCTCGTCGGCGCCGTTTCACCCAGGAGGAGAGAACGAACTTGGGCAGGAGCAGGCCGGCGGCGAGGGCGCCGATGATCACCATGATCCTGGCCAGCCCGGTGACGCTGCTGAATGTCAGCGCCAGTACCAGCACCAGCACGGCCAGCAGCAGGCGCAGGCCGAGGTAGATGGCCGTACCGCGGCGGGTGTTCCACCCGGCCAGATCCAACAGCAGCCGGTCTTCATTGGCCAGCAACGCCGTTTCCAGCCGGCCGCCGCTGAGGGCACGGCCGAAGCGTTCCAGCCAGCCCAGCGAATCGTGCCGCGCAGGCTCGGTGTCACGGGACGCCTCGCGCGGCTGCAGGGCAGTCTTCAAGGTGGCCGTTGTACGTTGCTCACGATGGCTGCGTACCCAGCCGCCGATACCGAGCAGGGCGATACCGGCGGCCAGCACGAGCAGGGAGAGGGCGAACCAGGCGCTGGCGCTCATCGGTTGTCTCCGGCGGGGCGAAGGGGGTTCATAGCGACTTGGCCAGGCGATACAGCAGGAAGCCACCGACAAGTTCCATGCCCAGTGCAAGCAGCAGGATCTTGTGGCCGAGCGGAGCGTGCAGCACCGGCTGGAAGAAGTCCGGGCTGGTGATCGCCATCAATACCGCGCAGGCCGGTGGCAACAGGCCCAGCACCCACGCTGACATCCGCGTCTCCGAGGTGGTCGCTGCAAGCTCCTGCTGGGCCTGTTCCAGATCGCGCATGAAATCGCCCATGCGCTGCAGGATCTGGTCGGAGCGCCCGCCGATGCGCACGCTGACACCGATCACCACCGACAACACCTTCAGCACATCCATGCGATAGGGATGCGAGGCCTGTGCGAGTGCACGGTCCAGCTCCATGCCGCTGCGTGCAAAGCGCACCGTGGTGTCCAGCAGCCCGCGCAACGGCGCGCTGGTCTGCATCGACGCAACCTGGAACGCTGCCTGCAGGCTGTTGCCCAGTGCGGTCAGCCGCACCAGGTTGTCGAGGAAGTCCGGCAGCTGGTGCAGCAGTTGCGCACGCAGCTTCGTGGTCCGCCGCATCACCCACAGCCAGCAGCCAAGCAGGTACAGCAGCAGGGTCAGCGGAAACATCCAAGCCGTGCCCAGCCGCAGCATCGCCACCACCGACAGTATCAGCCCCGGTACCAGCAGCATGATGGGAATTTTCCAGCCGGTCTGCAGCCCTGCGCGCTGCAGCAGGCCATCCAGCGGCAGCACGCGGCGCCCGGCGCTGGCGGGCCGCGCCGGGTCGTTGGCAGCGGTGACGGACGGCCCGGCGGGTGCTCCGCCCGTGGCGCTTCCGCGCGAAAGCTGCTGCTCGGCGTGCCGCATTGAAACCTGGCGTTGCTCACGGCTGCTGGCCGTGCCCCACAGCCAGGCTGCCAGCGCCAGCAGCACCGCGATGATGCTCAGCATGCCCAGCAGCGCGCCGGTTCCCATGCTCAGAAGTCTCCGTAGAGCGATTCGCGCAGCTGCTGGCGGAACGGCTCCAGCTTGTGCGAGTGCGGATGGAAGCCCAGCCCGACCCAGCGATCGATCTCTTTGCCGTTGCCGTCGATCTGCAGCTCGTGGCGGAACATTTCCTGGGTGGTGATCAGGTTGTCGCTGACACCGGTGATTTCCGTGATCGAGACCAGCACGCGCCGGCCGCTGCCCAGGCGCGAGATCTGCACGATGAAATCGATGGCACTGGCGATCTGCCGACGCAGGCTGTCCTCGCTGCCCTGGAACCCGGCGAACCCGGCCAGCATCTCGATGCGGTACAGGCAGTCGCGCGGCGAGTTGGCATGGATGGTGGCCATTGAGCCGTCATGGCCGGTGTTCATCGCCTGCAGCATTTCCAGCACCTCGGCACCGCGCACCTCGCCGACGACGATGCGGTCGGGGCGCATGCGCAGGCTGTTGCGGACCAGATCGCGGATGCTGACCGCACCGTGCCCTTCGGCGCCGCCGATACGGCTTTCCAGGCGAACTACATGCGGGTGGTTGAGCGAGAGCTCGGCGGTGTCTTCGACGGTGATCACGCGCTCGTTCGCGGGGACGTAGCTGGCCAGGGCGTTCAGCAGCGAGGTCTTGCCCGAGCTGGTGCCGCCGGACACCAGGATGTTGCAGCGACCCAGTACCATCGCCTTCAGCAAGGCCTGCATCGGCGCATCGAAGGTGCCCTTGGCCAGCAGTTCATCGGGGGTGAACGGGTCCTTGCGGAACTTGCGGATGGACACCATCGGTCCATCCACCGCCAGTGGCGAGATGATCGCGTTGAGACGGCCGCCGTTGGGCAGGCGCGCATCGACCATCGGATTGGAGTCATCCAGGCGGCGCCCAAGCGGGGCGAGGATGCGGCGCAGGATGCGCAGCAGGTGCGTGTCATCGGTGAAGCGCTGGGTGGCCCGCTTGAGCTGGCCGCCCTGGGACACGTGCACATCCTTGAAACCGTTGATCAGGATGTCTTCGATGGACGGGTCGTGCAGCAGGTCGTCCAGCGGGCCGAAGCCGGTCAGCTCCTTGACCAGGCCGTCGGCGACCACCTGCATCTCCTCTTCGTTGATCGGGATGCGCCACTCCTGGATGAAGCCCACCGTCTGCACCTGCACCCAGCGGGCGATGGTGTCGGGGGCCCAGGAATCGATGTCGATTCGCTCGTCCTCGATGCTGTTGAGCAGGTGCTCATGCGCGGCCGACAGCACCTTCTGGTACTGCTCGGTCTGCGCGAACGGCTGATGGCCCGGCGAGCTTTCGGGCAGCACCGGCCGGGCAACGGCATGCGGGAACGGGGTTACCTTGTCTTCCATTGCGATCCACCCAGGGCAAGGGAGAGTCTTTCCCGCAGGCCCTGCGCCCGGACCGGGCAGGCAGCCGGATCCAGGCGCGAAACCAGCGGGGCGAGGGCACGCAGGTAGGGGTCGCGCGGCGCATCCTGCAGCAGCAGGTGGCCCTGGCTGGCAGCCAGGCGCACGCGCGGTCGTTCGGGAAGCGTGGCCAGCAGGGGAACCTCGAAGCGGCGCGCGATCTGCTCCGGGCTCATGCCGCTGCTGTCATCGTGGCGGTTGATCACCAGCTGCAGGCGCTTCTCGCGTTCGCGCTGGCCGGCAAGATGCTTCAGTGCCTGGTCGAGCGACACCAGTGTGGCAATGGAGGCATCGGTGACCAGCCAGATCTCGTCGGCCTGGTCCAGCAGCAGCGGCGGCAGCTGACGCAGCGGGCAGCCACCGGCATCACACAGCACGCTGGCGAACACGGTGCGCAGGCGCTGCAGCAGCGCACCCGGATCGGACGGCGGTATCGCATCGCTGCCGCTGGCGCGGTCCAGCAGCACCAGTCCGGAATCGTGACGGGCCATGGCCGTACGGGCGAGGGTGGCGTCGATGCGGCTGGCGTTGCGCAGCGCGTCTTCGTAGTGGAAGCGGCTGTCCAGGTTGAGGTACAGGGCGAGGTCGCCCGAAGGCTGGGCCAGCTCCATCAGCAGGCCATCCTGCTGCAGTGCCTCGCCCTGTGCCAGTGCACGGGTCTGCTGTGCCAGCACCGAAAGATGCGCGGCCAGCGTACTGGTGCCGACCCCGGCGCGCACGCCCAGCAGGACGATCAGGCGGGCCTTGTGCGCCTGCTGCGCGGCGGCAGCCGGTCGTGGTGACAGGGCGCGACGCAGCGCGGCCTCGATGCCGACGTTGTCGCTGTCCAGGTCCAGCACATCACGCAGGCCCGCCCGCAATGCGATGACAACGCCTTCCACCTGGCCGGCACTGGTGGCACCGACCGCAACCAATGCCAGATCCGGCTCGGTCTGCTGCAGTTGCTGCGCCAGCACGCTGGAGGCGGCCGCATGTTCCGGGCGGAAGTCGAGCAGCACAAGGCTCTGCGGCCCGCGTTGCAGGTCCTGGGCGGAGGTCGGCGTGCTGCTGTCCTGCCAGTGCAGGGTGGTGGTTGGCGGCAGTTTCGCCGCCAGCCGGGGCAGCAGTTCGCGATCCATTCCGTACAGGACCAGGTTCATCGGCGGTCCTTGCGGATGCAGCGGCTGGGCAGTGGCGTAGGGCATGGGCGTGGTATCGCAGGCATCATGGAATCAGCGTGAGAAGCCGGGCACCGGGTCCTGGCTGATAGGACCCAGCAGCCAGGCGCCCCATTCGGGCATGTGCGGCTTGGCCTCGCGGTCGCCGGGCAGCGGCAGCTCGGTGTTGCGTGCCAGCGGCTTCACCAGGCGTGGCGTGACGATGATCACCAGTTCCTTGTCCTGGCGCTTGTAGTCGAAGTTGCGGAAGAACGAGCCGATGATCGGCAGGTCACCCAGCAGCGGGATCTTGCCGACGCTGGAAACCACGTTGGAACTGACCAGGCCACCGATCACGAAGCTCTCGCCATCGCCCAGTTCGACCGTGGTGTCGGCGCGGCGGGTGGTGATGGAGGGAATCTGCACGCCGTTGAGCGCGATGGCGTTGCTGTAGTCCAGGTCGCTGGCTTCCGGTGCGACTTTCAGGGCGATGCGGTTCGGTGCCAGTACCGTCGGTGTCACGGTCAGGCCGATGCCGAAGGGCTTGTAGGTGATGGTGGTGGTGCCCAGTCCCTGCGGTTCCAGGATCGGCAGCTCGCCGCCGGCCAGGAAACTGGCGCTCTGCCCGGACAGCGCGACCAGTGTCGGCTCGGCCAGCACACGCGCCATGCCATTGCTCTGCAGCAGGTCGACGTCGGCATTCCACAGGCCCTTGGTCGAGCCGAACACCAGGCGGAAGGCCGAAGAAATGGGCGATTCGGCTTCGTTGCCGGAGTTGCCTTCCTTCATGCCGGGCAGGATGCCGGTGTTGCCCGGCAACTGGCCGCCCGGGCGGGCGAAGCCGTAGGCGAAGTTGCCATTGCGGTTCTGGAAGCTGATGCCGATCTGCTTCAGTGCGGTCTTGTTGAACTCGACCACCTTGACCTCGACCTGGACCACGCCGCCGCTGCTCACCGTGGATGCGTCGGCAAGCAGGCCATCCTTGCCCAGGGCCATGGCGGCAGTCTTCTGCTCCTGCATGTGCGACAGCACGCTCTCGGTGCTTCCCTGCAGCAGGCCCTGATTGTCCTGTTGGGTGAATACCAGCCCGTTCGCGCCGGCGTCGGCCGCACCCTGTACCGCACTTTGTACCCGCACCTGCAGGCGCTGTGGTTCGGTCTGCTTGCGGTGCCAGAGCAGGAGCGTGGTGGTGCCCGGCGCCTTGCCGACCAGCAGGGCCTGGCGCTGGCCGCGCAGCATCACGATATCGGCCACGCCCGGATCGGCAATGGCGACCCGCTCCAGATCACCCGGCAGGGTCCAGGGGCGCTGCTCACGCGCCTGCAGCACCAGGTCGTCGGCGGCCACGCTTGTCGCCGGTGCCAGCAGCACCAGCAGCAGGGCCAGCCAGCGCTGGCGGGGGGAAGGGCGTGGACTGCGGCGACGTTCGGTCATGGATGCGCTCGATGCAGGTCAAAGGGAACCACGGGGGCCGGAGCTGTCACCTCGGATGATTTCGATGCCCGATGCGCGTGGGGCGCTGCGCCGTGGTGCGGGTGCGCGTGCCGGGGCATCCTGGGTGCTGCGCGCGGGCGCGTTGCTGCGGCCGGCCAATGCATCGCCGTCGATGCCGGCGAAGGCGTGATTCTCTGGCCGCTGCAGCGCAAGCTGCTGTTCCGCATCCAGGCCACGCAGGGGATCAATCACCCCGCGTGCCTGCGGGAACAGCGCCAGATCGGGCTGGCCGGAATCGGCAGGGTTGCGCAGGGCGAGGAACAGCTTGCCCTGCTGTGCACCCAGCAGCAGCCGGTTGGCATCGGCCACCGGCACCGCCAATACCGCGCTGCGTGCCGGCTGGGCGGTCCCGCTGCCCGTGCTCTGGGTGCTGCTGCTTCCGGTGATGTCGGCGGCGCGCGGATCGTTGCGGCCATCAGCCTCGTTGCTGGCAACAGCGTCATGGTTGGCCGGGGCGATGTCCTGCTGGCCATAGCTGAGCACGCGCAGGCGCGACAGCAGCAGGCGCGTCTGCGCTGCGTCGGCCGGGCCGCTGGGGTTGGATTGGGCAGTGCGCAAGTTGAGGAACACGTCGACGAAATCACCGGGCAGGATGCGGTTGCCGGCCCCCACCAGCTCGTCGACCGGGACCGCGAGTGCGCGTTCCCCGGGGCGCAGCTGCAGCGAGAATCCCTGCGCGAGTGCGTTGCTGCTGATCGCCGTGCCTTCGGCGATGTCCTGCACCGGCACCTTTCCGACCACGGCGGAAATGCTGGTGGCGGCACCGGAAACCGGGGCGCTGCGCTGTGCGAGACGCAGTCCGTTGGCAGAGATCGGTTCGCCGGCCGGCAGTCGCGCCACCGCTTCCACCACGGTGATCGCCTGGGCTTCGCTCTGCGTTACCGGGGCAACCGTTGCCGGTGCGGCCGGCTTGCGCCCGATCATCAAGGCGATCACCGCCAGCAGCACGGCCAGCCCGATCAGGGCGACGGCAGCAATGCGGGTCAACTTGAGCATGGAACCGTCTCCTGTACCGAACGTCAGTTGCCGCTGCCGAGGTCGAGCTGAGCGACCGCGACGCTGCGGATGGGAGCCCGCATCACCCACTTGTAAAGCGTGGCGGTGCCGGGCAGGAAGGGATGGCTTGCGTAGTCGTAGCTGACCGTCACGGTCATGCACTGGGCGCTGGCCAGTCCGGCGCAGGGGGCCTGCGCGGAAACCAGAATGGCGTTGTTTCCGCCATTGCTGCAGTCGACCGGCTGACCCGAGAAG
The DNA here is from genome assembly GCF_054473855.1 of Stenotrophomonas genospecies 3. Taxonomy (NCBI): domain Bacteria; kingdom Pseudomonadati; phylum Pseudomonadota; class Gammaproteobacteria; order Lysobacterales; family Lysobacteraceae; genus Stenotrophomonas; species Stenotrophomonas genospecies 3. The sequence continues at coordinate 69,935 of NZ_JBTMUR010000002.1, forward strand.
TTCAGCAGCCACTGCATCGAACTACGCGCTGCAACGCAGGCGGCAGTACGGCGTTCGTTGGCGCTGCCATAGCGCAGCGATGCACGTGCACCCTCGGCCGAGGCGGTTGCCAACGTCTGCTGGGCCGCCATGATCATTACGCCGGAGAACGTGAACAGCAGCAGCGGCAGCAGGCCCAGCATCAAAATCAGCGCGAACTCGATGCTGGCCGCGCCACGTTGCCGGCGTCGGTTGTGGATGTTCATGCCACGCCTCCGTACGTGCTGATCAGGACCCAGGCGATGGCGGATACCGCCAGGTAGGCGGCGTAGGGAATGCCTTGGCGTCCCTGGCGGGCGCTCTGCATCCCGCGCAGCGCCGGGTGCGAATGCCATTGCGAACTTGCCCGATGCATATGGGCTTGAAGGCCGATGGGCAGTACTGGACCCAACCGTCGCGATACCAGCACCAGTGCGGCATGTGCGCCCGCTGCCAGGCTGGCCGCGATCCAGATCGGCAGTAGTGCCTGCCAGCCCAGCATCAATCCCAGTACCGAAAAGAACTTGACATCACCGGCGCCCATCCAGCGCACTGCATGGAAAGGCAGCAATGCGACCAGGCCGAGCGCCGCGCCGGCAACGTGGGAAGCCCACGGCAGGCGCGGCGCGTTGAACTGTCCGGCGATGAGCACGACAACGGTGATCGCGCATGCGGACAGCAGCCAGGCGTTGGGCACCCGACGGGCGTACAGATCGCTGATCGCGATCCGCAGGCACACACCGATGGCCAGCAATCCCAGCAGTGTCATGGCACCCTCCATTGTCCGTCAGTGGACGGTCAGCCGCCGCCTTCTGCAATGAGCCGCAAGCGCAGCCGACGGCTGCGCGCGGTCCCGGTCAGCCCCCGCCGCCGGCAGGCGGTGCTGCACTACCGGAGGCCTTGGTGGCCAATGCGGAGAGATTGGTGAACAGGGTCTCGAAGAAGGACTTGATCTGCGCATTGCCGACCGCGATCAGGATGCCGGCAATCACAGCCGCCAGCAGGCCGTACTCGAGTGCGGTAACGCCATCTTCTTCCTTCAGGAACTTGCGGATCGATGCGTTCATGACGTTTGTCTCCCTCTACCTGTCTGCTACAGGACACCTGTTGGGCGGTGGCCCGGCTCCGCCGGGATCGTCCGTGGACCTCCGCACGTCCTGGCGGAGGAGGCACGGCGGGATGGACCCGCTGTGCTCAAGCAGGGTGATCGTTTCCAGGCGGGACGCCGTTCGCGCAACCGCGACCGCGCGGCGCGGGGCCGGTGGTCGACGTGTCGAGCGATACGTGCATGGTCATGCTGTCCCCCTGGGTGCGGTCATTATCAAAGACCGGATCACCGTGTTATCGACTTTGCCTGAATGGCGGCCGGCTGCAACCGGAACCTATATGCAAATTCGGCAGAATCCCATTGGTCCTTAATTTTCAAGCCGGGTTCTGTGACGGAAATCCGTTCGCCCGCACAACGATTCATCGACGTGCAGATAATGTGAGGCAGGCTTCAGGTCGCATGCGAAAACCGTGCCAAACGCGACAATCTGATTTTCACCTCTGTATCCATCTTATTCAACGCGGTGCAGATGTTTACCCCGTTGAATTATCGGGCATACTCGCATTCAAGTACTCGCATTCAAGTACTCGCGTTTCTTTTGGGGTGCGCACCTTGGCGGCGCGCATCCCGGTGATGGAAGAGATTCCATGAGAGGTGCGCGCCCTGTCAGGCAGTGGGGGGCCGTACCGCACGGCGGATAATCGGGGGGACGACACTGTCATGGTCGATGGTGGGGTAGGAGACAGCGACGACAGCGGCCTGCGGTCGATCGACCTGGCGACGCTGAGCGGCGTGCTTCGTGTATGTGATGTCGAACTGCTTCTGCTCGATGGCAATGGGCCGCGGGCGGCCTTCGCGTCACGCGTGCACGAGGAGGCGTTGTTCTGCAGCATCAGCTGTGGATTCCATTGCCGTGGACGTTTCATGCTGCCGCCGGACTGGGCGATGCTGGGGTATCTGCATGCGACCGATGAAACCCTGAGCTGGTGCCATGGCGTACCGCTTGCCCCTGGGATGGCGCTGACCGTGATGCCCGAGGGCATCAGCGAGTTCACCCTGAGCCCGGGCACGCACATGACCCTGATGCTGGTGCCGGTGGCACGGGTGCAACGCAAGCTGACCGAACTGAGCCTGCGCAGCACGCCGCCGGCCGGACAGGCGCTTTCACTGTTCAATCTCGCCAGCGAGGCCGCCCCGCTGGCACAGCATTACCAGCAGCTGCACCTGCAGCTGGGCCAGGGCACGGGCCTGCAGCCGGAGGAAACTGAGCGGCTGCTGCACGAACACGTGCAGGCACTGCTGGGTGCGGGTTCCGCCGAACGCCCGGGTTGCAGCCGTGCGCGGCGCACGCATTATCTGATCGCACAGCGGGCGGAAAACTTCATGCGCCTCAACCTGCGCCGCAATATCTACATGAATGAGATCTGCGACGCTGCCGGTGTCAGTGAGCGTGGGCTGCGCTACGCGTTCGAGGACCTGTTCGGTACGTCGCCCAATCGTTACCTGTCGATGCTGCGCCTGTGCGCAGCCTGCCGCAGCCTGTCGATGGCCGATTCCAGCCGCCGTTCGGTCAAGGCCATCGCCCTCAGTTGTGGCCTGTGGGACCTTTCGCGTTTCGCCGACAACTACCGCAAGGTCTTCGGTGAACTGCCGCGTGACACGCTGATGCGCGCACCCGCGCAGATCGGCCAGCCCGCCTGATCCAGGCCCCATAAGGGTTTCCCGGCGGTTCCTGCCGGAATTGCATATCCGCTTGCCGATATGGTTGCCGCTTCTGCATAACTGGCTGCCGATTCCGACCGTGGATTTGCCGGAATGCGCGATTGCCGTGCCGGAATGAAGTGCGCAGCCGCCGTTGCAAACGCTGAAATGTCAGTCACCTGCCTAACGGCAAGTCCACTGACATTCCAGTTGTTCGCCTACGGGGGAAATGCTCATGAACCGCATCTACCGACGTGTATGGAACCGCCAGCTCAATGCTCTGGTTGTGGCCTCGGAACTGGCCACCGGCGATAGCGGCGGCAGCGCCGCTCGCGATCCGCGCAGTGTCCTGCTGATGCCGACCGCACTGGCCCTGGCCCTGCTGTGTGCGCTGGCCAGCGGGCATGCAGGAGCATCCGAATCCAATCAGTCGCTGCGTGATCTGCAGGCACTGGCCGCGAAGTACGCGCAGCCGATGCCGGTCAAGGTCGACGCAGAAGTCGCGCTGGCCGCGGCATCGCGCCAGGCGCAGAGCAGTCCGGCGATCAGCGCAGACGCGCGTGTGGGCCTGCAGCTGAGTACGACCTCGCTGCCGATCGTGCGCGACGTGCTGCCGGCTACCGTACAGGTGAAGCTGGCGGCGAACGCCGCGCCGAAGCAGGTCGCGGTTCCTGCACTGGCCGCCGATGTTCGCGCCAATGTCGGGCTGGGGCACGCAGCGTCCAATGTGGCGAAGATGGATGCCTCACTGGCGGCCAACGTTGCGCAGTCCGCGCATGCGCCGCTCGGTGTGGCTGCGGATGCGCAGGCGAAGGCCAGGGTTGGCATCGCCGGTGCCCAGGTGGCCTCGATCGATACCGGTGCCAAGGCGGCTGCCGCTGTTGCTGGCGCATCCGCTGGCTCGCTGTCCGGCCTCAAGGCGTCCGTTGACGGCAAGGTGGATTCGCAGCTGAAGCTGGCGGGCCACCAGATCGACGGTCAGGGGCAGGTCAAGGCGACGGCAGCGGTCACGTTGCCGGCAAAGGAGGAGCTGCCGGGCGAGACCCATGATCGTGCGATCACCGCAGCTTTCGATACCGGTGTTGCCGGCAAAGTGCGCGTGCAGGCGCCCGATGGCCAGGAAGTCGTGGCCGACCGCAATCTGAAGCTGGCCGGCCAAGCGACTGTGGCAGCGCAGAACAGCGCACTGGGCGTGGGTGGCCTGGTGGGCGGCGTTGTCGGCGCGGCAGGTGGCGCCGTGGGTGGCGTGCTTGATGGCACCGTCGGCAACACGGTTGGTGCGGTGGGCGGAGCAGTGGGCAGCACGCTCAATGGCGCCGTTGGCACGGTTGGTGCAGTCGGCGGCACTGTGGGTGGTGCACTCAACGGCACGGTCGGCTCGGTCGGCAGCACCGTCGGCGGGGCACTCAACGGTGCGGTTGGCACGGTTGGTGCAGTCGGCGGAACTGTGGGTGGTGCGCTCAACGGCACGGTCGGTTCGGTCGGCAGCACCGTCGGCGGCGCACTCAATGGTGCGGCTGGCACGGTGGGTGCAGTTGGTGGCGCCGTGGGCGGCACGCTCAACAATACAGTGGGTGCGGTGGGCAGCACCGTCGGCGGTGTACTCAATGGCGCTACAGGTGGCAGCACCGGCGGCCTCGGTGGCCTGCTGGGCGATACGCTCGGCAATGTCGGCGGCGCCGTCGGTAACCTGCTCAACGGCAACCTCAATGGCACCATCGGCAATCTCGGCAGTGCCGTGGGTGGCCTGGTCGGTGGCACGCTGAGCGGCCTCGGCCTGACCAAGCCCTCGGCGATTCCGCCGACCAGCCCGAAGGCGCCGGCTCCGGCCGATCCGAACGCGGGCCTGATCATCGGCACCGGCGGCCTGGTTGGCAACGTCGGGCAGCTGATTGGCCCGACCACCACCAGCCTGTTCGGCGGCAACGGCTACCTGAGCAACGGCAACCTCAAGCTCAGCAACGCCAACGTGATGCAGACCTACTCGACGGTCAATGTGCTGGGCCTGCCGGTGGTCAACCTGTCGCCGGTCGGCAGCACTCTCAACGGCTTGGGTGGCGCCGTCACCGGCGGTAGCTCGCACCTGACCCTGATCGGTGGTGTCACCTCCGACAGCTACATCTACAACATCAACAACGGCAATCCGGGCGGCCTGCTCGGGCTGCTGCTGCCGAAGGATTCGCCGGCATGGGCGGCCAAGTGCCTGGATATTGTCCTCGCCGACATCTCCTGCTGGGCAGTCAATGCGGCGCAGGACTACCAGGTGCTGATGGGTGACGGCGCCTTTGCCAACGGTTCGAAGGAAGTGGTGATCGGTGCCAATGCCCGCCACGAGCTGCCGAAGGTCGATGCCAACGTCGCCTTCCCGGGCGCCGGCACCAATGATCCGAGCAACCCGACCGGTGTGCCGACCGCGGACTACGCCGCACGCATGGGCCATTCGGTGATCGTCGGCGACAGTGCGGTGGGCACGGCCAACGGGCAGACCCTGCTCGGTGCCGAGGCGACGTCGAACCAGGCCAACTCGGTCGCACTGGGCTACCGCTCGGCCGCGCTGCGCGGTGCCCAGGCCAGCTACAGCGCCTATGGCCTCACTGCGCCGCAGGTCTCGGCCGGTGAAGTGTCGGTGGGTACCGCCGGTGGCGGCGAGCGCCAGATCACCAACGTGGCCGCCGGTAGTGTCAATACCGATGCGGTCAACGTGGCCCAGCTGAAGGGTGCCATCAGCCTGATCGATGATGTGGCGGCCGCTGCGGTGACCTACGATCTGGACGGTGCCGGCAATCCGAACTATCGCCGTGTCACGCTCGGTGCGGGCACCGGCACTACCACCATCGGCAACCTGGCCGGCGGTGCGGTCACCGCCGGCAGCCTGGAAGCGGTCAATGGCGGCCAGTTGGCGGCGACCAATGCGGCCATCGCCAGCTTCTTCGGCGGTCGTGCAGCCTTCGATCCGGCCAGTGGTGCCTTCACTGCACCACTGTTCGAGATCAGCACCATCTCCACCGGCGGTGCGATCGCCAAGGGTCTGTATGAGAACGCCACCGATGCCTTCGCCGCGGTCGATGGTTCGCTGGTCAACCTCAACACGCAGATCACCGACATCCGCAACGGTGGCACCAAGTACCTGCGGGTGAACTCGACCGGTACCGAGGCACTGGCCAGCGGCGCCGACTCGATCGCGGTCGGTACCAACGCCCGCGCCACCGCCGCCAACAGCATCGCGGTGGGTGCCGGCAGCCTGGCTGACCGTGCCAACAGCGTGTCCATCGGTGCCGCCGGTGCTGAGCGTCAGGTCACCAACCTGGCTGCGGGTACCGCAGCGACCGATGCGGTCAATGTCGGCCAGCTGCAGGCGTCGGAACAGGGGGCACTGCGCTATGACCTCAATGGCGACGGCAGCGTCAACTACGCCAGTGCCACGCTCGGCCAGACCGGCACGGCCACCACGCTGCGTAATCTCGGCCCGGGCCAGGTCAGTGCCACCAGCAGCGAGGCCATCAACGGTGCCCAGCTGTTTGCGGCCAACCAGGCCGTGGCCACCCACCTCGGTGGTGGCGCGGCGGTCAACGCCAGCGGCGTGCTGACCGCACCGACCTACTCGATCAACAACGTCGCCGCCAACGGCACCGTGACCAAGGGCAGCTACAACGACGTCGGTACCGCCTTCGATGCGGTCAGCAACTCGCTAGCCAACGTCGCCGACCAGACCGATGAGATCGACAAGCTGGCCGTGAAGTACGACGTCGATGGCAGTGGCATCGTGCTCAACAGCGTGACGCTGACGGGTACCGGCACCGGCGCGGTGAAGATCACCAACGTCGCCGCCGGCAGCATCCTGGCCGGCAGCAGTGATGCCATCACCGGCGACCAGCTGTTCAGCACGAACAGCACCATCGCCAACTACTTCGGTGGCACCACCGCGTACAACGGCACCACCAACGTGTGGACCGCGCCGAAGTTCAGCATCTCCAGCATCGCCACCGACGGCACCTTCACCAGCGGCGACTACAACAATGTCACCGCCGCCTTCACTGCGGTGGACGGCTCGCTGAAGGTCCTCAACCAACGCATCACCAACAACAGCGGTGGCAGTGCCTACCTGGCAGTGAACTCGACCGCAGCGCCTGCAACGGCTGCCGGTGCGGAAGCGGTGGCGGTCGGCCCGCAGGCCAGTGCGGCCGGTGCCAACAGCGTGGCGGTCGGCAACGGCGCCAGCGCCAGTGCCGGCAACAGCGTCGCCCTGGGTGCCGGGTCGGTGGCCAGCGTCGGTGCGCAGAGCGGCTACACCGGCGCCTATGGCCAGACCGGCGCCAGCAACTCGGCCGGTGAGGTTTCGGTCGGCAGCACCGGCAGCGAGCGCAAGATCACCCATGTCGCCGACGGTTCCGATACGTACGACGCGACCAACGTCGGCCAGCTGAAGAACGGCGTGAACTACGCCATCGACGAATCGAAGAAGTACACCGACCAGAAGATCCAGAACATCACCAACGTGGCCGGCAGCTTCCGCGCCAACAACACCAACAACCTGGCCGATCCGTCCGCCAGCGGTGCCAATTCGGCCGCAGGTGGCGCTGGCTCCACCGCCGCCGGTGCCAACTCGACCGCGCTGGGCAATGGCTCGCAGGCGCAGGCCGACAACTCGGTGGCGCTGGGTGCGGGTTCGGTGGCGAACCGGGCCAACACGGTCTCAGTGGGTGCCGCCGGTGCCGAACGCCAGGTGGTCAACGTGGCCGACGGTTCGCAGGCGACCGACGCGGTCAACGTACGCCAGCTGCAGGCCTCGCAGCAGGGCACGATCCGTTACGACACCACGGTGAACGGCGCGACCAACTACAACAGTGTCACGCTGGGCAGCACCAACAGCGGCCCGACCACGGTGCGTAACGTCGCCGCCGGCACCGCCGGTACCGACGCAGTCAACGTCGACCAGTTGAAGTCGGGCATGGCGCAGACCCTGGACTGGTCGAAGGCCTACACCGACGAGCGCATGGGTGGCTTCGAGCGCGACCTGCGCAAGACCGACAACCGCGCCTCGGCCGGTATCGCCTCGGCTATGGCCACCGCAGCACTGCCGCAGCCCAGCGAAGCGGGCCGCAGCATGGCCTCGGTCGCCGCCGGCAGCTACAACGGCGAGTCGGGCGTGGCGGTTGGTATCTCCGGTGTCTCCGAAGGAGGGCGCTGGATCTACAAGTTCAGCGGCTCCACCAACAGCCGTGGCGAGGCCGGTGTGGCCGTCGGTGCCGGCATCCAGTGGTGATCCCCGCCGCCGGGCCGCACGCGCGGCCCGGCATCGCGGAAACGTCCAAAGGGGGAATGACATGAAACAGCATCGCATCGCCCGCACCGGCCAGATGGCCGCAGTGCTGGGCCTGGTCCTGGGGATGGGCCTGCTGGCCGCCTGCCGCAGCCATGTGCCGGCCGCCGAGGGTCCTGCCGAAGCCACCGCCGTGCACTTCCCGGAGGCCTCGAAGGCCTCGCTGAAGGAGGGCATCTATCCCGACGTCGCCGACCTGCGCCGCTTCGCGCCGGGCATGACCAAGCGGCAGCTGTACACGCTGCTGGGCACGCCGCATTTCAATGAAGGCATGTGGGGCGTGCGCGAGTGGAACTACCTGTTCAATTTCCGCACCGCGCAAGGTGCGGAGTACTTCACCTGCCAGTTCCAGGTCCGCTTTGACAGCAAGGGCATTGCCCAGGCGGGCTACTGGAAGCCGGAATCGTGCGCGGCCGTGCTGGAGCCGCCGCGGCCACCGGCCCCACCAGTACCGGTACCGGCACCGCTGCCGGAACAGCCGCTGCGGCTGTCGGCCGATGCGTTGTTCGGTTTCGACAGCGCGGTGCTCAGCGCCGAAGGCCAGCAGGCCGTGCAGGGCGTACTGGCGCAGGTGCGCGAGGCCAGTCAGGTGCAGTCAATCCGGGTGACCGGGTATACCGACCGTATCGGCAGTGCCAGTTACAACCAGGCCCTGTCGCAGCGACGTGCCGAGGCCGTGCGCAGCGCGCTTGTGCAGGGCGGCGTGCCTGCAGCCAGCATCAGTGCCGAAGGACGCGGCGCGGCCGAGCCGATCGTGCAGTGCGAGCAGCGCAACCGTCGCGAGCTGATCGCCTGCCTGGCGCCGAACCGGCGCGTGCAGATCGCGGGTGTGGCGCAGCCACGCTGAGAATCCTGCGCCGGGGCAAGTCCCCGGCATCCCGAGTCCCCCCTGACCGCCGGCAGGACGTGGCCACGTCTCCCCCGTTGTCCACGCCTGCCGGCGGCTCAGGTTTTCCATGGTGCACGCGATGAACGCCCAATTCCTGCCTCTTTCCATGAAGACGGAAACCACACTGAGTGTGTACGGCCAGCTCGGCAATCATGCGGTGGTGCGCATTCCCGGGCGGCGACTGCCGGGATTGATCCTGCAGGCAGACACCGTGGCCGGCTTCCTGGCCCAGCTGCAGGAAGCCCAGGCCTGCCTGCGCAGTGGGCGCGCGCAGCGCACCGACGCCGAGCTGGACATGCTGATCGACGTGCTGCAGCAGTGGTACGCACTGATCGAATCGCGCCTGGCCGACGCCGGCGAGGCGCTGTAAAGAAAAAGGGGACGGAGGGGATTAAGTCGTTTCCGGCACACGCGGGGCAAGAACGACTTAATCCCCTCCGTCCCCTTTTCCTAGGCGCGGGCGCGGACCAGCAAGCAGGCGGCACCCACGCGTACGCGGTCGCCTTCGATGAACGGCGCGAATGCAGCCAGTGCCTGGTCGCGGAGCACGGTGGCGCGGTCTTCCGGCATTGCGCGCAAGGCCAGCCCCAGTGGGCCCAGCTGGCCGACATAGGTCGGCAGGTCTTCGCGGGCGATCGAGCAGGGCAGGTCTACCGCAACCACCTCCACATCCTTCCAACCGGCGGCCTGCAGAAGCCGCTGTACCTGCCCGCCATCGGCAAAGGCGAACTGTCCCGGCGCGCCGGGCACCCGGGGCGGCAGATCCAGTGCATCGCCGATGGCGCGCTCGGCCGTGGTCATGAATGGGTTCTCGTCGGCACTGCGCCAGGCGATGAAGCGCAGCCCCGCGCCGGGTGTCGCGGCACGATGCAGGTTGGCGAAGGCGGCCTGGCTGTCCTCGAAGAACATCACGCCCAGCCGCGACTGGATCCAGTCGAAGTGCGCGGACGGCAACGGATGCCGCTGCGCGTCTGCCACGATGAAGTCCGCGTCCAGTCCCACTGCCTCGGCGCGCTGGCGGGCCAGCGCCAGCATCGGCGCGGAGATGTCCAGGCCGGTGCTCTGTGCCGCCGGACGAGCGGCGGCTGATGCAAGCAGACTGGCGCCGGTGCCGCAGCCGATGTCGAGCAGTTGCGTGACGGTCTCCGGGAGTTCGGCGACCAGCAGGTCGGCCATCGGCTGGAACAGGCCATCGAGGATGGCCTGCTGGGCGACCCAGATCTGGCCGCCAGGGCCATTCCAGAGCGCATTCTGATCAACGGGGGATGTACTGGCCATGGCCTTGTCCTGCCGGGAAGTTGCCCATAGGTTGATGCTTGAAGGCGACTTGAGGTCAAGCCCGTGCGTGAACTGGATATCGGCGAGGTGGTGAAGCGCAGTGGCGTGCCGGCCTCGACCCTGCGCTACTACGAGCAGCTGGGGTTGTTGCAGGCCCTCGGCCGTCGCGGCCTGCGCCGGCAGTACGACGAGCAGGTGCTGGAACGGCTGGCGATGATCGGCCTTGGCCAGGCGGCCGGGCTGTCGCTGCAGCAGATCGGGGCATCGCTGCCGCCGCAGCGCGGCTGCCTCACGCTGGATCGTGAGGCGCTGCTGGCGCAGGCTGATGTGCTGCAGCAACAGATCAGCCAGCTGCAGCGGATACGCCGTCACCTGCAACGCGCCGCGGCCTGCCCGGAAGCGCAGGATGCACGCCAGTGCGGTTCGTTCCGCAAGCTGCTACGTGCGCAGCAGCGCAGGGCGGGTAGATGAATCAATCGCGGGTGCTGACTTCCCAGGTGGCGTGCAGCACGCCCGGCACGTGTTCCATACGCGCCAGCACCACGTCCAGCTCATCGGCACTCACGGCGGTACTGACCAGCACCGCGATCACATCGGTGGGCGCATCGGCATGCTCGACCACCTGCACATCGCCCACCGGGTACTGCGCAGCCTCCAGCGCATCGACCAGGCGTTCGCGTACACGTGGCACCGCTTCGGCATCCACGCTCAGGCGCACTTCATAGGTGGCTTCGGTCGCCGCCTCGTTGATCGGAATGCGGTTGATTGCATTCACCAGCGGCCGCAGCAGGGTGTTGCCGGCAATGATCAATACCGTCAGCAGCACGCCCTCGGCCAGCATGTCCGCACCGGTGCAGCTGCCGACCGCCGCCGAGCACCACAGGGTGGCGGCAGTGTTCAGGCCGCGTACGTTCATGCCTTCCTTCATGATCACGCCGGCGCCGAGGAAGCCGACCCCGGAGACCACGTAGGAGATCACCCGCACCGCCTCGGCGCTGCCGGCGATACGCATGCCCAGGTCGACGAAGGCAGCGGCACCCACCGCCACCAGCACGTTGGTGCGCAGGCCGGCGGTGCGTTGCCGGTACTGGCGCTCGGCGCCGATCAGCGTGCCGAGCACGAAGGCGGCCAGCAGGCTGACCACGGTGTCGGCGAAGGGGCCGGCCTGGAAGGTTTCAATGAAGCGCATGGCCGGAGTCTACCCCGTCGCAGTGACAGTAGATCCACGCCATGCGTGGATTTCCAGCGGTCCACGCCACGCGTGGATAGCCAGCGTGCCAGAAACGACTTAATCCCCTCCGTCCCCTTTTTGCGGGTCAGTCGGTGTCCTCGACGCGCTCGCCCATCAGCTCGCGCTGGCGCTTGTCCAGTTCCTCGGCGTAGCGCTTGCGTACGAAGGCTTCGGAGACCACGCCCAGCACCTGGCCGTCGGCAGCGACCACGGCCAGTTCGTCGGCCTGGGTGTGGTCGAAGCGCTGCATCACGGTGACCACGTCCGCGCTTGGCAGCAGTGACACGTCGCGGTTTTCCGCCAGTTCGCCGATCGTGGTTTCGGGCTTCACGCCGTCGCCGTACACGCGCGGAATCTGCACGATCCCGGCGTAATGGCCTTCGCTGTCGATCAGGATCACGCGGCTGCCCGAGCCCAGCGGGAAGCGCTGGCGGAAGGCGGCGGCATCGAGGTCGGACGGGGCGGTGGCCACGCCCTTGCGCATCAACCGGCCGGCGTTGAGGTTCTGTACCCAGCCCACGTCGCGCGCGCTCTTGATGGTCTCGCCGCGCAGGTGCATGCGCCAGGTCGAGAACGAATAGCCGAACCACTGCCGCACCAGCGTGCTGGACACCAGCACCGCACTCATCACCACGCTGGTCAGCAGGAAGTCGTGGGTGCCTTCCAGTACCAGCATGGCCATGGTCATCGGCGCGCCGACCACGGCTGCGGCCAGCGCCGCCATGCCGGCCAGCGCGGCGGAGGTGGCGTCGACCACCGGCACGCCGGTGGCCATGGCCAGCAGGCCGGCGAACAGCGCGCCGACCAGGGTGCCCATGAACAGCGAGGCAAAGAACAGGCCGCCACGGAAGCCGAACCCCAGCGAGATGCCCGAGGCCAGGCACTTCAGGGTCAGCAGGCCGCCGATCCAGATCAGCGGCAGGTGCGTGGTCAGGTCCAGGTGCAGGGCGCCATGTCCGGACGACAGCACCTGCGGGCTGGCCAGGGCCAGCGGTATCAGCAGCAGTCCACCGACCACCGGCCGACCCCAGGCAGGCAGCGGGCTGCGCTTGACCGTGCCCTCGATCGAGGCGATCAGCCGCATGATGGCAATGCCGACCATCGCGCAGCAGCAGCCGAGCAGGCCATAGATGGCGTAGTCGGCGGCGCGGACATCAATCGTCGAGGCGGCCGGCAGCAGGTAGGCCTCGATGCCGGCCTGGTCAGCCACGAACGCGCCGGCCAGCGCGGCTACCGCCACCGGGGCCAGTGCGGCCGGGGTGTAGGCGCCGATGACGATCTCGAAGGCGTAGAACGCGCCGGCCAGTGGCGCCCCGAAGGCGGCGGCGATGGCACCGGCGGCACCGGCGCCGACCAGGATGCGCACGTCGTTGCGGCGCAGGCGCATCACCCGGCCCAGCTGCGAGCCGCTGCCCGCGCCCATCTGCGTATACGACGCCTCCAGCCCGACCGAGGCGCCGCAGCCGTTGGACAGCAGGGTCTGGGTCAGCACGATGAGGTTGTCGCGCATCGACATGCGGCCGCCATGCAGGGCATTGGCTTCCACCGCATCGAGCAGGGGCCGCTTGAGCCGGGTCGCGGCCAGGCTGACCAGGCCGACCAGCAGGCCACCCAGCGGCAGCACCAGCAGCGCTGTCCATGTCAGTGAGGGCAGGGAACTCAGGCGCATGCCGTCGTCCAGCCCATACAGGGTGCCCTGCAGCCAGCGTGCGATGCCGGACTGCAGCAGGGTCAGGTAGCCGGCGATCAGGCCGACCAGCAGGGCAAGCGCGATGAACCACAGGTCGCTGCCGCGCAGGCGCAGGCGCAGGCCCTGGAAGGCCAGATGCAGGCGCGATGGCGAAACAGGCAGTGACATGGTGGCGGCATGATACGCCGCCACCGTGATCGCCGCCGTCACTGCATCGGGCGGCTACTGCGTCAGAAGCGGTAGCGGCCCTGCACGTAGAAGGTGCGCGGCGCGGCCACCATGCGGCCGGCATTGCCATCGACGTTGCGGGTGTACCAGCGCTTGTCGGCCAGGTTGTTCACGCCCAGCGCGATCTCGCTGTCGCCCAGCCCGGGCACCTGCCAGGCCACCTGCGCGTTCCACAGGCGTACGCCCGGCACGCGGCCCACGCGTGCGTCGGCGGTCTCATCCCAGGTGTTGGCCGCATCGGAGAACTGGCCGCTCTGGTGGGTGCTGGAGACATTGAAGGTCCAGCCGGCCAGCGCGTAGCGGGCGCCGACGCTGTCGGTGTCGCGCGAGTAGAACGGCACGTCCAGGCCACGGTTGTCGCCGGACTGCTGGATCGCCTTGGTCCAGGTGTAGTTTGCGTACAGCTCCAGCCCGGCCAGCGCGCTGTCTTCGCTGAAGTGGTACTCCAGCGCGCTCTCCACACCCTTGTGGTCGGTGGCGCCGATGTTCTGGAAGGTCGGCGGGGTGATCCCCGGTACCTGCAGGATCTGGTTGTCGAAGCGCATCTTGAACACGGTCACTTCCGCGCGCAGTGCGCCGTCCTGCCAGCGTGCACCCAGTTCGGTGGTCCTGGCGATTTCCGGATTCAGCGGGTTGCTGGCGGTCTGCGAATTCAACTGGATGTTCTGCACCGGCCCGAACGAGGTGGTGTAGTTGCCGAACACGGTCAGCCGCGGGGTCAGCAGGTAGGCGATGTTGAGCGAGGGCAGCGCCTTGTCGTTGCGGCTGCTGAAGGTCGCCGCGCCACCCGCCTGGCGGCGGTCCATGTCGATCCATTCCATGCGCACGCCCGGGGTGATCCGCCACTGGCCGATCGCGATGCGGTCGTCGATGAAGAACGCATGGGCGTCGGTGGCGTTGTCGAAGCGGGTGGTGGCGCTGGCCACGCCGGTGCGGCGGGTGACGGTGTAGCTGCGGTCGTTGCCGCGCTCGCGCAGGAAGCGGTAGCCGGCGGTGATGTCGTGCACGCTGGCGCCCCAGTGCAGGCGTTGGGTATAGCGCGGCTCGATGCCGAGCACACGGTAATCGCGCGGCTGCACGGTCAGCTGGGTATTGGCGGCGTTGATCAGCGAGCTGGCGCGGGTGCTTTCGTTGTAATAGGCCAGCACCTCGAACTCGCTGTTGGCCGACAGTGTGTTGGTGTAGCCCAGGTCGATGCCGGTGCGGTGGCCCTTCCAGAAATCGGTGGGGCGGGTGTTCTGGAACGGGTCGGCCTCGTACTGCGCGCGGGTCAGGCCACCCGGGGTCAGCGAGCGCACATCGTAGTAGGACAGCTTGGCACGCAGTTCCTGCTGCGCGTCGATGGCGTAGGCGAACTTCAGCGCCAGGTCGTTGAAGCGGTCATCGCTGCCCTGGCGCCAGCCGCGGCCGTCCTGGCCGGAGTACAGCAGGGCCGCGCCCAGGCCGTTGTCGCCGGTACCGCCGAGGAAGGCGTTGTACTGGGTGCTGTCTCCGCCGCCATGGTCGTAGGCGGTGTAGCGCACGCCGGCCTCACCGTGCAGGCCGGCACCGGTGGGAATGGCGCGGGTACTGAAGTTGATGATGCCGCCCACGTTCTGCGGCCCGTAGCGCACCGCGCCGCCGCCACGCACCACATCGATCGATTCGATGTTGGACAGGCTGGTCGGTGCGAACGACAGCTGCGGCTGGCCATACGGCGCCACCGCCAGCGGTACGCCGTCCAGCAGCACGGTCGAGCGCGGCGAGTAGCGCCCGGTCAGGCCGCGCACGCCGATGTTCAGCGACACCGAACTGCCTGCGGTGCCGGAGTTGTCTGTGACCTGCACGCCGGGGATGCGGCGCATGGCATCGCCGATGCTGGCCGTCCCGCTGGCCTCGATGCGCTGACGGTCCACCACGGTGCGCGCGCCAGCGAAGTTCTTCACGCTGTCGTGGAGGCCGGTGCCCAGCCAACTGCCGGAAACCTGGATGCTGTCCAGCGTGGTGGCGCCATCCTGGGCGAAGGCGCCGGCGGCCGGAAGCAGGCACAGGGCGAGGGCGGCGGCCAGGGGCAGGCGTGCCGGTCGGAGGGCGTTGATGGGCATCGGTGCAGGTCGTGGAAGGTCGTAAATGAGAATTATTGCTGATTCCATTCGCCAATGGAATGCGTCTGCGGTTCCTGCCGGCGGGCCGGTGGTAAAGTGCGTGATTGCTTCCTGACTCGCTGAGATCCGCCATGTCCCAAGCCGCCTTCTACCCCGTTGGAACCCCTGGCCAGCCGTGGGGAGCGCCGGAACGGGAGGCGTGGCGTGGCCGCCAGCAGCGCCTGCGTCGCTACGACGAGGAGGTGCTGCCGCGCGTCGAGGCGCTGGCCTCGCGCTTCGACAAGGTGGCCTATGGCCAGCTCGATTACGCCGGCGAGACCTACACCCTGTTCGCCCTGCGCAGCCGCGACTGGAACCCGGCGCTGCCGGCTGCGCTGGTCACCGGTGGCGTGCACGGCTACGAGACCAGCGGCGTGATGGGCGCGCTGGAGTTCCTCGAAAAGCACGCCGCCGACTATGCCGGCAAGGCCAACCTGCTGGTGGCGCCGTGCGTGAATCCGTGGGGCTTCGAGCGCATCAACCGCTGGAACTTCGATGCGATCGACCCGAACCGCAACTTCCGCGCCGATGGCCCGGCCCGCGAATCGACCGCCGTCATCGAACTGATCGCGCCGTACAAGGGCCAGTTCGTGCTGCACATCGACCTGCACGAAACCACGGACAGCGACGAGAGCGAGTTCCGCCCGGCGCTGGCCGCGCGTGACGGCAAGCCGTTCGAGCCGGGCCTGATTCCCGATGGGTTCTACCTGGTGGACGACAGCGAGAACCCACAACCGGCCTTCCAGCAGGCGGTCATCGCCGCGGTGGAGAAGGTCACCCACATCGCCCCGGCCGACGACAAGGGCGAGATCATCGGTTCGCCGGTGGTGGCGCATGGCGTGATCGAGTACCCGCTGGAGAAGCTGGGCCTGTGCGCCGGCATTACCGGCGCGAAGTACACCACCACCACCGAGGTCTACCCGGACAGCCCGCGCGCGACCCCGCAGCAGTGCAACGACGCACAGGTGGTGGCGGTGTGCTCGGCGCTGGATTACGCGCTCGCCCATCGCTGACAGATAGAAAAGGGACGGAGGGGATTAAGTCGTTTGTGACCCAGTACTGCCGGGTCACAAACGACTTAATCCCCTCCGTCCCCTTTTTCAGCCCAGCGCGTCGGCCCACCACAGTGCGGCGGGGCCTGGCGGCGTGTCGCGGCGCCACAGCAGATCGCTGTGGATGCGCCGCGGCCAGCCGGGCAGCACCAGTTCCAGCAGCCGGCCACGGTCGTAGCGCTGCACCAGTGCCCGTGGCAGTTCGGCCCAGCCGATGCCGTCCTCGGCCATCTCCATCACCATCAGGTAGTCGGTCGCCGTCCAGGCCAGGCCGGTGACCACGCGGGATTGATCGACTTCTGCGCTCAGGCGCACCTGCCGGTGCCGCGCCAACTGCGCGGCGGCGCGACGGCCGGCGCTGGCCAGCGGATGCTCGCGCGCCACGTACACCGACAGTTCGCTGTGATGCGCCAGCGGACGTGCCACCAGCCCATCCGGATAGTGTTCCTGCCGTGGCAGCAGACCGAGCGCGGCGCGACCGTTGCTCACCAGTTCCAGCACGTCCTCGCCCTCGGCATCCAGCCATTCCAGTTCGATCTCCGGGAACGCTTCGGCGAAGCGCTGCAGGATCCGTTGTTCCGGGTCCAGTTGGTAGACGTCGGAGAACGCCACGGTCAGGCGCGGCTCGACCGGCGCGGCCAGCCGCACGCTCAGCTGCTCCAGGCGGGCATCGGCGGCAAGGATCTCCTGCGCGTGGCCCAGCACCTGGCGGCCGGCCTCGGTCAGCTGTGGGTAGCGCCCGCTGCGGTCGAACAGGCTCACGCCCAGGTCGGCTTCCAGGTGGGCAATGGCGGTGCTGACCGTCGACTGGGTCTTGCGCAGGCGGCGCGCCGCCGCCGAGAACGATCCCAGCGCCGCGGCTTCCACGAAGGCCTGCAGGGATTCAGGGGAGTAGGGCATTGATCCATCGCTCCTTTCGATGGAATCCATTTTGATCCCACCGTAAAAGACGATGATACTGGCCGCCGTCGCCCCTGTCTGCGGGGCGTTCCGGACCCTCCACGCACGGCGTGGATCCATTGATGAGGTGGCGCGGTCCCCGCCCTGCAAGGAGTTTCACATGTCCCGTACTGTTTCCGCCCGTGGCGCGCTGGTCGCCTGGGCCTGCCTGACCGTGGCGATCGTCGCCGAGGTGGTTGGCACCTCGTTCATGGCCCATGCCGCCCGCGATGGCGGCTGGACCGGCTACGTGATCATGGCCGGCGCGCTGGCGCTGTCCTACTTCTTCCTGGCGCAGTCAGTGCGCCGTATCGCCGTTGGCGTGGCCTATGCAGTCTGGGAAGGCCTCGGCCTGACCCTGCTGACCGTGGTCGGCCTCACTGTCTTTGGTGAAAGCCTGTCGCTGCAGCAGCTGGCCGGCCTGGTGCTGGCGGTGGTCGGCATCGTCTGCGTCACCCTCGGGGAGGCGCACTGATGAATACCCTCGCTCTGTTTTTCGTGATCTGTTCTGCGCTGATCGACGTCGCCGCCAACATGATGGTGGCCAAGTCGGAAGGCTTCCGCCGCTGGCGCTGGGGCGTCGGCGCGATCGTCATGGTCTGGATCGCCTTCGCCCTGCTGGGACAGGCCGTGCGTTACATGGACCTGGCCACCGCCTATGCGATGTGGGGTGCGATCGGCGTGATCGGTACCGCCACCTGCGGCCGGCTGTTGTTCGGCAACCGCCTGCGCCCGATTGGTTGGGTCGGCATCGCGCTGGTCACTTTCGCGGTGCTGCTGCTGAGTACTGCGAAGTGATGCATCGTTGCGCCAACCAAGGTTGGCGCCTACCAGAACCACGGTTGGCATCTGCCAGCGCGTGAGCTGCCGCAGGCAAGCGCCCCGGGGATGATCTCCCCGGGGCGTTGCTGTTTCTGCAGCACTCAGAAGCGTGCGGTGAAGTTCAGCCGCGTGGTGCGACCCGGGCCCGGCATCAGGCTCATCGCCAGCGTGTCCATGTAGTAGGTGTTGCGCAGGTTGCTGACCACCAGCTCCACTTCGCTGCGCGGGGTGAACTGCCAGCGTGCGTAGAAGTCATAGATCGCGGTCGGCAGGTAGATGTTCTGCAGGCCGGTCGAACCGGTGGTGTTCCAGGGCTTGTCCAGTTCGTGGGTGGGGCCGCTGTTGTAGGTGCGGCGGATGCCGGTATCCAGCCGCTTGTCGAACAGGCGGAAGCCGAGCGTGCTGTGGATCGAGTACTTCGGCGGGTTCTGTGCGTTGACGAACGAGGTGCCGAAGCCGCCGTCCACGCAGTCCGGCGTGGTGTCCAGCTTGCTCCACTTCGCATACGGGTCTTCGCGCAGGCGCTTGGCGGTGGCCGCATCGCAGGTGCGTGCGCGCTGGTAGTAGCTGGCCGACAGGTCAAGGTAGGCGATGCCAGCGTCATAACCGGACTGCAGCTCGTAGCCGGACACCGTGTAATTGTCGACGTTGTCGACGTAGAACGCCCAGTTGCTGGAATCGAAGCGGCGGGTGATCGCGTTGTCGATATCGTTCTTGAACCAGGCCACCTTGAACGCCAGGCGGTCACCGTCGCGCCACAGGTCCTGCTTGAGCAGGCTGAAGCCGATGTCCCAGGAACGGTTCTTCTCCGGCTTCAGGTCAGCCACCGGCGCCGAGGTGCTGTTGCCCAGCGTCGACTCGAACAGGCTGGGCATCTTCCAGCCCTGCGCGTACTTCACGTAGAAGAACATGTCCGCGTCGAGGTTGAAGCGTGCTTCGGCATAGGGCGCGAAGCCGTGGCCGGAGCGCCGGATCGCCGGCTTGTAGCCCCAGGCGGTGGGAATCTGCTTGGTGTAGAAGCCATTGGCACCACGCGGGTCAGGGATGAACCCGTCGAAGTCATAGGCCTGGCCCAGCGTGCTGTCGCCATAGGGCGTGGCGCGCAGCGAGTCGTAGGTGTAGTTGCCCTGTGCATCCGGGTACCACTCCTTGTACCAGCCCGGCAGCAGCTGGCCGCCCTTGCTCAGCCGCGCGAAGGTGTAGCGCAGGTCACGCGATTCGCTGACGAAGGCCACGCGGTTGCGGTCGCGGGTGCGGTAATCGGTGAAACGGCCGCCGGCAGTCAGCGACAGCCAGTCCCACGGCTGCCACTGCAGCGACGCCACCACGCTGGCCTCGCGGCGCGTGCCCGAGCGCAGGTAACGGTTGTTGTTGTAGTCCACCGGCAGCACCGGCGAGTTCGGTGCGGTGTCCTCGTGCTGGAAGGAGGCGCCATAACGGAGCGTCCAGTTACCCAGGCCGTTGCTGAAGCGCGTGGTACTGCTGCTGTCCACGCCCCAGCGCTGGGTCTTCACGTCCGACTGCAGGCCGGGGCCGTAGGTCTCGCCCAGCGTGTCGGGCATCTGGTCGGAGGCCATTTCCCTGAACAGCGGCGTGTTGGCGATGTTGCTGTTGAACATGCGACTGGTGGCGGTGGTGAACCACAGGGTGCTGCTCAGATCCAGCCACGGATGCGCCTCGGGCCGGTAGCGGTGGCGCAGCGAGGTGGCGTTGACCCGCATTTTTCCCGGCTCGAACTGGAACATGGTGTTGGCCTTGTCCACGTAGGTCACCCATTCGTTGGACTCGCCCACGCGACCGATCGCCGACGGCATGATCTCGCCGAAGCTCGAATTGAAGTAGCGGTGGCTCAGCTCCAGGCGTTGGTCGGGGTTGGGTGTCCAGGTGAATTTCAGCAACGCCGATTCGTTGTCGGTGTGCGTGTTGAGCACTTCATCACCCGGGTGGTACATGTCCGAGACCGCCTGGCTGGACATGCCCGTGCCGCCGCTGGACAGGTGCTGGTCGTCGTAGCGATGTGCACCGTTGCTGCCGGCGAAGTAGTTGCCCTGGCGGCGCCGCGCATAGGCCGCGACCAGCTGCCAGTCTTCGCCGCGCTGGGCGAAGGCCACGCTGCCATTCCAGTCGCGCGGGTCACGCAGGCTGTTGCGGTTTTCGCTGCCGCGCGCCACCTGCTTGAACACGCGCGTGCGGTCGATGCTGTTGTCGGCCACGCCGCCGCGCACGCGCAGGCCCCAGGCCTGGCCGTCGTCGAGGATGTCATCGACATTCAGCGTTTCCATGTAGACCACGCCACCGATCGCGCTGGCCGCGTTGGCGGCCAGGCTCGGACCCTTCTCGATGCTGACCGCGCTGATCAGGTCCGGGTCCAGATAGCTGCGCTGCTGCACGCCGGCATAGCCGCGGTACACGTCGATGGCCTGCTGGCCACCGTCGATGATCACGGGCACCCGGTTCTGGCCCTGCAGGCCGCGGATGTTGACGTCGAGTGCGCCGCCATTGCGCACGTCTGCGGTATGCACGCCGACCGCACCGGCCAGCACATCGCCGATCGACTGGCCGCGGAAGCGTTCCAGCTGCTGGCGGTCCAGGTGCACGCGGGAGCCGCTGTCACGGTAGACCGCATCGGCATCGGCCAGCCCCCACGGCGAAGCACCTTCGCTGGCCTGGCCGGCCACGCGCAGCGTGCCGATCTGGCGCACGCCGGCTTCAGCGTCGGGTGCCGCCTGCAGCGCCACGCCATTGGCATCACGCTGGAAGGCCAGGCCGGTACCGGCCAGCAGCTGCGCCAATGCGGCGTCCGTGCCGAGCGTGGCCTGCACGCCGTTGCTGTGGCGGCCGCGGGTGAGGCGCGCGTCGGCGGCGATGGACAGGCCCGACTGCTGGCCGAATGCGGTCAGGGCCAGGTCGAGCGGGCTGGCTGGAATCTGCCAGCCAACGGCGGCAGCGGTGTCCTGTGCATGGACCGTGGTAGGCAGCAGGCAGGGGGTCGCCAGGGCGATGCACAAGGCGATGACCAGGGGACGAGGGGAGGGGCAGGGCAGTTTCATGGGGGCGGCAACATCCGCAATGGGTTCCCTTGTAGTGCCCGGTGAGCGCGCAGAAAGGGAACCGCGATGTCAAAGCGGACGCACGACGGTCCACCACGGCCAGCGCTGCTCGATGCGGATCGGCAGGGCGCGGGCCAGCAGTTGCAGAGCCTGCAGGCTGTCCAGGCGCGGCAGTACGGCGGTGACATTCAATGCGGCAAGTGCCGGATCACAGCCCAGATAGCCCTGGTGGTGGCGGGCCAGTTCGTCGATGACGCGGATCAAGGGTGTGTGCTGCACCTGCAGCCGGCCGTCCTGCCAGTCGCCACGCAGTGGATCCGCATCGACCGTCGACAGTCCACCCATCGGGCCGATTCGTGCCGCCCCGCCTGTGGGTACGTCCAGTGCCGCGCCGAACAGCGGCAGGCAGCGCACCACGCCGTCGAACACATCCAGGCGACTGCCCTGCGCCTCGCGGCCGACCGCGAAACGGGTGCCGATCGGCTGCAGGCGTGCGCCCGGCACATGCACGCTCAAGGGCAGGCCGGCGAAGGCAGGGTGATGGCCGGTCTGCAGCAGCAGTTCGCCACGCAGCAGGTGCAGGGCGCGGCGGCCGTTTCCGATGTCGATCGTGACTTCGCTGTCCGCGTTGAGCCACAGCTGGCTGCCATCCATCAGCGTCCAGTGCCCGGTATGCCCGGCAGCGGTGCGCTGTGTCTGCAGGCCGCGTTGTTCGCGCAGCCCGTGCAGGCCGAGCAGGGAGACCGCACCGATGCCGAGGGCGCCACCGAGACTGCGAAGCGCGCGACGGCGGCGACGGCCGGCAGCATCGAGCGCCGTGGCTGCCGCCGGTGCAGACAGGGGAGCGAATGATTGCCAGACCGTCTCGACCCGGCGCCACGCGTCGGCGTGACCAGCATCGGCATGCAGCCATGCGTGCCATCGCTGCTGGTCGCTGTCACTCCAGCCCTGCTGGCGCAGCGCGAACCACTCTGCCGCCTGCTCCAGCGCCGGGCTGGCCAGTGCGGCATTCATGCCGTGGCATCGCCGGACAGGCGCAGGCAATGCAGCATCGCCTGCGCCATGTACTTCTTGACCATGCGCTCGGACACGCCCAGTTGTTGGCCGATCTCCGCATAGCCCAGGCCAGACAGTCGTGCCAGCAGGAACGCACGGCGTGGGCGTTCGGCCAGGCCGGACAGCATGTCGGCGATGGCGTGCAGCAGCTGCAGTGCCTGCGTGCGTTCTTCCGCCGATGGATGCACTGGCTCCGGTTGCGCAGCCAGTGCGGCCAGGTAGGCACGCTCCAGGTCCGCGCGCTGCCAGTGGTTGACCAGCAGGGCGTGCGCGATGGTGCTGAGGTAAGCGCGCGGCAGGCGCAGTTCGGACGGATCGACGCGACGGCTGAGCAGGCGCAGGAAGGTGTCCTGGGTCAGGTCGGCAGCGCAGTCGGCGTTGTGGGTGCGGCGGCGCAGCCAACCCAGCAGCCAGCCATGGTGTTCGCGGTAGAACCCCGCCAGCGCAGTGCTGGAGGCGGCGGGCACGGCCATCGGCATCGATCATTAATGAGAATGATTCCCATCATATAGTGATCGAGCGGCGCACGACAAACCCTGCGAACGCAGCAGCAGGCCGGAGGCGTGCATTTGCGATGCCCGCCGGGCTCGCCGACACTGCGGTTTTCCACAAGGAGTGCCCGCATGTTCAGCCACATCACCGTTGGAACGAACGACATGGACGCCGCGCATCGCTTCTACGATGCCCTGTTCACCGCTCTGGGCGCCCGTGCGGGTGTCTTCGATGACAAGGGCCGGCTGGTGTACTTCAAGGATGGCCGCATGTTCATCGTCACTGCACCGATCGATGGGCAGCCGGCGTGCCATGCCAACGGCGGCACCATCGGTTTCACCCTCGACAGCGCCGAGGCCGTGCGTGGCTGGCAGGATGCGGGCGTGGCCCATGGCGGCACCGCCATCGAAGACCCGGCCGGCATCCGCAGCATGGCCGGGCGCCAGCTGTTCCTGGCCTATCTGCGCGACCCGGATGGCAACAAGCTGTGCGCGGTGCATGTGATGTCGTGATTGGACACTATGCGCGTGGCCGCGGTGCACGCGGTCCGCGCGCGGCTGCGCTCGCAGGCACGCTCCGGCGCGCGCGTGATAACACGGATTGGTGGGCCGGGCCTGTGACCACGGGCCGCAACTTCATGCTCTGTCCACTGCGGTTCAGCCAGAATCGGTCGGCTAACCCTTTGATCTACCGGAGAACGCCGCCCCATGGAAGCATTGGAGCCGCAACAATCCCCGGTGCGCACCCTTCGACCTGTGTTCGCCTTCGCGGCGATCGTTGTCGTGGCGTTCGCGCTGTTCGTCAGCCTGTTCCCGCTCGGTGCGGGCCGCCTTCTGGTCAAGGCGCAGGACTGGGCCGCACTCAACGTCGGCTGGTACTACCTGCTGGCGATGACCCTGTACCTGGTGTTCGTGGTCGGCGTGGCGCTGTCCAAGTACGGTGGCATCAAGCTCGGTGCCGACCATGACGAGCCGGAGTTCAGCTATCTCTCCTGGGCCGGCATGCTGTTCGCCGCAGGCATCAGCATCACCCTGTTCTTTTTCTGCGTCTCCGAGCCCCTGACCCATTACCTGCAGCCGCCGCAGGGCGACCCGGCTGCGGGTGAGGCTGGGGCGCGCCAGGCCATGCAGCTGCTGTTCCTGCACTGGGGCCTGCATGGCTGGGGCGTGTTCGCGCTCGCTGCGATGGCGATGGCCTACTTCGCCTACCGCCACAACCTGCCGCTGGCGCTGCGTTCGGCGCTGTACCCGCTGATCGGCAAGCGCATCAACGGCCCGATCGGCTACACCGTGGACGCGCTGGGCATTGTCGCCACCGTGTTCGGCATCGGCGCCGACATGGGCTTCGGCGTGCTGCACCTCAACGCCGGCCTGTCGCACCTGTTCAACATCCCGCACTCCAACCTGGTGCAGATCATCCTGGTGGTCAGCATGATGGGCGCGGCGGTGGCCGTGGCCGTTTCCGGGGTGGAGAAGGGCGTGCGCTGGATGGCCAACATCAACATGCTGCTGGCGATCGCGCTGGTGCTGTTCATGCTGTGCGCCGGTCCCACCCAGTACCTGCTCAGCACGCTGATGCAGAACCTGGGCGACTACCTCGGCAGCGTGGTGGGCAAGAGTTTCGATGTGTACGCCTATGGCGGCCGACCGGAATGGCTGGGCGGCTGGACGGTGTTCTACTGGGCCTGGTGGATCGGCTGGGCGCCGTTCGTCGGCTTGTTCATCGCGCGCATCTCGCGTGGCCGCACCATCCGCGAGTTCGTGTTCGGCGTGCTGCTGATCCCGCTCGGCTTCACCCTGGCGTGGCTGTCGATCTTCGGCAACAGCGCGCTGGACCAGGTGCTGCACCACGGCCAGCAGCAGCTGGCACAGCTGGCGGTGGATGATCCACCGACCGTGTTGTATGCACTGCTCGATGGCTACCCCTGGAGCCGCACGGTGATTGCGGTGACGGTGCTGGTCAGTTTCATCTTCTTCGTGACGTCGGCGGATTCGGGGGCGGTGGTGTTGTCCACGCTGTCCTCGCATGGCGGCGCGCCTGAGGATGACGGCCCGCGCTGGCTGCGCGTGTTCTGGGGCACGGTGATCGCCGTGCTGACCGCCGGGCTGCTGCTGGCCGGCAGCATCGATGCGCTGAAATCGGCGGTGGTGCTGGCGTCGCTGCCGTTCTCGGCGGTGCTGTTGCTGATGATGTGGGGCCTGACCCGCGCCTTCAGTGACGAATCGCACCGCAAGCGCGCGCTGCAGTACCGGCCCTCGCCGCTGATCGGTGACGACCGCCACCACCAGGGCTGGCGCCAGCGCCTGAGCCAGGCCATGCACTTCCCGGTGCGCGACCAAGTCTACCGCTTCATGGACGACACGGTGAAGCCGGCGATGGAAGCGGTGGCCGAACAGCTGCGCGGGCAGGGCTGGGACGTGGCGACGCGCTTCGAGGCCGGCGACATGGAGCTGACGGTGAACCACGGCGAGCAGCAGGACTTCCTGTACCGGGTGATCCTGAGTGGCTACCTGACCCCGTCGTTCGCCGCGCAGCAGCTGCGCAACCAGCGCTACTACCGCGCTGAAGTGCACCTGTTCGAAGGCAGCCAGGACTACGACCTGGTCGGCTACAGCCGCAAGCAGATCATCAACGACATCATCAGCCAGTACGAACGGCACCTGCAGTTCCTGCACCTGAGCCGTTGATGCGGTGGGTGCGGACCGTTGGTCCGCACACCCCTTTGCCCCATCAGAACCGGTAGCGCGCCCCCAGCGAGACGAACTGCCCGCGCAGGTTGTACTGGCTGATGTCGAAGCCGTTGGAGCCACCGGCCGGGTCGAACGGCGGGTCCTTGTCGGTCAGGTTCAGCACCGACAGCGACAACGTGGTGTTGGCGATACCTTCGTAGGCCACGTACAGGTCCAGCTGGTGATACGGCTTGATGCGGTCGCGCAGGCCCGGGTTGCTGGTCGCTGTCGCCA
The DNA here is from genome assembly GCF_054473855.1 of Stenotrophomonas genospecies 3. Taxonomy (NCBI): domain Bacteria; kingdom Pseudomonadati; phylum Pseudomonadota; class Gammaproteobacteria; order Lysobacterales; family Lysobacteraceae; genus Stenotrophomonas; species Stenotrophomonas genospecies 3. Next base: position 95,835 of record NZ_JBTMUR010000002.1, read on the forward strand.
CGCGCTGGTCGTAGCCGCTCACGTACTGCAGGCTCAGCGTGCTGCTCCAGTCGCCCACCGCCCAGTTCAGCGATGTGGTGCCGCGGGTGCGCGGCAGTGCGCCGTGGCGGTTGTTGCCGGCCCCTTCGTACGGTGCCTGGCCGGCCACCAGTGGCTGCTTGAAGCTCAGCAGGTGGGTCCAGCTGCCGGCCACGGTGAAGCTGCCCCAGCCCTCGGTGCGGAAGGTGTGGCTGGCGTCCAGGTCCAGCCCCGAGGTGGTCAACTCGCCCTGGTTGGCGTACTGGTTGGTGATGAACGTGATGCGCCCCTGTGCATCGCGCTGCACGCGCCCCGGGAACAGCGTCGGGTTGTCGACGATGAACTGCGCGCTGTCCGGCTTGACCAGGTTGTCCTGCTCGATGCGGTACCAGTCCAGGCCGATGCTGGTGTCGCCATCCGGCGACCACACCGCGCCCACGTTGAAGTTGCGCGAGCGCTCGGCCTTCAGGTCCGGGTTGCCGGTGCGGATGTTGGTCACGCCACGGCTGCCACCGGGCTGCAGCGGATCCAGCGGATCGATCACCGAGCCGTAGCTGACGGTCTGGCCCGGTGCGATCTCCGGCAGCGACGGCGCGCGGAACCCACGCGAGAACGAGCCGCGCAGCAGCAGGCTGTCCAGCGGCTGCCAGCGCAGCGCCACCTTCGGCGAGAACGCCTTGCCGAAGTCATCGTAGCGGTCGCCGCGACCGGCGAGCTGCAGTTCCAGCGTGCGGTGCAACGGCACGCTCAGTTCGGCGTAGGCGGCACTGACCTGGCGCTCGCCGTTGACCACATTGATCGCCGGCCGCAGTTCGGTGCCCGACAGTACCTGCGCACTGGTACGTGCATCAAGCGATTCCTTGCGGAACTCGGCACCCCAGGCGAAGCCGACCGCGCCTGCCGGCAGTTCCCACAGCGAGGTCGATGCTTTGACGTTCAATGAGTGCAGCTTGTACCAGCCCGGTCGCGTGGTCTGCAGGCGCAGGGCATCCAGCGCCTCCGGCGTGCTGGACGGGTTGAGGAAGTTGTAGCTGCCATCGCGCAGGATCTGCTCGAACGCGTAGCGGTTGACGAAGTTGTCCACGTATTCGCGCTGCGCGCTCTGCGAGGTCAGCGCCGCCACTTCCCAGTCCCAGCGCTCGCCGCTGCCGCGCACGCCGGCCAGGGCGCGGTAGAACACCTGGGTGTTGTCCTTCAGGCGCGGGCCGAGGTCGAAGAAGGTGTACTCGAAAGGCAGCGGCGTGCTGCCCGGGTTGTTCGGGTGGCCGACCGGCAGCACCGCCGGCACGTCGATCAGGGTGCCGGTGGCCGGGTTGTAGGCACGCAGGCCGGGGCCGACGGTCAGTGGCGCGCTGAAGATCTGGTCGGCCTTGTTGTGGCTGTACAGCACATCGGCGAAGGCCTCGACGCTGTCATTGACGCGATAGGTCGCACTCAGCGACGCCTGCAGGCGCTCGGCGCCGGGCTGCAGGGTCTTGAACGGTTGCGCGTTGAAGGCGCAGGCCTGGCCGGGCAGGGTGCTGCCGAAATCGCTGTAGGGGCGCAGCTGGCTGCCATCGGGGCAGGGGCTGAAGGGTTGCGGCGCACGGGGGTTGCTCAGCCAGTTGCCACCGGCGGTGGACCAGCCGGCCAGGCGGCCACCGGGCTTGTCGCGGAAGTCGCCGCTGCGGGTATAGGTGCGGTCGTCGCCATCGAGGCGGTCGCGCTTGAGCAGGTCCAGCCCGAACAGCACGTTCCAGCCCTGCTGTTCGAGGTCGCCGAAGCCGGCCAGCAGGTTGGCCTTGCGTTCGTCCAGGCCGCCTTGGGTGGCGGTACCGAAGCCGCCGCCGACTTCCACGCCCTGGAAGTTCTTTCGCAGGATGATGTTGATGACGCCGGCGATGGCGTCGGAGCCGTACACCGCCGAGGCACCGTCCTTCAGTACTTCGATGCGTTCGACCGCGCTGATCGGCAGTGCGTTGAGGTCGACGAAGGTGTCCTGGGTATTGAGTGCGAAGCCGAAGTTGGAGACTCGATAGCCGTTGACCAGCACCAGCGTGTTCTTCGGCGACAGGCCGCGCAGGCCGATCGACGCCGAGCCCGCGGCGAAGCTGCCGGTGTACTGCTCGTCGAAACTGTTGCCGGCATTGGCCGACAGGTTGCGCAGCACGTCGGTGAGGGTGGAGCGGCCGGTCTGTTCGATCTGTTCGCGGCTGACGATCTGCACCGGGTTCGGCCCGGCGGTATCGCTGCGCTTGATGTTGGAGCCGGTCACCAGCACGGTGCCGAGGGTGGTGCTGTCCTTGCCAGAGTCGGCGGTTTCAGCGGCGCCGGCAGCGCCGGCGGTGAGGCCCAGCGCGATCGCGCCGGCAAGCAGGTTCAGGGTGGTGCGGTACATGGAAGCGACAACGCCGAACGGGGGAGGAGCCGTCAGTACCGCACGCAGCCGCGTGCGCCTTCCAATGACGAAAGCGCATTCAGTTATACATCACAGGTTCTTAACGAAAGTCTGTGACCTCGGTGGGGTGTTCTGTGCTTCGGTGGGTGCGGACCGTTGGTCCGCACCCCTCTTGGGGGGTCAGATCCCTTTCCAACGGAAAGGGATCTGACCCCGGTTGTCCGCCCATCAAGGCCGCAGCAGCACCTTGCCGTTGCGGCCCGAACCCGCACCGGCCTTCGCCGCCTGGGCGATGTCGTCCAGTGCGAAGACCTGCTCCACCGGCAGCGTCAGCTCACCACTGGCCGCGCGCTTGAGCAGCTCGCCAACCAGCCGGCGCTTGTCCTCCACCGCCATCGCCTGGCTGACCTTGCTGCCCCAGAAGCCCTTCACCGTGGCCTCCTTGTAGATCAGGCCGCCGGCCGGGATGCGCATCGGTTCGCCGCTCATCACCCCGAACGACACCAGGGTGCCGTGGTGGCCGAGCAGGTCGACCAGGTCACCGCTGGCATCACCACCGATGGAATCCACCGCGGCCGCCACCTGTGCTTCGCCGGTGGCGGCGCGCACGCGATCCTTCCAGCCGTCCACCGAGGTATCGAACACGTGATCGATGCCCAGCGCCTGCAGCAGCGCGACCGCGTCGGCATTGCGCACCAGGTTGGCCACGTGCACGCCGCGCGCCCGCGCCAGCATCGCCAGCGACTTGCCCACCGCGCCGTTGGCGGTGTTCTGCACGATCCACTGGCCCGGCTCGACGTGCAGGAACTCCAGCAGCATCAGCGCGCTCAGCGGCATCGCGATCAGCTGTGCGGCCATTTCGTCGGGGATCGCCTCCGGCATCGGAATCACCATGCGTGCCGGTGCAATGAACGCTTCGGCCCAGGTGCCATGCACCGAGGCGGCGGCAACCCGCTGGCCGATCTGCAGGCCGTCGACGCCTTCGCCAAGCGCATCGACCACGCCCAGCGCTTCACTGCCACCGATGGCCGGCAGCGTCGGCTTGTAGCCATACAGGCCGCGCACGGTCAGCAGATCGTGGTTGTGGATCGAGGCCAGCACGGTGCGGATGCGCACCTCGCCGGGGCCGGGCTCGGGCAGCGCGGCATCGGCAATGGCGAGGACGTCGGCCGGGTCGCCGAAGGAGGAGTACTGGGCAGCGCGCATGGGCGGTGTTCCGATGAAAGTTGAAGTTGTATCGAACTGGGGACGCAGGGAGTGTCGACAAGGCGTCGCCGCTGCAACACGGCATCCTGCGACGGATCGTCGCGGCATGTCGCGATTACCGCATCTTGTGTTGACGGCTCGGAATATCCCCACTATGTTGTGGCCGTCACTCCCGGTCAGCCGCCGCCGCCGGACATGCAGCAAACGTCCCGCGGCCCGCCCCTGAAGGCTTGCCGTGTCGACGCGGCCGCCATCGTGCGGACACAGGTCGCCCCCACGGCCCGGATACCGGCCGCAGGCGCAGGCGCATGCCGACGACCTGGTGTTCCCGCGCTTTGGCATCCCACCCCGATCGCCCCGTGCGCCGGTATCGCGTGCAGGGCTGCCACGGCATCGACGCCACCGTGCGTGCGAGCCTGGAGACGCAGGACCATGACCGACAACACCTACCGCGCGGCCGATCTGGCCGGCGCCGGCGACGCTTTGCGGGCTGGCGGCGAGCGCGTGCCGACCTGGATCACCAAGGAGGCCGGCAACCGCCGCCTGCCGTTCGATGCCGAGCGCCTGCAGCGCAGCATCGATGCGGTGCATGCCGAGTTCCCGCAGCTGGATGTGAGCGACTACCGCCGCGTGGTGCAGGCGATGGTCGAGCGCAAGCCCAGCATCAGCGCCGACGACCTGGTCGATCTGCTGATCCGCGAGGCCGAATCGCGCGTGGACCTGGTCGCGCCGGAATGGGAGCAGTTCGCCGCGCGCATCTACCTGCGCCGCCTGTACAAACGCGCCAGCCGCAACCGCTTCTACGATGTCAGCCTGAAGTACGGCTCCTACGTGGGCCTGCAGGAAAGCCTGGCCGACCGAGGCATCTACAGCAACGACATCCTGCGCTGCTATTCCAAGGAAGAGCTGCAGCAGGCCGGCGAGATGATCGACCCGGAACGCGATCGCCTGTTCGCGTACAACGGCCTGTACCTGCTGGCCACGCGCTACCTGGCCAGCGACCGCAGCCGCGAAGTCTACGAACTGCCGCAGGAGCGCTGGCTGACCATTGCGCTGTACCTGATGCAGGAGGAAAAGCCGCGCGAGCGGCGCATGCAGCTGGTCGGCGAGGCGTACTGGGCGCTGTCCAACCTGTACATGACGGTGGCCACACCGACCCTGGCCAATGCCGGCAAGGTGGGCGGGCAGTTGTCGAGCTGCTTCATCGACACGGTGGACGACAGCCTGCAGGGCATCTATGACTCCAACACCGATATCGCCCGCGTGTCCAAGCACGGCGGTGGTGTTGGAGCCTATCTGGGCTATGTGCGCAGCAGCGGCGCGCCGATCCGTGGCGTGCCCAATTCCTCCGGCGGCGTGGTGCCGTGGATCAAGCAGCTCAACAACACCGCGGTGTCGGTCGACCAGCTCGGCCAGCGCAAGGGCGCGGTGGCGGTGTACCTGGACATCTGGCACCGCGACATCGAAGCCTTCATGGACCTGCGCCTCAACAACGGTGACCAGCGCCTGCGCGCGCACGATGTGTTCACCTCGGTGTGCGTGCCGGACCTGTTCATGGAAGCGGTCGAGCGCCGTGCCGACTGGTACCTGTTCGACCCGCACGAGGTGAAGCAGGCCAAGGGCTGGTACCTGCAGGATTTCTACGACGAGAAGCGTGGTTCGGGCAGCTTCCGCGACCGCTATGCCGAGCTGGTGGCCGATGAACGCATCAGTCGCCGCACGGTGAAGGCCATCGATCTGTTCAAGCGGATCATGCTCAGCCAGCTGGAGACCGGCAACCCGTTCCTGTTCTACCGCGACGAGGTCAATCGCCGGAATCCGAACAAGCACGCGGGCATGATCTATTCCAGCAACCTGTGCACCGAGATCCTGCAGAACATGAGCCCGACGCGGATGATCCAGGAGATCGTCAGCGGCGACCAGATCGTCACTACACGCCGGGCCGGTGACTTCGTGGTCTGCAACCTGTCTTCGATCAACCTCGGTCGGGCGATCAGTGCGCCGGATGACCTGTTGGCCACCGATGTGCTGGAACGCCTGATCCCGATCCAGGTGCGCATGCTCGACAACGTGATCGACCTCAACGCACTGCCGGTGCCGCAGGCCACGATCACCAACCGCAAGTACCGCGCCATCGGCCTGGGTACGTTCGGCTGGCACCACCTGCTGGCGCAGCAGTCGATCCAGTGGGAGTCGCAGGATGCCGAAGAGCTGGCCGACCGCCTGTACGAGCGCATCAACTTCCTGACCATCCAGGCCAGCGCGCAGCTGGCGAAGGAGAAGGGCAGCTACCCGATGTTCGCCGGCAGCGATTGGCACAACGGACGCTACTTCAGTGACCGCGACTACAACGGCGCGGCCTGGGACAGCCTGGCCCGCGAGGTCGCCACGCACGGCCTGCGCAACGGCTGGCTGTTGGCGGTGGCGCCGAACATGAGTACGGCACAGATCGCGGGTTCCACCGCCTCCATCGACCCGATCTACAGCGCGTTCTACTACGAGGAAAAGAAGGATTTCCGGCGGCCGGTGGCCGCGCCGGGCCTGTCGCTGGAAACCTGGCCGTACTACGAGAAGGGCGCCTACAAGGTCGACCAGTTCGCCAGCGTGCGCCAGAACGCACGCCGCCAGCGCCATGTCGACCAGTCGATCAGCTTCAACCTGTACGTGCCCAGCACCATCCGCGCCAGCACGCTGCTGGAGCTGCACCTGAGCGCCTGGCGCGAAGGCCTGAAGACCACCTACTACGTGCGCTCCAACGACATCGACATCAGCGAATGCGAGTGGTGCTCCAGCTGATCAATGGTAGTGCCGGCCGCTGGCCGGCAACCCCGCGATCTTCGGTAGTGCCGGCCGCTGGCCGGCAACCCCGCGATCTTCGGTAGTGCCGGCCGCTGGCCGGCAACACGATAGAAAGAGAACGAAGGCAGAAACCCATGGCAACCCCCCTCGACCGCATCAAGATCCTCGAACCGCGCCATCCCAACCGCAGCACCGGCATCATCAACGGCCGCACCAGCGGCATCCTCAACTGGAACGACATTCCGTACCCGTCGTTCTATCGGGCCTACAAGGAGCTGTCGACCAACTTCTGGATTCCCGACGAGGTCGACATGAAGCTCGATGCCCGCCAGTACGGCGAGCTCAACGCACGCGAAAAGAACGCCTACGACTCGATCATCGGCCTGCTCGCCACGCTCGACTCACCGCAGACCCGCTTCATCTACAACGTGGCCGAGTACATCACCGATCCCGCCGCGCATGCCAATGCAGCGATCATCGGCCAGCAGGAAGTGATCCATAACGAGAGCTACAGCTACGTGCTGGCCTCTATCACCGACCTGCCGAACCAGAACCGCATCTTTGAAATCGCCCGCACCCACCCGACCATCATCAAGCGCAACGCACCGATCATGGGCGCGTATGACGACTTCATGCGCGAGAAGACCGCCGAGACCCTGCTGAAGTCGCTGATCCAGTCCTCGATCCTGGAAGGCATCAACTTCTATTCCGGTTTCGCCTACTTCTACAACATGGTGCGGCAGAACCGCATGAACGGCACCGGCAAGATCATCAGCTTCATCAACCGCGACGAGCTGGCGCATACCAAGTTCATCAGCGAGTTGATCCGCGCCATCATCGGCGAGAACCCTGAGCTGCAGACCAACGAGCTGACCGCCTACGTGCACCAATCGTTCGAACACGCGATCGAGCTGGAGACGCAGTGGTCGTCGGAGGTGCTGGACGGTATCGACGGCATCGACGTGGACGAGATGGTGCGCTACGTGAAGTACCGCGCCAACAAGATGGCCGGCATGCTCGGCATCGAGCGCCTGTACAGCGACACCACCGACAACGTGATGCCGTGGATCAAGGCCTACGCCGACAACTTCACCGAAACCAAGACCGACTTCTTCGAGATGCGCAATGCAAGTTACAAGAAGACCAACGTCGACAACGGCTTCGACGACCTCTGAGCCCAGCGAAGCGCTGAGCATCCTGCTGGTGGTGGCCTCGTTGAGTGGCAACACCCGCGAGCTTGGCCGGCAGATTGCCGAGCGTTGCCGCGCAGCGGGCCATGCGGTGCACTGGCAGGAGGCCGACGACCCGCGCCAGGCGCCGCCTCTGGCCGCCGATGAGGCCGACCTGGTGCTGCTGGGCTGCTGGACCGACAACGCCGGCCGCACGCCGGCGGAGATGAAGGCATGGGTGGCCGGTATTACGGAGCGCGGCGAGCGGCCACGGCAGCTGGCGGTGTTCGGTACCGGCGAAACGCAGTGGGGGCAGGAGTACTACTGCGGCGCCGTGCACCGGCTGATCCGCTACTTCCGCAGCGACTACCCGCCGCTGGAGATCGAACAGATGCCGCATGGCGTTCGCCATGCCGCGGCCATCGAGGCCTGGACCGACGCGGTCCTGGCCCATTACTGGAGCAACACCGATGCAGATCATCGACGCCACCACGCCTGAGCAGTTCCAGCAGCTGCTGGCCGAACACCCGCGGGTGCTGGTGGATTTCCACAAGGACCAGTGCCCAGGGTGCCGGATGCTGGAGATGTCGCTGCACCGCGTGGCGACCAGCAGTGCAGGGCAGGGCATCACCCTGCTGCGCGTGCAGCTGGAAGTGCTGGGTGAAGCGTTCTTCAGGGGACTGGGGTTGCGGCAGACGCCGACACTGTCGCTGTTCCGTGACGGTGATGAACGCACCCGTCTGGCCGGGTTCCAGTCGCCGCAGCAGATCGAGGCCGCGATCGCGTTGCATCTGTAGCGCGCAATCCGGGCTTCTGTAGAGTCGAGCCATGCTCGACTGCTCTTCGCACGATGATGGATTGAGTCGAGCATGGCTCAACTCTACAAAGGCATCCACGCATGGCGTGGATCTACTTGGGGCAGGACCGAGCCCGGCGTTTGGCATTACCCGCCGCTGAAGGTATCCACCAGCAGCTTCACGTTCAGCACCACGATCACCAGTGCGATCACCCAGGCGATGCGGCCCAGCCAGCGCGGGGCCACCAGCGCACCCATCGTCACTTTGTCGGTCACGATCCGCACCAGCGGGATGATCGCGAACGGCAACTGCATCGACAGCACCACCTGGCTCAGCACCAGCAGCTTTACCGCGCCCTGGTCGCCGAACACCATGATCACCACCACCACCGGAATGATCGCCAGCGCCCGCGTGATCAGCCGCCGCAGCCACGGCGGCAGACGCAGGTGCAGGAAGCCTTCCATCACGATCTGCCCGGCCAGCGTGGCGGTCACCGTCGAGTTCAGGCCCGAGGCCAGCAGCGCAATCGCAAACAGCGTCGCAGCGGCGCCCACGCCCAGCATCGGCGCCAGCAGCTGGTGCGCCTGCTCGATGTCTTCCACGTCGAAACGGCCATTGGCATGGAACACCGCCGCCGCCAGGATCAGGATGCTGGCGTTGATGAACAGTGCCAGGGTCAGTGCAAGGGTGCTGTCGGTCACTGCCCAGCGCAGCGCGCTGCGTCGGCCTTCATCGGTGCGCGGGTAGGCACGGGTCTGCACGATGGACGAGTGCAGATAGAGATTGTGCGGCATCACCGTGGCACCAATGATGCCGATGGCGATGTACAGCGCGTGCGGATCGGTCACCACCTGCGCGCGCGGGATGAACCCGCCCAGCACTTCCATCACCGGCGGTGCGGCCAGCGCGATCTGCACCACGAAGCAGCCGAAGATCACCATCAGCAATGCGATCACGAAGGCTTCCAGCGCACGGAAACCGCGGTTCATCAGCAGCAGCACCAGCAGCGTGTCCAGCGCGGTGATCACCGCGCCCCACAGCAACGGCAGGTCGAACAGCAGCTTCAGCGCGATCGCGGTGCCGATCACCTCGGCCAGGTCGCAGGCGATGATCGCCGCCTCGCACAGCGCCCATAACGCCAGGTTCACCGGCTTCGGGTAGCGGGCACGGCAGGCCTGCGCCAGGTCCATGCCGGTAGCGATGCCGAGCCGCGCCGACAGCGCCTGCAGGATCACCGCCATCAGGTTGGAGATGAGGATGACCGACAGCAGCAGGTAACCGAAGCGCGAACCGCCGGCGAGGTCGGTGGCCCAGTTGCCCGGGTCCATGTAGCCGACCGAGATCATGTAGCCAGGGCCGAGGAAGGCCAGCAGGCGGAACCACCAATGGCCCTTGTCGGGCACCGCCACCGAGGCGTTGAGCGCACCCAGGCTGGCCGGGGTGGAGGCCGAGGGGTCGCGGGATGCCAGGGTGTTCATGGCTCCGAATATAGCTCCTGCTATAGTCATTAGCAATGTGAAACAATCGTCTTTATCGCGTTACTGGTCCAGAATTCAGGTTCAACACCGGAACAACCGGAAGGACAGGCGCAGGCGTGGGCAAGACCGACGATTCGACATCGCTGAAAAGCACCCCCTTGATCGAGGCCGAGCGCCAGGTCGAGAGCTTCCGGCAAGTGCGCGAGGCGCACCGGATGGAGCTGGTGGAGGACTATGTCGAGCTGATCTCGGACCTGCTGGCCGATGGCGGCGAGGCCCGCCAGGTCGACATCGCCACCCGCCTGGGCGTAGCCCAGCCCACCGTGGCGAAGATGCTGCGGCGGCTGGCCCGCGACGGTTGGGTGGTGCAGCGTCCATATCGTGGCGTGTTCCTGACCCCGGAAGGCGAGGCGCTGGCCCATGCCAGCCGCCAGCGTCATCAGACCGTGGAGCGTTTCCTGCTGGCGCTGGGCGTGGACCCGGATACCGCACGGCGCGATGCCGAGGGTATCGAGCACCATGTAAGCGAGCAGACGCTGGCGCTGTTCGAAGCGTTCGTGCGCAAGGCGGAGGGCGGGGCGCCGTAACGGTTGCGTCGGGCCATGCCCGGCGGCTGTTCGCGCGGTGATGGAATGAGTCGAGCGTGGTTCGACTCTACAGATCGGGCGGACAATGGGCCTGCTGCTGCGCGCACGCCCGTTTCGTCCATTCCTTCAACACGGGCTGCAGGCCTTCGTAACGCCGGCCTTGCCAACCATTGGCCAACACATTGCCGTCGGCATCGATCAGCACCAGATTCGGCGGTGCCAGCCCGGCCAATGCCTGCAGTGCCGGCATGCGCGCGGCACGGCGCGGGTCCAGCACCGGCCACGGCATCTCCTGCGCGTGCATGTAGCGGCGCAGCGCGGCCTCGCTCTCATCCAGGCTGACGTACACCACTTCGGTATCGGCGCCGGCCTCGCGCAATGCGTCACGCACGCTGCGCAGTGTGGGTACGAAGGCATGGCAGGGCGCGCACCAGTCGGCGCCGAAGTACAACGCCACCAGCTTCGGTGGCGATGACCATTGCATCGGCCGCAGCGAGCGCTGTTCCGGCCGCATCAGCGAGGCCGAGACCTGCGCGTGCAGGTCCGCAGCCATCGCCGGTGCGGCCAGCAGGACGGCACAGGCCAGCAACAACGCTCGTAGTGGATCAGAACGCATAGCGCAGGTTGACGTACCACGAGCGCGCGAAACGCGGCCCGTAGACAAAGTCGCTGTCGCGCAGCGCGCCCACTTCCAGATCCTTCTGGCGCTGGTCGAACACGTTCTTGACGCCTGCGGCCACCGACACTTCCTGCTGCGCCTGCGCGCCCAGATGCCGGTGCCAGCGCGCACCCAGGTCGGTGACCAGGAACGAGCGCGTGCGGTGCAGTTCGCCCAACCGGTTGTTCAGCACCGACATCGGGCCGGTGTGCCGCAGCGCGACGAAGGTCTCCCACGGTTCGGCCGGCATCCAGCTGAGCTGGGCGAGGCCGGTCCAGCGCGGGGTCTTCAGGTAGTCGCGGCTTTCGATCACGGTGTCGCCGCCGTCGCCGGTGTCGTCGAAGATGCGCTGCGGTTCGCGGAAGCGCGAGCGATACCACGAGGCACCGGCGGTCAGGCGCCATTGCGGTGAGGGTTGCCAGCTCAGGTTGGTTTCCGCGCCCAGCACGTTCGAGCCGGAAGCGTTGTAGCGCAACTGGCTCAGCTGGCCGTCATCGCCGCGCTGGATCTCGCCCAGCGCGAAGGTATCGCGGATGCGTGCATAGGAGGCGGTAGCATCCCAGCTCCACACCGGATTGGCCGGGTCAGATCGCCAGTCGAAGCCGAACAGGGTGGTCAACGCGCGCTCTTCCTTCAGGCCGTCGGTGTTGCGCACGCGCACCTGTTCGCCACCCAGCGTATCGACATGCACATCCTCGACGAAGATTTCCGGTGCACGGAAGCCAGTGGCAACGCCTGCCCGCCACTTCAGGTTGGGCGTGGCCTGCCAGGCCAGCGCGATGCGCGGCGAGAACACCGCGCTGTCCAGCTCCGAGCTCTTGTCCACGCGCGCACCCAGCACCAGGTCGACGTTGTCGCGCAGGCTCCACTCGTCCTGGATGAAGGCGCCCAGGTTGTGGAAGGTGGCATCTTCCAGCACTGCCAGCCGCTGGCCGTCACCGGTGCGGTTGTCGTCGCGCAGCGCCTCGTGCTTGTACTGCACGCCGAAGGCCAGCGCGTGCGCCCCCAACCGCCAGTTCAACTGGCTGTCGATGTAGTGCAGCGGATTGTGGGTGCGGCCGTACTGGCGCCACGACCGCGAGGCCGCGCTGCCGGCCACGTTCGGGTCCAGCTGCGACGGGTCATAGCCCGGCGCAGACGGATCGGTGACCACATCGCCCAGGCCGCCATAGAAGCTGTCACGGTCGATGTCGGCGAAGGCATAGGCCAGGCGGAAATCAACGTCGGCATTGATCTCCTGGTCCCACGACACGCTGCCTCGGCGGTACTTCGTATCCAGCGATTCGGCGATGTTGGCCAGGTATTCGGGCTGGTCCAGGCGGTTGCCGCCGCGGCGGGTTTCATCGGTCACCTGCAGGTCCAGGCGCAGCCGCGTGCCCGGCGTGGGCGCATACCAGGCCTGCAGCCCGCCGACCTTGAGGTTCTTGCGGGTGATCTCGGTGTAGCCGTCACCGTTGTAGTCGATGCCGCTGTTCCAGTTGCGCTGGGCAATCACCGACAGCCCGGCGTCGGCATCCTTGGCCACCAGGTCGAGGCGCACATCGGCATTCTTCTGCGGCGTGCCTTTCAGCACATCCACGCCGGCCTGCACATGGCCACCGCTGCGCGCCGGCAGCGGCGGGATCAGGTTGATCACACCGGCCACCGCGCCCGGGCCGTACAGCGCCGAGCCGCCGCCCTTGACCACTTCGATGCGGTCGACGAACCCGGCCGGAATCTGTTCCAGGCCGTACACGCTGCCCAGCGTGGACAGCAGCGGGATGCCATCGAACAACAGCTGGTTGTAGGCGCCGGGCAGACCCAGCAGCTGTACCTCGCTGGTGTTGCAGTTCTGGCAGTTGCTTTCCACGCGCAGGCCGTTGATCAGTTCGGCGGCGCGCGAGAAGTCAGTGGCCGCGCGCAGCGCGATGTCTTCCTTGCGCAGCACTTCGGTGCGGATCGGGACATCGGACAGCAGGCGTTCGCTGCGGGTGGCAGTGCTGACCTTGACCTGCACACGGTCCAGCTCGGTCGGCTTCGGTGTGCCTGCCAGCGCAGGCAGCGGCAGGGTCAGGGCGATGGCGGCAGCCAGAGGCAGCCGGCGGGAAAAGGGTCTGGAAACGGGCATGAAGGCGTCGTCCTTGGGAGAGGAAAGGCGGCGAGGGCGACCTGGCTGACGCATATGAAAGCAGAGGGTCATAGATATAGCAACGGCTATATAAATAAGTCCGTGCAATCACGAAGCCGGAAGCAGGGTCAGAACATCGCGGACGACATTGTTATAACATTACAATTAAGCACCAGAACCCTGCCGGATGTCATGCCCGGCAGGGTGCGAGGGAAATCGAGGAACGCCGCCCTGGGCCGGTCCCAGGGCGGCGAGGGGCTTACCAGGCGGCGCGCAGGCCGACCTGGGCGCCGTGGTTGCGATAGCCGCTGTCGCCACGCTGCACACGCAGGTCACCCCACGCGCTCCAGCGCTGGCCCAGCTGCAGCTGGGCACCGGCCTGCACTTCGTAGCGGTTCTCCGGCGTCTTCGCGCTCAACGACTCACTGTTGAAGCGCATGGCCTCATCGCGCTGGCCACGCAGCCAGTTCGCCGCCAGGAACGGCTGCACGCGGTTGCCCTGCAGCGTGCCCTGGCCAAACAGGCGAACGCCGAGGCGGCTGTTGAGGCCGCCGCCGCGACCATCCTCGACCGTGGTGCCATTGTTTTCGACCAGGCTGTCACCGTCGTAGTCGGTCCAGGTCAGCTGCGCCTGCGGCTGCAGGTACAGCGTGCTGGCCTCACTGCTGCGGATGGCCCAGGCATATCCGGCTTCCAGCGATGCGCTGCGGGTCCTGGAGTCGTAGCTCTCGCGGGCGATGCCTTCGCCCTGCACCTCGTTGTCGAAGCGTGCCGCCTGCAGCCAGCCGTCCACATACAGGCCGGCACTGCTCTGTGCATCCTGCACCCAGCCCAGGTAGACACCGGCCGACTTGCCCTTGACCTTGCCGCGGGTGCCATAGCCGCTCAGATTCGACACCGCCTGCGTGGTCGCCTCGCCGGTGCCGAGCATCACGCCGATCTGGCCACGGCCATCGCCCCAACGCCAGACATCGCTGCCCAGCTGCAGGGTGTTGATGTGGGTACGGGCGTCAACCTGGCCGGCCACGTTCGCCTGCAGCTGGTCACGCCCGGCGCGCACCCAGGTGCCGATGCGGGCGCGGTCGAAGCCGGGCTCGCCGCGGTCGTGGCGGCGCAGCTGGAACATCTGCACGGCCGCGGCCTGGTTGGCCAGGTACGCGCCCGGCTCCGGACGCAGCACGGGGACCGGATCGACGGGATTGACCGGATCCACCGGATCCACCGGATCGACCGGATCGATCGGGTCAACAGGATCGACCGGATCCACCGGACCAGTGCCCTGGCACTCCGGCAGCGCCGGATTGATGTCGCACGGATTGCCGGTGTAGGCCGAGGTAAGGTACCAGTTGCCGTTGGTCGCGCCCGGAGTGCCCTTGCGCAGGAAATACTCGTACATGCCACCGATGGCGCGGCCCTGCATGGCGAAAGTTGCGGTGGAGGTGCCATCGACCTGCACCAGCGGAATGCCGTTGATGGTCTGCGCACCGGCGCCATTGATGTTGTTGACCACGATCCGGGTGCTGCCGCTTGCATCGCCGGTGACGTGCACCTTCGAAGTCGGCGCATCGTCGGCGGCCATCACCGTATTGAAGTGCAGCGTGCCGCCCTGGCCGACATAGTTGCCGTTGACGGTCAGCTGGCGGAACTCACCCGGCCCGAGCAGGATGTCGCTGCCTGCACCCAGAGTGAGATTACCCGTGTTGCTGTCGCCGGACAGCGTCCAGCGGCCGCCCTGGTCGACGATGACGTCGGCCGGGCCGAGGATACGGCCGGTGAGGTCGAGGCCGTCAAGGAAGCGCAGCGTGCCGGTGGCGGCATCGGCGATGGTGATATCGCCCTTGAGCGTGGAGGTGCGGGCGGTGACGTCGAAGTGGGCGTTGTCGCGGGTGGAGATGAGGACGCCATTGCTCCCCACCAGAGTCGCACCATTCTGTATCAACAGCGTATCCGGGCGGGATACAGAAGGCAGATGAGCGCCGAACAAAATGGCACTGCCGTTGCTTGCTTCGATGTGTGAGCCATCGACCGTGACGCCCCAGTCCGCAAGATTCTCTTCGATGGTTGGGTTTGAACTGATCAGGATCCCAGCCGTGACTCCGTTGACCGTCGAGCCATTGCGCAGCGAAACGGAGCCCGCACCGACAGAGACCCCATACGTACCGCCGGAAATGGTCGAACTGTCGGCATCGGCGTAACCGCCGGCGAACACCTGCAATCCAACGCGCGTGGAGGTGAGGGAGCTATTGATCAACGTCGCCCTTGGATAGGGCCGCCCATTGCCATCGACGGCGCCTGATCGTGCCAAACCAAGGGCCGGGCCGGTTGTAGCGCTCAGCACCGAATTGCGGAAGACCGCTGTTGAGCTCCGTACGAAATTGCCCGTGGTTGACGTGAAGCCAGCACCATCTGCGTTGATGATTGTTTGGTAGGTGCCGCCTGCAGAGTACGAGTCCAGTGCACCCATGCGAGCGCCGAGAACATTGGCGGTTCCTCCATGGACGGAGAGATTCTGTCCTTCGAAGGCGCTTCCTGGGGTAATGGTGACGGTCTGGCCTGGGCCGACGTCGACAGCATTTGCGGTGCCCATGGCGGCGAGCATCAATGAGCTGGCTACGGCCAGACCCAACCGCGAACGGACAAACGTGGAAGGAAACTTCGGCGTGAACTGCATCATGCGCATGGGTGTTTCTCCTTGAAGCTTATTGGGGTGGACCCGCATCCGCAGGACCGGAGGCGGCACTGTGCGGATCGGGTCTTGCCTGGGCCATGCAATTAATCTGAAACGACTGCAGCGGCACTTGCCGGATTCAAACCCCGTTCAATAACTCACCAAACTGAATGGAGCGCGTGGTCTGAATAATTCAGCGTGCGTGAGAGCGCAGTGAATGGCGCGTGCAGGATGCTCAAACTGCGCATCTGCAATCTAAATCCGTGACAGCGGCCACAGTTCATCGGCGCCGTGGCGCTGCGTGGCGGGATTCATGGAGTCGGGGACGGCTCAGAGCCCTTTCCTCTGGAAAGGGGGCCGACCCAGGGGACCTCGATCAGCCGCGGCGGAACGCGGCGGGGGTACGGGCGCCGACGATGATCATGCGGATCATCGTGGAGATCTGTTCGACCAGCTCCGGATCCTTCTCCGGTGGCAGGTCCATGGCGGTGGCACCCATCGCGAACACCAGCCGGGTGATGGCCTTGGCCACCAGTTCCGGGGCATGCAGTACGGCGCCATCCAGTGCGGCCAGGCGCACCAGGTCGTGCTGCAGCTCTTCCTCGAAATAGTGCAGCTCGCGTTCGACCGCATGCTTGAAGTCGTCCGAGCCGACCGCGCCCTCGCGCAGCAGCACGTGCAGCAGCTTGTCGTCGGCGCGCAGCTGCTCCATGAAGGTCTCCACCGAGACCCGCACCACGCTGGTGGCGGTGGAGGTGGCGCGCTGCCGGGCCTCGCCGATGATGGTGCGCAGCGAGCGGCCGGCCGCATCGATCAGCGCCACGGCCAGTTCGTCCATGTCGCGGAACTGCCGGTAGAAGCTGTTCGGCGCGATGCCAGCCTCACGCGCCACTTCGCGCAGGCTGAGCGTGGACAGGCTGCGGTGCGGCCCGATCAGTTTCAGGGCGGCTGCCAGCAGATCCTCACGGCTCACCGTACGGCGGGCCGGGCTGTTGGCATCTTCGGGCGTCGACAAAGCGGTGGCGGCGGCCATGGGGGTTCCGGTGGGGCGAGGCTGAATCATACCCAATCCGGTTCAATATACACATGTATACACAGGTGTATGTGCGCCCGTATAGTGCGCCCATGAGCGCTGTCGTCCGTCCGTCCCTGTTCTCTCCATACCGCTGGGTCTCGCCGTCGCTGTTCGATTTCTGGGCGGGCCAGCTCAATCCCCTGTGGACCCTGCGCGAGCCGGTGGCCCGCCTGGTCCGGCGCGAGCCGGCCGGCGAGGGCGCGGCGACCCTGGTCCTGCGCACCAACCGGCACTGGACTGGCATGCGCGCTGGCCAGCACGTCACCCTCGGCGTCGAGATTGAAGGACGCCTGTGGCAGCGCAGCTACAGCCCCACCGCACTGGGTCGGCGCGAGCTGGCGATCACCGTCAAGGCGGTCGATGGCGGCCGGGTCAGCCAGCATCTGGTCAATCATGCGCAGCCGGGCGAACTGTTCCGCCTCGATGCCGCCTTCGGCGAATTCCATATGCCGGCCGCGGCGCCAGTGCTGCTGCTGGCGGCCGGCAGTGGCATCACGCCGATGCGCAGCCTGCTGCGCGACACCTGCCAGCGCCCGCTGGCCGCGCCGGTGGACCTGTTCTACTGGGAGCGTACCGCTGCCCATCTGCAGTTTCGTGATGAACTGCAGGCGCTGGCCGCAGCGCATCCGAACCTGCGCGTGCATCTGCTGACCACCCGCGAGGGTGAGGCGCCGGCCGCGCGTATCGATACCCATGATCTGCAGGTGGCCGGCGATGACACGCCGTTGGCGCAGCGCCATGTGCTGGCCTGCGGCCCGGACGGCTTCGTTGCCGCCGCGCGCGAGCGTCTGGCGCACCAGGTCGCCGGCTTCCAGGCCGAAGCCTTCACACCGCCGGCGCCGCTGCGCGATGCCAGCAGCGAAGGTGAGGTGTCGCTGACGCTTGCGCGCAGTGGCCGCCAATTGAGCGTGCCGCGTGGCCGCTCGCTGCTGGAAAGCCTCGAAGCCCATGGCATCAAGCCCAAACACGGCTGCCGCATGGGTATCTGCAACAGCTGCAGCTGTGACCGCGTCAGTGGCGCCACCCGCCACCTGCGCACAGGCGACCTGCAGTCCGAATCGGCACAGCCGGTGCGGATCTGCGTGAGCGCACCGACCACCGACCTGACCCTGGATCTCTGAGGACGCCTGCCATGACCCGCGCTACCGACCGTGCCCTGAGCACCGCCGAGATGCATGCCTTCGGTGAGGAACTCGACGCGATCCGCGACCGTGTGATCGGCAGCCTCGGCGCCTCCGATACCCGCTACATCCGCCGCGTGGCCGCCGCCGTGCGCTGGTTCGGCGTGGGTGGCCGTGGCCTGCTGTTCCTGGCGGCGTTCTCGCCGTTGTTCTGGATGCCGCTGCTGTGGCCGGCCGCGATCACCGGCACGCTGCTGCTGGCGCTGTCGAAGATCTTGGAGAACATGGAGCTGGGCCACAACGTCATGCACGGCCAGTTCGACTGGACCGGCGACCCCAAGCTCAACGGCAACACCTACGAGTGGGACATCGTTGCCACCGCCGACAACTGGCGCAAGACCCACAATTTCCGTCACCACACCTACACCAACGTGCGTGGCATGGACGATGACATCGGCTACGGCCTGCTGCGCATCTTCCCGGAACAGCGCTGGAAGCCGTTCTACCTGCTGCAGCCGATCATCGCGCCGATCTTCGCGCTGCTGTTCCAGTGGGGCGTGGCCGCGCAGGACCTGCGCCTGGGCCGCTGGCTGAAGGGCCGCATGAGCAGCCGTGCGATGTGGCTGCAGACCCGTCCGGTGGCGCGCAAGATGCTGCGCCAGGTGCTGAAGGACTACGTGTTCTTCCCGCTGCTGGCCGGTCCGTTCTTCCTCACCGTGATGCTGGGCAACCTGGTCGCCAACGGCCTGCGCAACATCTGGACCTATGTGATCATCTTCTGCGGCCACTTCACCGCTGAATCGGAAACCTTCCCGAAGGAGTGCCTGCGCAATGAGTCGCGCGGTCATTGGTACCTGCGCCAGCTGCGCGGTTCGTCGAACATCAGTGGTGGCTTCCTGATCAATGTGCTGTCGGGCAACCTCAGCCACCAGATCGAGCACCACTTCTATCCGGACCTGCCGGCCAACCGCTATGCGGCCATCGCCAAGGAAGTGAAGGACATCTGCCGCCGCTACGGCCAGCACTACAACAACGGCTCGCTGCCGCGCCAGTTCGGCCAGGTGGTCTGGCGTATCCTGCGCCACGCGTTCCCGAGCAAGCCGCGCCGCCTGCCGATGTCGGACATCATGTCCGCACCGGCATCGGCCAACGCGGGCTGATCGACTCAGCCCGCCTTCGCCAGGGCCGCCTGTTCGCGGTCCAGGCGACGCAGGAACACCTGCATTTCCTTGCGTGCCTGCTGGTCGCCCTTGCTGCCGGCCACGCTCAGCCCGCGTTGCCACGCTTCGCGCGCCGCCTGCGGCTGGCCACTGGCCAGCCAGGCCTTGCCCAGCAGCTTCCACGCCGCCGAATACTGCGGATCAAGCACCACGCAACGGCCCAGATGGGTTGCCGCGCGCACCGGGTTGCCGGCATCCAGCCAGCCCTTGCCCAGGCCGAAGCGCAGCAGCGCGCCGTCCTTGCCGCTGGCGAGCATGCATTCCAAAGCCTCGATGTTCATCAGCGCACCTCCACCAGCAGCTCGGCCGGTCCCGGCTGGAAGCGGCCGCGATGGAACAACAGTGGCGCGCCGCCGTTCTCGTGCACTTCGATGATGCGGCCGGCCAGCAGCAGGTGATCGCCCACCGGCCACTGCGCATGGCGGGTGCAGGTGAGATGCGCTACCGCACCGGCGATGCGTGGCGGGGCGTCCTCGTCGTCATCCAGCAATACCAGACCGTCGAAGCGGTTGCGTACCTGCGGATCGGCAAAGCGCCGGGCCAGTGCTTCCTGGTCGGCCGCCAGCACGCTGATCGCAAAGCGGGTGGCGCGCTGGAAGGTGGAAAGACTCTGCGCGTGCAACGCCAGGTTCCACAGCACCAGTGGCGGCTGCAATGACACCGGCACGAACGAATTGATGGTCAGGCCGATGGGCTTGCCCTGCGCATCGCGCGCGCAGACGATGGCCACGCCGGTAGGAAAGTGGCCGAGCAGCCGCCGCAGGGCACGCGGCGGCATCTCGACCGACGGCACCGGGGCCGGGGCGGGGAAGACCCCCGCCCACGGCCCGGCGTACGGCAGTGTCTCGCCGCTCATGAGGCCCGGGCCTGGCGGTAGCGCCGGCCGACCTCGGCCCAGTTGATGATGTTGAAGAACGCACCGATGTAGTCCGGGCGGCGGTTCTGGTAGTGCAGGTAGTAGGCGTGTTCCCAGACGTCCAGTGCGAGGATCGGGGTATTGCCGGACAGGCCGACCGTTGCACCCATCAGCGGGCTGTCCTGGTTGGCGCTGCTTTCAACCTTCAGGCGGCCGTCGCGATCGCTGGTCAGCCAGGCCCAGCCACTGCCGAAGCGGGTCTGCGCGGCCTTGGTGAAGGCCTCCTTGAAGGCATCGAAGCCACCCAGATCGCGGTCGATGGCGGCGGCCAGCTCATCATCGGGCGTGCCGCCGTTGGCGCTGAGCACGGTCCAGAACAGGCTGTGGTTGGCGTGGCCACCGCCGTTGTTGCGGACTGCGCCACGCTGCGCCTCGGGCACGGCATCGAGGTTGGCGATCAGCGCCTCGACCGGCTGCTCGGCGATGCCGGCCTGCTCGATGGCGGCATTGAGGTTGTTGACGTAGGTCTGGTGGTGCTTGCTGTGGTGGATCTCCATCGTGCGCGCATCGAAATGCGGCTCGAGGGCGTCGTAGGCGTAGGGGAGCGGGGGAAGCGAGTACGACATCGAAGCAATCTCCGTGGGGAAGGCCAGACGGGCTGGCCGTGGGGAGACTGTTATCGCACCTCAACATTGGTTGAGGTCAATAGATCAAGAGGTCAAGACGGAGGCATGGTAGTGCCGGCCGCTGGCCGGCATTCAGCGAAGGTCGGGTTGCCGGCCAGCGGCCGGCACTACCAGAACCCGCTTTCCGAACCCTCACCGGCGCGCTGAAGCGCTGCCCGCGCTCGCAGGAAACTGTCAGGAGGGGGCGGGGGCCGCTGGACAGGACCGTTGGCGCCAAGGATGGCGCCATCGAGCACCATGGAGGGGCTTTTGCGTGTCCTGGCCAGCGGCCCCCGCCCCCTCCCACACGGATCAACAAAAGCGCCGGCAGGCGAACCCGCCGCCAGCGCTTTCATCAACTCAGCTCAACCAGTCCTTGCACGCGCCATCCACCTGGTCACCGCACGCCTGCTGCATCCGCTGCTGCAGCCGTGCCAGCGTCTCCGCACCCTGGTGCTTGCCGCTCCACGCCTTCAACTGCCCGGCAAGTCGCTCGAAGCGCTGGCGAGTGCGCTGGTGGTAACCCGACGGCTGTGCCTCCAGTTCGGCGATCAGCGACGCGGTCGCCTGCTCGATGCGTGGTGCATCGTCCGGCGCCAGCTTCAGCAGGCCTTCCACGTACAGCACGCCCCATTGCACGCGGGTGGCCGGGCCCTGTGCACCATCGTAGGCGCGCTTCAACCACTCCAGCGCGCCGGCGGCGTCGCCGCGTTGCTCGGCCAGTTCGGCCAGCTCGGGCATGTAGTAGTACGGCTGCTCGCTGCGCTTCAGCTCGGCCAGCAACAGTGCCTCGGCACCCGCGTCGTCACCTACCTCGCGCAATGCGTACACCGCGCTGCTGATCGTGGCCTGGCGTGCATGCGCATCGGTGGCGGCGGCATCGGCAGCGGCCACGCGCTGCTTGACCCGCTCGACCAGCGGCGCGGGCAGTGCGCCCTTGGGCTGTTGCTGGCGGGCCAGCGATACTTCGGTCAGCGCACGCGACAACGCGTCGTCGGCGCGGTCACCGCGCTCGGCGTCTGCACGCTCCAGTGCGACCAGCAGCTGCTGTCCGAGCGTGTTGCTGGTGGCCGGCCCGGCACTGGCCTGCTTGACCAGCTGCACGCCTGCATAGCCGAGCAATTCACGGTTGCGGCGCACTTCCGCCGGTTGTGCCAGTACGGCCTGCAGCAGCTCGCGCACTTCGGTGGGCGAGGCATCGGGCTTTTCGGCTGTAGCCAGAGCCAGCAGGGCGAAACGGCGCTGCAGGGCGGCGTCGGGTGCCGCCTTGGACAACTGGCGCAGCACATCCTGGCTCCTGCGCTCGCCGGCCAGGCGGTTGGCGTCCACTTCCCAGCCATAGTCGCCCAGCACCTGCCAGTCTTCGGCGGCCAGCCGGTCCGGCGTTGCCAGCGCTGTGGCCAAGGTGGCGGCAACAGCACTGCGGCGGCCTGCAGCGACGGTCAGGGCCCGGGTCAGTTCGGCGGCGTCATTGCCACCGGCCACGCGGGTGATTTCGTTGCGCTGTGGGTCCAGCACGATCAGGGTCGGATAGCCGCGTACGCCGAAGCGTTCGCCCCAGGCCTGCGCACCTTCCTCGTCGCCATCCAGGTAGACGGGAACGAATTTGCTGGTCAGCGCGATGAAGGCCGGGTCCTTGAACAGGCCCGCCTTGAGCTGGTTGCACGGCGGGCACCAGACCGCACCCCAGTACAGCAGCACCGGCTTGCCGCTGTCGGCGGCTTCGGCGAAGGCATCGTCCACATCGCCCTGGCGCCAGGCGATGGCGGATGCCGGCGCGGGTGCCTCGGCGGAGTTGGCGGTGGATACCGGGGCCGGGGTGCAGGCGCTCAGCGCCGAGGCCAGCAGCAACACGGAAAGCGCGACGCGCATCGGCAGCATCTCGAAGGGCAGGGTGACAGGCCATTGTAGGAACCGCCGGGGAGCCTGCTGATTCAGTTTGTTTATGACAGGCGTGCCGCGGGGCATGACGCCCACCGGGCATTGCCGGACGGATGCCTTCAGGCCGCTGCCCGCACCATCTGCTGGTACACCAGCCCGTTGATCTCGCCGACCTCGCCATCCAGCACAAAGCCATAGCGCAGGTAGGTAGGTACTGCGTTGAGCGAGGCGCGCACTGTCAGTACCGGCTCGCGTACCTGCGGCAGCACGGCTTCGAACAAGGCATGGCCGATGCCCTGGCCCTGGCAGGCGGGATCGACGAACAGCATTGCCAGGTGCCGGCCCTCCTTCAGTTCGACCACGCCGACCACGCGCGCATCCTGTTCGGCCACCAGGATGTGGTTGTCACCCTGCAGGCGCGCACCAAATGCGTCGGCTGCTGCGACACTGCCGAAGGTGGCGATACCGGCAGCGCTGAGCGAAGGCGCCACCGCTGCAGTGAACGCAGCCAGGCACACCGCGCTGATCGCGGGCAGGTCATCGACGTGGGCAGGGCGGATCGTCAGCATGTAGTGTTCTTCCAGTGGTGGGCGGCGCGTCATCGTTGCCGCAGGCCTGCAGGCTAAGCTGGCGGCATGAGTGAATTCAATCCCGCCCATGCTTCGTTGTTTCCTCAACAAGGACTGAGCCTGGGCCTGATGACGCCGGTTGCGGCGCATGGACTGGCCGATCCGGACGAGGCGCGGCGCATCGCACGGCTGGCCGATGATCTTGGCTTCGCCGCGCTATGGACGCGCGACGTGCCATTGATGGTGCCGCAGGGCCCGGATGCAACAGCGAGTGCGCTGGATGACCCGTTCCTGTGGCTGGGCATGCTGGCTGCAGCGACCGAGCGCATCGTGGTCGGCAGCGCAGCCATTGTGCTGCCGCTGCGGCAGCCGTTGCAGGTGGCGAAGTTGGCCTTGAGCCTGGACCGGATCAGTGGCGGGCGCTTCGTACTGGGCCTGGGTTCGGGTGACCGCCCGGAAGAATTTGCCGCGTTCGGTGAGGATCTGGAGGGCAGGGCGGCGGCGTTCCGTGAGCGCTGGACGTTGTTGCGCGCAGCGTTGTCACCAGAGGCCGATGAACGGACCGCCGTACTGCAGGCGACCGGTGGTTTCGACGTGTTGCCGGCGCCGGCAACGCGGATTCCGATGCTGGTGGTGGGTACTGCGCGGCAGAGCCTGCAATGGATCGCGCGTGAAAGCGAAGGCTGGGCCACCTATCACCGCGAGGAGGTTGCGCAGGAAGGACGCATCGGCCTGTGGCAGCAGGCGCTCGTGCAGCGCGGCGGGCCAGGCAAGCCGTTCGTGCAGTCGATGCTGCTGGACCTGCAGGCGGATCCGCAGGCGCCAGCCGAACCATTGCCGCTGGGCCTGAAGGTCGGCCGCGACGGGCTGCGCGACTATCTGCGGCGCGTGCATGCGCAGGGTGTGGCGCACGTGATGTTCAATCTGGTCGACAACGGACGGCCGATGGACGCGGTGCTGCGCGAGATCGGCGAGCAGGTTCTGCCGGATGTGCTCCGGTAGGTGTCCACCTTGGTGGACACGTTCCAGCAGTCGAGCACGGCTCGACTCTACATGGGGTTCGCATCTGCGTATCATTCGCATTTGATATCCCGATGCTGGAGCTCCGCATGACCCAACGTTCCCCCATGCACTCGGCTGGACGCCTGTTCGCGGCGGTCGCTTTCATCGAGGCCGTGACCTGGGCCGGCCTGCTCATCGGCATGTGGATGAAATACGGCCCGATGGCCAACGTGGCGCTGGTGAAGTTGTTCGGGCCGCTGCATGGCGTGGCCTTCCTGGTCTACGTGGCGGTCACTCTGTTCGCGGCGGTGCGGCTGCGCTGGCCGTGGTGGGCCAGTGCCCTGGCCCTGCTGGCAGCGATCCCGCCGCTGGTGACGCTGCCGCTGGAGTGGTGGTTCAAGCGCCGTGGTCTGCTGGGCCTGCGTGCAATGCGCTGAACCCACTGTTGCATGACCATTCAAGAGAATGGGTATTAAATGCAAATACGAGCCGTTATCATTTAAGGATGGCATCGGGCCCTGAGCAGGACTGATGCCGGGCGGGGGCGTACAGACGCGCCCGGCCATCCTTTCCTGTTACGGCTGGTGTTTCATGCACGCACGTCCCGTCGTTCCCGGCTTGCCGGCGCTGGTGTTGGCTGCCCTGATCGGCACCATGGCGATGATGTCCTTCGTCGCCGTGATCGGCCCGGTGGTCCGCATGCTCGGTTTGTCCGAGTGGCATGCCGGCCTGTCGGTCACCGCCGCCGGTGTGTTGTGGATGCTGGCCGCGCGCCCGTGGGGCCAGCTCAGCGACCGCATCGGCCGCAAGCGCGTGCTGATGCTGGCGATGAGTGCCTACACCGTGGTCTACATCGCGCTGGCGGTGTTCATCGACGTGGCCCTGCAGGCGGTGCCGCCTGTGTTGGTATCGGTGCTCGTGCTGGTCGGTGCGCGTGGCCTGATCGGCCTGTTCTACGCCGCGGTGCCTCCTACCGCTGCCGCGCTGATCGCCGACAAGGCACCGACCGGGCAGCGTGCGAAATTCCTAGCCCGCCTGGGCAGCGCCAACGCACTCGGCATGGTGCTTGGCCCGGCCGCCGCTGGCTGGCTGGCCTATACGAATCTGTCGCTGGCGCTGTATGTGGCCGCATTGTTGCCGCTGCTTGCGCTGGCATTGCTGGCGTGGCGGTTGCCGGCCACACCGCCGGTGGAGAGCGCTGCTGCGCAACGCCGCCAGCCGATGAGCCGTCTCGATCCACGCCTGCGCCTGCCACAGCTGGCGGCGTTCATCGCCATGGTCTCGGTGACCATCGCGCAGGTGACGGTCGGCTTCTTCGCGATCGACCGCCTCGGTCTGGATGCAGCGGCGGGCGCGCGCATGGCCGGCATTGCACTCACAGCGGTTGGCGTCGGCCTGATCCTGGCACAGGCACTGGTGATGAAGCTGGAGGTCCATCCACGCCGCTGGATCGTCCTTGGCGCCCTGATTTCCGGCATTGGCTTTGCCTCGGTGGCAGGCGTGCAGCAGGGCTGGCAGTTGCCGGCGGCGTACGCGCTGGCCGCGTTCGGCATGGGCTTCGTATTCCCCTCGTTCCAGGCGCTGGCCGCCGATGCGGTGGAGGCGCACGAGCAGGGCGCCGCCGCCGGCACCGTCGCTGCCGCGCAGGGGCTGGGCATGGTGGCCGGGCCGATGCTCGGCACGCTGTTGTATCGCGGCGGGCCAAGCCTGCCTTACCTGCTGGTCGGCGCGCTGCTGCTGTTGCTGTGCGCGCTGGCCGCAGCGCATCGGATGAAGGAGACCCCATGAACGATTCCCTGATGCAGGGCGCGTGGCCAGAGGCTGCGCCAGCGCCGCAGGAGAACACCGACGACGCGTCGCTGTTCCTGCTGCAGCATGCGGGCCAGCACGTGCACGCACGCGGGTGCCGCGCCGCGCTGCCGAGTGGCGCGCTGGCAACCCTGGCTGAGCGCGTTTCGGAGTTCTTTGCCCAGCAGCGCGGTGGTCCGGGCCTGTTGGTTGGCGCGGTGCCGTTCGAACCGCGCGCGGACGATGCGTTGTACCAGCCCGAGCGCCTGCTGCCTGCGCTGGCACTGCAACCGCAGGCCGCACCGCCGCTGGACGGCGCCCTGCGGGCCGAGCCTGTGCCGCAGGACTATGCGTCAGCGGTTGCCGCGGCGGTGCAGGTCCTGCGTGCGCCCGAGCAGAACCTGCACAAGGTGGTGCTGGCGCGCAGCCTGTTGGCGCGCACCCGCCAGGCGCTGTCGCCGGACGTGCTGCTGGCACGCCTGGGCGCGGATCCGTCGGTGGCGACCTACGCGGTGCCGTTGCCGGTGGAGCTGGGCCAGGCGCCGGCGTGGCTGGTGGGGGCAACCCCGGAACTGCTGCTGCGCAAGCGCGGTGCCGAACTGTTGTCGCATCCGCTCGCCGGGTCAGCACGCCGCAGCGCCGATGCTGCCGAGGACGAGCGTGCCGCGCAGGCGCTGCTGGCCTCGACCAAGGACCATGACGAGCATCGCCATGTGGTGGACGCCATCGTCGAGGGCCTGGCACCGTACTGCAGCCACATCGATGCACAGCCTCGGCCGGTGCTGCATGCCACCGCCAGCATGTGGCACCTGGGCACCCGCATCCATGCCACCCTGAAGGATCCGCAGACGTCTGCCGCCGAACTGCTGGCACAGCTGCACCCCACGCCGGCGGTCTGCGGGACGCCGCGGCTGGCGGCACTGCAGCGCATCCGCGAACTGGAACCGGTGCCGCGCGGCTTCTACGCCGGCGCCGTGGGCTGGCTGGATGCGCAGGGTGACGGCGACTGGTACGTGGCGATCCGCTGCGCACGCCTGCAGGGCACGCAGCTGCGCCTGTATGCAGGTGCCGGCATCGTCGCCGACTCGGAACCCGGGGCCGAGGTGGCCGAAACCGCGGCGAAGTTCGCTGCCCTGTTGAACGCGCTGGGTGTCCAGGAATCCGCGCCCGTCATCGAGCCTGCCGCATGACTACCTCCACTGATTCCTCCCGCCTGCCACTGCAGCAGGTGTGGCCTGATGAACTGATGGCGCGCTATCGCGAGGCCGGTCACTGGCGCGGCGAGACCTTCCCGGCGTTCCTGCGCGAGCGCGCGGAACGCTATGCGGATGACATCGCGGTGGTCGCCGGTGACGTCCGCCTGAGCTACGCGCAGCTGTGGCACGAAGCCGGTCGCATCGGTTCCGGGCTGCTGGCCCTCGGCCTGCAGCCCGGTGAGCGGGTGCTGGTGCAGCTGGGCAACACCGCCGGATTCATCACCACCATATGCGGGCTGTTCCGTGCGGGTCTGGTGCCGGTATACGCGTTGCCGGCGCATCGCATCACCGAGCTGGTGCACTTCGCCAACAAGGCCGAGGCCAGTGCCTACATCACTGCCGACCTGCACGATGGCTTTGATCATCGCGGCCTGGCGCGGGCGCTGCAGGTCGAAGTGCCGGCCGTTCGCCACGTGGTGATCGACGGCGATGCGGCGGAGTTCGCCGCGCTGCAGGCGCTGCAGGGCGATCGTAGCCAGCTGCCGGCCGACCCGGACCCGCAGTCGGTGGCGTTCCTGCAGATCTCCGGTGGCAGCACCGGCCTGTCCAAGCTGATCCCGCGCACGCACGACGACTACATCTACTCGTTCCGCGCCAGCAATGACCTCTGCGGCATCGACCGCGATAGCGTCTACCTGGTCGCGCTGCCGGCCGCGCACAACTTCCCGATGAGTTCGCCCGGCTTCTTCGGTGCGCTGTATGCCGGCGCCCGCGTGGTGCTCAGCCCCGGTCCCGGCCCGGATGCGGCCTTCCCGCTGATCGCCCGCGAACAGGTGACCTGCTGCGGACTGGTGCCGCCGCTGGCGCTGCTGTGGGCGCAGGCAGCGGCTACGAGCAAGCACGACCTGTCCAGCCTGCAGGTACTGCAGGTAGGCGGCGCCAAACTGGTACCGGAAGCCGCACGGCGAGTGATCGACGGCCTGGGCTGCACCCTGCAGCAGGTGTTTGGCATGGCCGAAGGCCTGGTCAACTACACCCGGCTGGATGATCCGGAGGAACTGATCGTGGCCTGCCAGGGCCGTCCGATCAGTCCGGACGACGAAGTGCGCGTGGTCGATGACCACGACCAGCCGGTGGCCGAAGGCGAAGTGGGCCATCTGCTGACCCGCGGCCCGTACACCATCCGTGGTTACCACAACGATGCGGTGGCCAACGCGCGCTCGTTCACCGACGATGGGTTCTACCGCACCGGTGACCGCGTGCAGCAGTTGCCCGGCGGCTATCTGGTGGTGCAGGGCCGTGCCGGTGACCACATCAACCGGGCGGGCGAGAAAATCTCCGCCGAGGAGATTGAAGATCACTTGCTGGCCCACCCTGGTGTGTTCGACGCCGCCGTGGTCTCCATTCCCGACGAGTATCTCGGTGAGCGCAGCTGCGCGTTCGTGATCCAGCAGGGGGAGCCGATCAAGGCGCCGGCACTGAAAGCCTGGATGCGTACGCGCGGCCTGGCGGCGTTCAAGGTGCCGGACCAGGTCGTGTTCGTCGACAGTTTCGATACCACCGCGGTCGGCAAGATCAGCCGCCGCGAACTGCGCGCGCAGCTGCGTGCGCGTCATCTGCAACAGACAGGAGGAACGCGCTGATGGCGCTGCCCCGCATCACCAACTATTCCTTGCCGACCGCTGCCGAACTGCCGCAGGCGCGCGGGCCCTGGCGCCCGCAACGCGATCGTGTCGCGCTGCTGGTACACGACATGCAGCGCTACTTCCTGGCCGCGTTCGATGCGGGAAACGCGCCGCTGCGGCCGGCGGTGGACAACATCGCGCGCCTGCTTGCGCATTGTCGCGCACATGGCATTCCGGTGTTCTACACCGCGCAGCATGGCGACCAGGACCGCCGCGACCGTGGCCTGCAGGCCGACCTGTGGGGCCCGGGCATGCGCCGCAGTGCCGATCATGAGCCGATCATCGAGGCGCTGGCACCACAGCCGGGCGAGCATGTGCTGGTGAAGCACCGCTACAGCGCGTTCCAGCGCAGCAACCTGGAGACGCTGATGCGGGTGCGTGGCCGCGACCAGCTGCTGGTGACCGGCGTGTACGCCCATATCGGCTGCACCGCGACCGTGGTGGAGGCGTTCCAGCGCGATATCGAGGCGTTCATCGCAGCCGATGCGGTGGCGGATTTTTCGCGTGCCGATCACGATCAGGCGCTGCACTGGATCGCACGCACCTGTGGCGTGCCGATGACCACCGATCAGTTGCTGGAGGTGCTGTGATGGCTGCCACGGGTGATGCGCTGGATCTGGAGCGGATGCGTGCCGACGTTGCGCGCGTGCTGGAGTGCACGCCGGCTGAGATCGGTGACGACGACAACCTGATCGATCTGGACCTGGACTCGATGCGCATGCTGGGCCTGGTCCTGGCCTGGGGCAACACCGGCCTGCCGCTGGAGTTCTCGCAGTTGGCCGAGCACACCACGCTGCGCCAGTGGTGGGGTGTGGTGCAGAAGCTGCAGGCCGCGCAGAACGCATGAACGCCGCTGCGCTGGCCACGCCGGTGGCACTGACCGAGGCCCAGTCGGGGCTGTGGTTCGCGCAGCGGCTGGCGCCGGACAATCCGTCGTTCAATACCGCGCATGCGGTGTGGATCGAGGGTGCGCTGGATGTGGCCGCGTTCGTCGCCGCGGCAGACCAGGCAGCGGGCGAAGCTCAGGCCTTCGCACTGCGCTTTGCCGAGGGGGCCGACGGCCAGCCGTTGCAGTGGCATGACCCGTCGCACGTGCCGCTGCTGTCGGTGCGCGATCTATCCGGCGAGACAGACCCGGCATCGGCGGCGCGTGCCCTGATGCAGGCCGACCGGATCAGCGCGGTCGATCCGACCCGCGACCGCATAAGCCAGCAGGTGTTGTTCGATCTGGGTGGCCAGCGCTGGGTCTGGTACCTGCGCGTGCATCATCTGGCCGCGGATGGTTACGGCATGGCGCTGTTTACTGATCGCGTGTGCGCATTGTATGCCGGTCGTACGGATGAGCCGCTGCCGAGGCTGGCGGGCGTGCTGGTCGATGATGCCGCCTACCGTGCCGACCCGCGCCGCGCGCAGGCGGGGCAGTGGTGGCGCGAGCAGTTGCAGGGCGCACCGGCGGGCGTGGGCCTGGCCGGTACGCTGGCGGCCAGTGACGACGCGCTGCGTTGGGTGCAACCGTTGGATGCGCCGTTCCGCGAACGGCTGCTGCAGACATCGGTACGCTGGTTGCAGCCGTGGCCGGATGTGCTGGCCGCGTTGTCTGCCGAGTATCTGCGGCGGATGAGCGCGGCCGATGAGGTGGTGCTGGGCGTGCCCTACATGGGGCGGCTCGGCAACGCATCGGCGCGGGTGCCGGCGATGGTGATGAATGTGCTGCCGCTGCGGGTGGCGGCCGGCGAGGGCAGTGTCGAGGCGTTTACCCGGGCATTGGGCCGGCAGCTCAGCCAGGGCCGCAAGCACGGCCGCTACCGTGGCGAGCAGTTGCGCCGGGACATGGGTTTGGTGGGCGCGCAGCAGCGCCTGCACGGTCCGCTGGTGAATGTGCAGCCGTTCTACAAGCCACTGGCACTGAACGGCGTGCGGGCGACGCTGGAAGTGCTGTGCACCGGGCCGGTGGATGATCTGACGCTGGGCTTCCGTGGCGACGGCCAGCACCTGCTGGATCTGGAGATCGAAGCCAATCCCGCGTTGTACAGTCGGGAGGATGTCGAGGCGCACGCGACCCGGTTGCTGCATTTCGTATCGGCGGCGCTGGAGGCCGGAGACATCGCGGCGGTGCCGCTGGCCACCGTCGCAGAAGCGCAGCAGGTGGTGCATGGTTTCAATGCCACCGCGCATGCGCTGCCACAGACTACGTTGGTTGAACTGCTGCAGCAGGGCATGGACCGTGATCCGCACGCGCCTGCGCTGGTGTTCGGCGACACCACGCTGGACTACGCAACGCTGGAAGCGCGGAGTTTCGCGCTGGCGGCACAACTGCGCGCGATGGCGGTCGGTCCGGGCAGTGTGGTGGCGGTGGCATTGCCGCGCTCGCTGGAACTGGTGATCGCGCTGGTGGCGGTGCTGCGTGCGGGTGCCGCCTACCTGCCGCTGGACCTTGCCCATCCCGATGAGCGCCTCGCGCGTATTCTCGCCTCGGCGCAGCCGGCGTGCGTACTGGCTGCGGCAGAGGTATCGGCGCGCATGGACGGCGTGCCGGTGCTTGCCCCCGATCAATGGACCGCGCTGAGTTTCGCAGCACCGTGGGCCGATCCGGCGCCCAGCGATGCAGCCTATGTGATCTATACCTCCGGTTCGACCGGCGAGCCGAAGGGCGTGGTCATCGAGCACCGTGCCATCGTCAATCGCCTGCTGTGGATGCGCGAGCACTACGGCATCCGTTCCGATGACCGTGCTCTGCAGAAAACCCCGGCCACGTTCGATGTTTCGGTCTGGGAGTTCTTCCTGCCGCTGCTGTGCGGCGCGACGCTGGTGGTGGCGGGTCCGGACGCGCATCGCGATCCGACCGAGCTGGCGCGGCTGATCCGTGCGCATGGCATCACCACCGCGCATTTCGTGCCGTCGATGCTCGACGCGTTCCTTGCCGCGCCGGCCTCCGAAGACCTGCAGCTGCGCCGCGTGTTCACCAGTGGCGAGGCGCTGGACGCATCGCTGCGTGATCGTTTCCATGGGCGCGTGCAGGCCGAACTGCACAACCTGTATGGCCCGACCGAAGCGGCCGTGGACGTAAGCTACTGGCCGGCTTCGGCGCAGGACCGCTCACGGCCGGTACCGATCGGCTTCCCGGTCTGGAACACCCGCCTGTACGTGCTGGACGCGCGGATGCAGCCGCTGCCGGTGGGTGTGCCGGGCGACCTGTATCTGGGGGGCGTGCAGCTGGCGCGCGGCTATCTCGGTCGCGATGACCTGACCGCCGAACGCTTCTTGGCCGATCCCTTCCTGCCAGGGGAGCGCATCTACCGTACTGGCGACGTGGCGCGCTGGCGCAGTGACGGCGCAGTCGAATATCTGGGCCGCAGCGACCACCAGGTGAAGCTGCGCGGCCTGCGCATCGAGCTGGGCGAGATCGAGGCGGCACTGCGTACGCTGCCGGGCATGGAGCGGGTGGAAGTGCTGCTGCGCCAGGATGCACCCGGTGATGCCCGGCTGGTGGCCTATGTGCCAGCGGCGCTTGCCGATGCCGTGATGCTGCGCAGCCACCTGGCCACGCGCGTGCCGGACTACATGGTGCCGTCGGCGTTCGTTGGCGTGGATCAGTGGCCGGTGACCGCCAACGGCAAGCTCGACCGCAACGCGTTGCCGAAGCCGCCGCAGAACGAGATTGCCGGACTGGCGCCGCGCACGCCGCTGGAACAGGAGCTGGCGGTGCTGTTTGCCCAGGCACTCGGGCGTGAAGCGCCCGTGGCGGTCGATGCGGACTTCTTCAGCCTCGGCGGCGACTCGCTGTCCGCGGTGCACCTGCTGCTGGCGATCGAACAACGCTGGCGCTGTGACCTCGGCCTCGGTGCCTTGTTCGCGCAGCCGACCGTGGCCGCATTGGCGACGCGCATTCGCGAACCGCCGGCGCTGGCCGACCACGCGTTGGGGCCGGTGATCTCGTTGGCTGCCACTGATGCTGACGGGCCCACTCCGTTGTTCGTGCTGCACCCGGCCGGTGGCATCGCCTGGAACTACCGAACGCTGGCGCGCGCCCTGCAGCCGGCACGCCCGGTATATGGCCTGCAGTCGCCCGCGCTGGATCCGAAGCAGCCGTTGCCGTCCAGCATCGAAGCCATGGCCAATGACTATGTGCAGCGGGTGGTCACGTTGCAGCCGAAGGGACCGGTGCATCTGCTGGGCTGGTCGGTGGGGGGCATCCTCGCCCAGGCGATGGCGGTGCGCCTGCATGAAATCGGGCGTGAAGTCGGTGAACTGGTGCTGCTCGACGCCTACCCCAGCGAATGCTGGCGGGCTGAGCCGGAACCCGATGCCATCGCCGCATTGCGTGCGCTGCTGGCGATTGCAGGCCATGACCCGGAGGCGCATCCGGAGCTGGACAGCCGTGAACGCATTCTTGGTTTCCTGCGCCGTGGCGGTAGTGCGCTCGGTAGCCTGCCGGATGTAGTGCTCGATGGCGTGGTGCGTGCGGTGACCGGCACCAACCGGTTGATCCGCGAACACATCCACCAACCGTTCGACGGCACGCTGGTGCACGTGCGCGCTGGCCGGGATCATCAGGCGCGGCCGCAGCTGCAGTCGGCGTTGTGGCGCACGCACGCGCGCAGGGTGCAGGCGCTGGAACTGCCGTTCCTGCATGCCGAGCTGACCGGCCGCGATGCGGTGGCGCAGCTGGCACCGTGGTTGTCGGCGCGCCTGCGCCACTGGGATGAGCAAGAGGAGATCGCAACATGCAGTTGACCGGCTTTGAAGGTCGCGTGGCACTGGTGACCGGCGCCGCCGGCGGCATCGGCGAGGCCCTGGTACGGCTGTTGGCCGAGGCCGGCTGCACGGTGGTGGCAACCGACCGTGAGGCGCCCGCGGTGGTGGATGCACGTGTGCAGGCGTTTGCACTCGACGTGACCGACAGCGCAGCGGTGGACGCCCTGGTGGATCGTGTGGAAGCCGGCATCGGGCCCATTGGCCTTGCCGCCAGCGTGGCGGGTGTTCTGCATGTGGGAGCTGTTGCGGAGACCACAGATGCCGACTGGCGCCGGGTGTTCGCAGTCAATGCCGATGGCGTGTTCCATGTTGGGCGTGCGCTGGCGCGGGTGATGTCACCGCGTGGTCAGGGCGCGATCGTCACCGTCAGTTCGAACGCCGCCGGCGTGCCGCGGCACGGCATGGCCGCCTATGCCGCGTCCAAGGCCGCCGCCACGATGTTCACCCGCTGCCTCGGGTTGGAACTGGCGCCGCTGGGCATCCGCTGCAACATCGTCGCCCCGGGTTCAACGCTGACCCCGATGCAGACCGGCATGTGGCAGGACGCGCACGGTGCCGAGCGGGTGATCGCCGGCAGCCTGGAGACGTACAAGGCCGGCATCCCGCTGCGCAAGCTGGCCACCCCGGAAGACATCGCTCATTCGGTGATGTTCCTGCTCTCCGAGCAGGCCGGGCACGTGGCAATGAGCGACCTGTACGTCGACGGCGGCGCCACCCTGCGCGGGTGAGCCCCGACGGCCGCCTGCCGGCAATGGTAGTGCCGGCCGCTGGCCGGCAACCTCATTCAACTTCAGACATCTCCGAACATCCATCGAGGCATGGCCTGACGTTCAACGCGCAATGATCGCTCCACCATGGGGCATGAGCAGCCATCGCCTCCGCCTGGGCCGGCGTTCCATTGTCGGTCAGGTCTACGTTCTGACAACGACCACACATCAGCGCCGCCGGCTCTTTGAAAGCGAAGCTGCAGTGGCATGTGTAATCGACCAGCTTCATTACATCGAACAGCGCGGGCTCGTACAGTCACTCGCATGGGTCGTCATGCCGGATCATGTCCACTGGATGTTCGAGCTGCGTGCAGCTCATCTTCCAGACATTGCGCGCCGAATGAAGTCGTCGAGCGCGCTTGCCCTGAATCGCCTGGCGGGTCGTCGAAGTACGGTGTGGCAGCCAGGCTACTTCGATCATGCCGTGAGGGCCGAGGAGTCGCTGGCGCGGCAAGCGCTGTACATCCTGGGGAATCCGGTACGCGCCGGTATTGCCCAGCAGATTGGCGAGTATCCGCATGCGTGGTCGGCCTGGACGTGATGCCGGCCAGCGGCCGGCACTACCGGTTGCGGTGAGGGCTGAGCAGGCGCTGTACATCCTGGCGAACCCGGTACGCGCCAGTATTGCCCCGCAGGTTGGCGAGTATCCGCATGCGTGGTCGATATGGGCGTGATGCCGGCCAGCGGCCGGCACTACCAGGGGTTCGAACATGGCGGTTGCCGGCCAGCGGCCGGCACAACCCGTTGCAGTCAGGGTAGGGTCAGTCGGTAGACCAGAACGCGGTTGTCGTTGTCGTACGCGCTGTCGCAGGATTGGCCCTGCATGCGGCAGTGGCGGGCGATGAAGTCGTTGTCGTTGCCGATCAGCAACAGCACGTCGTTCGGATGCTGCGGGTCCAGCGCTGGCAGTACGTCCATGGCTTCCCACTTTTCCGAGAGCAGCCCGGCATGCGGGCCGCGCTTGGTGTTCAGGTCAAGGCCGGCACGCGCCAGCTGCGGGCGGTCGAGCAGGTTCAGCAGTTCGTCGCTGCGTGCGGGCACGATGCCGTCCTTCAACACGGTGCCCGCCGGGTCGGCCAGCACCGAGGCCGTACCGGACTCATAGTTGCTTCCTGCCAGGTTGCTGGCATCGGCCACATCCACCAGCAGCACCGACTTGTAGACGATCGGGTCATCGCCGTCCTTGCCCAGTCCGTTGCCATCGCGGGCCAGCAGCAGGAAGCGGTGGGCATCCAGTGCACGCAGCTCGCTCTGCGCGGCGGTACGGTCCAGC
Organism: Stenotrophomonas genospecies 3; assembly: GCF_054473855.1. Classification (NCBI taxonomy): domain Bacteria; kingdom Pseudomonadati; phylum Pseudomonadota; class Gammaproteobacteria; order Lysobacterales; family Lysobacteraceae; genus Stenotrophomonas; species Stenotrophomonas genospecies 3. The sequence continues at coordinate 131,552 of NZ_JBTMUR010000002.1, forward strand.
TTGCCCTTGCTGTCGTGTGCATAGGCGGGCAGGGCCATCACGTAATGGCCGATCGGTTGCTGCGGCGTCGGCGAGGCCGTCACGTCGTAGACCAGCACGCGGGTGTTGATGCGCCCGGCCGCGTTGCCTTTTGCGCTGTCCTGCAGCGTCGCGCTCTGAAGGGCCACGAACAGGCGGGTACCGTCGGGGGACAGGCCCATGCCTTCCACGCCCTGGTTGTTGCGGCGCCCAGTCTGCGGCGCCGCCAGCGAACCGAAGGCGGGCTTGCCATCGCGCTGCGGACGGATCGCCGGCGGCGCCATGATCACGCCCTGCAGCTGGCCCTGTGCATCGAAGTAGTAGACGTTGGCGGTGTACTCATCGCCGATGTAGAAGTGGCCATCGGCGGTGAACTGCAGCGACTCCGCATCCAGCGAGACCTTGCCCGCGCCTGCGCCGCTGGCCGGTGAGGGCAGCACCACCTCGCGCTGGGTGATCGTGTGCTCACCCGGGTCGGCACCGGTGAACGGCTGCCCCTTGAAATCCTTAAGTACCACGCCCTTGTCGGGCACCATGCTCAGCGTGCCAAGCGCAGGCTTGCCCGGGGTAACGTCGATGCGCAGCTGCATGCGCTCCACGCGACCGGCGTAGTCGTAGAACAGGCCGGCCTCGGGATCATTACGACCGCGGTCGGGCAGGGTCCAGAGCACGCCTTCGTAGCCGCTGGCGGTGCGCTTCCAGGTGCCGGGCTGCACCGCCAGCGACGAAAACGAGCCCAGCGTATCGCCGAGGAAGTCCACCGTGCCCGCGGGCAACCGTCCGGCAGCGACCAGGCCCTTGTCCACATTGGTACGACCGCCCAGCTGCAGGGTGCGCGGTGGTGCACCCGTTGCCTCATGCGGAGCGGAGTATCCGCTGGCGGAGAGGGTGGCCAGCAGCAGGGCGGTCGTGAGCATCAGTGGACTCCGGGCGGAAGATCAGAAGCGAAGGTCGATCGTACCGAACACCTGGCGCGGTGCCGAGGCATGGAACACGTACAGCTTGCCGGCCGGGTCGCTGGGCGCGAACACGCTCGAATCCAGGTTGCTGGCGTAGCGCTTGTTGGTCAGGTTGGTCACGTTGAACGACAGGCGCATGCCCTTGGCGAAGCCGACCTGGCCGAAGTCATAGCCACCGGCCAGGTCGAACACGGTGAAGCCGCCGAAGCCCTGGTCGTTGCTGTAGGTGTAGAAGCGTTCGCCCGTGTACTTGCCACGCAGGCTGGCGAACCAGCCGTTGTCGCGCCAGGTGATCTCGGTGGCCAGCAGCTGCTTGGGCGTGTCGGTCTGGATCCTGCCCTTGATCTGCTGCTCGACACCGGCCTGCACGTAGTTGGAGGCGTAGGTCGAACGGTTCAACGACGCCGAGGTGTACCAGCTGAAGTGCTCGTTCGGGGTCCACAGTACGGTCAGCTCGGCGCCGCGGCTGTCGACGCCGCCAACGTTGTAGAAGCGGTTGCCGCAGGTCGGGCCGACCGGTTGGCGCGAGTCACAGGGGTTGTACTGCAGCAGGCGGTTGTCGAAGCGCACGTTGTAGGCCGCGATCGAGGCCTGCAGGGTATCGGTGACGAAGCGGTAACCGGCTTCCAGCGAGCGTGACTCCTCCGGCTTCAGGTTGCCCTGAGCGTTCCAGGTCGCCTGGCTGACCGCCTGCGGGCCCAGCTTGAAGCCGCCCTGGAACATGGCGATGTTCTCGGCGTAGCTGGCGAAGATTTCGTGGTGCTCGGCCAGGCGGAAGTTGGCGCCGATGCTGGGCAGGAAGTTCTTGCTGGCCTTCAGCGAACCGGTGGCGAACTGGTTGTTGGAGGTCGGCGAGATCGGCGTCTTCGCATCGCCCGGCAGCGCTTGTGCATCGGAGGTGGCGTGCGGGCTCTTGGCGCCGAACTCCAGAGTCAGGCGGTCGTCGAGCAGGCGCCAGGTGTCCTTCAGGAAGAACTGGTGAGTCTTCCAGCGGGTGCGTTGGGCAAACACGCCGACATCGGAGGGCAGGGTGTTCATGCCACTCAGGTCACGCGGGCCGTCCACCGCAGTCTGGTAGCGCTCGGCGCTGCTGGTGTTGCGCTCGTACCAGACGCCGCCTTCGATGCGGTGCGCGCCCAGCTCCCAGTCGAACGACAGCGTGCCGCCATCGCGGTCGATGGTGTAGATGGTGTTGCGGAAGATGATCGGGATTTCCTGTGCGGTGCCTTTGTTCGACCAGGCGCCGCTGTTCCAGTTGTGGCCTTCGCCGCGGTCATCGTGGTGGTAGGCCAGGGCGCGCAGGCTGAAGCCATCGGCCAGGAAGAAGTCGCCGGCCAGGTAGTACAGGTTATCGTCGCGCAGGATCTGCCCGGCGGTGAAGGCACCATCGGCATCCTTGTCCGGGCCGCTGCTGTCGCACTTCTTCGCATTGAAGCTAGCGGTGTTGCAGTAGGCCTTGGCCACGGCCTTGTTCCAGTCCGGCGCGTAGCCGCCCCAGTCCCAGCCCAGGCCGCGCGACATCTCGTCCTTGGACAGATAGAAGTAGTCCGCCTGGGTGGTGCGCGAGGTATCGACGAAACCGGTGATCTGGCCGCGGCCAAAGTTCCACACGCCCTTGGCGTTGAACTGCTTGGTGGTGGATTTGTTGTAGGCGGTCTGGTCGTTCCACAGATCGGAGACGGCATTCATGCCGGAAACGTAGCCGGAGAAGCCGTTGTACTCGCCGCTGTCCACGCGCACGAAGGTGCGGCGGTTGGCATCGCTGCCGAAGGTCTGCACCACGCGGCCGCCGAGTTCCTGCGCCGGGCGGTCGGAGGTATAGGAAATGGTGCCGCCGAGGTTGCTGGTGGACGGCGTGCCGAGGCTGCCGATGCCCACCGCTAGTTCGGCGCCGGCCATGTTCTCGCTGATCAGCGCGCGGTTGATGGTCAGGCCGTTGTAGTTGTTGTACGCGCCGTCTCCCAGCGGCACACCGTCCAGCGTGTAGCCGAGGCGGGTGGAGTTGAAGCCCCGCAGGCTCAGTGTCATCGACTGCTCGTTGGTGCCCAGTGCATCGGCCGACTGCGCGTTGACGCCCGGCAGTAGATTGAGCGTCTTCTGCAGGCTGGTGCCCGGCGGCAGGATGTCGAGGTTCTCGCGGGTGATGCGCTGCACCTGGCGCGCTTCACCGCTGCCGATCACCGAAACCGCATCGAGATCGGTGGCGGACGTGCCAGTGGAGGTCGGGGCAGCATCCTGCGCCCAGGCCGCGGGAGCGAGCGCGATCGACAGCGCAGCGGCCAACAAAGTCTTCGTCATGTTACGGACACTCAGGCAGGCACGAGCCACCGCACGGGCGCGGAGCTCATGGAGTTCAAAAGGGGAGACAACCGATGCGACCGGTGGCGCTGCAGGCGCGGTGGGTCAACGTGAAAATGGTGCGCTAGACAGATGACTGTCTGGTGACACTGCTATGCGCGTGGCATGCGGACGCATGCATTGGTAGATGCCAACCTTGGTTGGCATGCGCAGCGTCGAACAGACGCTGCGCTGCTCTGTCGCAGGAGCGCCAACCAAGGTTGGCATCTACCAGGGCAGGTCCGGCCTATCGGTTCAGGCAGCGCCGAACGAGGTCGGCATCAACGCGCGATCAACCCGCGTTGCGCGGCTTGCGCGTGCGCTTTGGCTTCGCGGTATCACTGCCGCTGGCGGCGCCATCCTGCAGCGCCTGCAGCCACGACAGGGTGTCCACGTAGTCGATGAAATGCCGCAGGTAGCCAGGGCTGGTCGCCTGCATCGTGTCCAGCATGCGCTGCACCAGCACCGCCGAATTCAGCGGACCGCCATCGGCCGGGGCCTCGGTGCGCAGCGAGCGGCGTACCTGTAGTTCGCTGCGCAGTTCCGACCACTCGCGCTGCACCTGCTGCAGCATCGGCACCTGCGGGTAATGCGGCAGCGAACGCGATCCCGCATCGAGATCGCGCACCAGTGCGCGCAGGCCATCCAGTGCGGGCGGCTTACTTGGCATCCGCGGCCTTGGGCTTGGCAATCGGTGCGATTTCCACGCGACGGTTGCGCGCGCGGCCATCTTCGCTGGCATTGGAGCTGACCGGCTGCTCGCTGCCGAACGCGGCGGCAAACACCGCATCGGCCGGTACGCCATCGGCAATCAACGTGCGGGTCACGGTCAGCGATCGCTGCGCGGACAGCTCCCAGTTGTCGGCGAAACGCCGGTTGCCTTCGCGCACCGGCGCGTCATCGGTGAAGCCGCTGACCATCAGGATCTCTTCGCGCGTCCCCAGATAGGCGGCCAGCGGTGCGGCCAGGCTGCGCAGCAGCTCCTGGCCTTCCGGCTGCAGCTGGTCCGAGTTCAGCGCGAACAGCACGCTGCCGCTGATACCGATGCGGCCATCGACCAAGGTCACGCGACCGGCGGCCAACGGGCCGGCCAGTGCCTGTTCCAGGGTCTGCAGGCGCTTGGCTTCGGCCTGGCGCTGCTTCACTTCCCGGTCCAGCCGCTGCGACAGCTCCAGCTGCACGGCAACCACGCCGACCAGGATCAGCACGAACGCGCCCAGCAGCACCGACATCAGGTCGCCGAAGGCGGCCCAGATCGGGGCGTGTGAGCCGCCGTCGACCTCCAGCTCGTCGCTCATGCGCTGCCGGCCTTGCCGCGGCGCGCGGCCAGCTGCTGCAGTTCTTCCATCACCTGCTTCTGCGACAGCAGACTGAGGTCGACCACCTCGCGTGCCTGCGCCACGTAGTAGGCCAGTTGCTCGTCGCTGCGGGCCAGCGAGGCATCCAGTGCGCCGCCGATCTGTTCCAGGCGGCCGGACAACTCGGTGGAGGCGCTGCCGAACTGCGCAACCGCATCGCCGAAGGCGCCAGCCAGCTGGCCGACGTCACCGGCGCTGCCGCTGAGCGCTGCGGCAATGCCATCCAGCTTGCCGGTCTCGGCGGCGATATGGTCGGTGAAGCGGTTGCCGACGCGTTCCAGCAGCTCGGCCGAACCACCGACCAGCGCGTCCACGGCGGTGCGCTGTTCGTGCGAGGCATGGTTGATCGCATCCAGCAGGGTCTGCACGGTGGCCAGCAGCCGGCCGCGTTCTTCCAGCATCGCGTTGTCGCGCACCAGGCTCTCGGAGAGCGTGCTGCGCAGCTCGTTGATGACGTCGGCGGCGGCCTTCGGTGCAGCGGCCGCGGTCTGCAGCAAGGTGGACACTTCCGCCAGCGTGGCACTGGCCTGGGCGCGACCGTTCTCGCCAATCTGCCGTGCGGTGGCCGCCAGCGTGTCGCAGACCTGCTGCTGCTGCGCGGCCAGGCGTTCGCCGTTGGCCTGCAGGCGCTCGGCCAGGTCGGTGGAAACATGCTGCAAGGCATCGCTCCAGCGCTGCAGGCGCTCTTCGTCGCCGGCCTGCAGCTGTGCCTGCAGGGTGGCGTGGGCCTGCTGCAGCTCGGCGCTGACCGCGTCCCAGCGCGCCTGGCGCTGCTGCTCGCGGCTGTCCAGGCGGGCCTGCAGTTCGGCATGCGCGGTCGCGGTGGCGGCCTGTGCGGACTGCCACTGCTGCGAGCGCTGCTGTTCGTGATCCTGCAGCAGCGACTGGCTGGCGCTGTGATGCTGTTCCAGTGCCTGCAGCAGCGCCTGCGCACGCGCGTCCAGATGCTCGCTGGTGGCCAGCAATGCCTGCTGCTGGCGTTCGACCAGCGCGGTATTCAATGCCTGCTGCTGTTCGGCGGCGGCGCGCCAGGCCTCGGCATTGCCGCTGGCATCGGCATGCAGGCGCTCGCCGATGCGCGCGACCAGTGCTTCGGCCTGCGTGCCCTGGCCATCGCTGAAGGCCTGCAGGTGCTGACGCAGATCACTGACCAGTGCCTGCTGTGTCTGGATCTGTTCACTCAACGCCTTGGCCCAGCTGGCCTCGGTCGCCACGCGGCTGCGCTCGAAGCCTTCGCTCAGGCCAGACAACTGCTGCTGCACCGCCTGCTCGACACGCGCATGCAGCGCCTCACCATGGTGGGCCAGTCCGGCCAGGGTGGTCTCGGCCATCGGCTGCAGCGCGCCACCGATGGCGGCGGCGCTGGCCTCGGCACCTTCGCGTAGCGACTGCTGCAGCGAGACCGCCAGGCGTTCCTGCAGCGCCTGGCTCTGGGTCAGGAACTCGGCCTGGCCGGCCAGCAGGCGCTCATTGGCGGCCGCACTGTGCTGTTCGAAGGTGCTGGTCATCGCCTGCAGGCGGTCGACCAGCGCCGGCAGCGCGGCAGATTGTGCCTGCAGCAGGCGCAGCGATTCGGCGCGCTGCCAGGCCTGCGAGTACGGGTGCAGGTCGCCGGCAATGGCACGGTCCAGCTGCTGCACGGCCTGCAGGCGGTCACGGCGCAGCAGCGCCGCCAGCAGGCCGAGCATGGCCGAGCTGGCCACACCGGCGATCGAGGTGCCGAATGCCACGGCCAGGCCCTGCACCGGCGAGGCCAGCGAGCCGCGGATGGCGGCCATGTCGGTCGCGCTCTGCAGGGCCAGGCCAGTGCCGCGCAGCGTGTCCATCATGCCGAGCAGGGTGCCGAGCATGCCCAGCAGCACCAGCAGTCCAACCAGATAGGGGGTCAGCACCGGCGCGGGCAGGGCGGTGCGCTCGCCTTCCACGCGCAGGCGCACGGCGTTGCGCAGGCCCAACGGCACGCGCTCCAGCCAGGGGGCCAGGCTTTCCTTCGCGCTGGACAGGTCACTCAGCGCGCTGCGCAGGCCGTTGCTGGCCTGGCGGTAACGGTACAGCTCCACGCCACCGGCGATGTAGCAGGCCGCGATGATCGCCGCCACCGCTGCACCCAGCGGATGCACCGAAACGTAGCCAATGCCGATCCAGCACACGGCCAGCAGGCCGACAAGGAAAACAACGACATGGAAAGCAGTTCTGGACATGGTGTTCCGGTCAGTGGGAGCGCAGGGCGTCTTGCAGCCCTTCGATCGGGTGGAAGCGCAGCTGCAGCTCGGCAAGCAGCAGGGTGCGCATGTCATGGCGGAAGGCCGCGCGCCAGCCGGGCTGGCCGTGCACGCGTTCAAAACGGGCGCCGAGCACCGCCGGCGCAGTGGCCAGCAGGCTGTGCTCGCGCGGGGTGAGGGTCTGTTCCATCACCGCATCGACCTCGGCCAGCCGTGCCAGCTCGGGTGAAACCTGCATCAGCTGGTCGCGCAGGCGGCCGCGCAGGCGCCCGGTGGCGGTCTGGATGGCCTGCTGCAGCACCCGGTAGCGCTGGCGCAGCGATGCGAAATTGGGTGCGGCGGCGGCTTCGGCCAGGTCCAGCAGGCGCTCGGCCTCGGCATCCTCACTGATCGAGGCCAGCAGGCTGGCATGGGCCTGGGCGCAGTCGTCCAGCACATCCCCGGCCGCTTCGGTGGCCTCACCCGGCTCGGGCAGGCGTCCGCCGAGCGCCCCGGACAGGGCCACGGCACGGCTCCAGTCCACCCATTGGCCGAGGCGATCGGTCAGGGCGGGACTGCTGGCCGGCATCGCGCCGTCGCTGAGACGGGCGAGCAGGCGGAGGAATTCCGGTCCACCCAGGACCGGCTGCGCTGCTTTCGCCATCAAGGGGTGAGGGGCCAAAAACCGTTGATTTTACAACCAGATGACCCTGCCTGGATGAAGGCGGGGCGGGGGGAGGGGACCCGCAGGCGCGACAAGGCTTAGAATGACCGGCTGCACCCATCCCGTTCGACCCTTGGAGTACCCCATGACTGTTGCGCAGTTCTACCCGATCGGCACCCCCGGACAGCCCTGGGGCGACGCGGAACGCGCACAGTGGCGGGCGCGCCAGCAGCGCCAGCGCAGCTACCACGACGACGTGGTGGCCGCGCTCGAGCGCCTGGACGACAGCTTCGATGTGATCCAGTACGGCCAGCTGGACTATGCGCCGGACCACTACCCGCTGTTCGCGGTGGTCAACCACAACTGGAACCCGGCGCTGCCGACCGCGCTGATCACCGGCGGCGTGCATGGCTACGAGACCAGCGGCGTGCATGGCGCCCTGCAGTTCCTGGAACAGCAGGCCGAGCGTTACCTGGGCCGGTTGAACCTGATCGTGGCGCCGTGCGTCAGCCCGTGGGGCTACGAGCGCATCCAGCGCTGGAACCCGGATGCCATCGACCCGAACCGCAGCTTCCGTGACGGCGGCCAGATCGAGGAAGCCTCCGCGCTGATGCGCTGGGTGGCCGAGCGCAAGCCGAACCTGCTGGTGCACCTGGACCTGCACGAGACCACCGACAGCGACCTGCACGAGTTCGATCCGGCGCGCTGCGCCCGTGACGGCAAGCCGTTCGAGCGCGACACCATTCCGGATGGCTTCTACGTGATCGGCAACAGTGAAAATCCGCAGGCCGAGTTCCAGAAGGCCCTGATCGCCGCAGTGGCGCCCATCACCCACATCGCCCCCGCAGACGCCGAAGGCAACCTAGTCGGCCTGCCGCTGCAGTCGCCAGGCGTGGTCTGGGGTGAGTCGCGTTCGATCGGCGCCTGCGCCGGCTTCACCGACGCGCGCTTTGCCACCACCACCGAGGTCTACCCGGACAGCCCGCGCACCAACCCGCAGGAATGCAATGATGCGCAGGTGGCGGCGGTGTGCGCAGGCCTGGATTTCGCCCTGACGAAGTAAGGCACGTGGACGTGCAAGCGGACCCGGCAGGTTCCTGCACGATGCGCCGGTCATAGGATCGATTGTCGGGTTACGATCGGGCGAAGACCACGACCAAGATTCTGCTCCGGCCATCACTCGTGTCGGTCCTGGTGGCGACGACCGCACTCGGTGGATGCAAGCTGTCGGCGCTCGATCTGACGCCGCCGCGGGTGATCCAGCTGTCCTGCAGCAGCACAAGCGCCACGCCCCAGGCGCCGATGGTGTTGATCCTGGACTCCGGCCAGGCGTCGGTGGTCTGGGTCAACCGTCCGAGCGCGCGCGCGGGCAAGCTGGAGGTGGAGGCGAACCTGTATCGGCTGGATTTTCCTTCGATCGCTGGCGCGGGCACGTTGCAGGCGGTGATCAACCGCTACGACGGTAGAATGGCGTTGAGCGGGCCCGGCACAGATGTGGCCGGCGCTGGCCAGCCGCAGATGTCCTGTGAGGTACAGCCTGTGCAGCCCAAGGTATGAACATGCCCGATACATCGTCTGATCTGATTGCCGTGCTTACCGGCGACCTGGTCAAGTCCACGGAGATGGACGCGGCCACCATTGATGACGTCCGTGAAGTGATTTCCGTGGCCGTGGCCCAGGCCATGGAGTGGCCTTTGCCGGGCATTGTCGGCCCCGAGTTCTACCGGGGCGACGCCTAGCAGCTGGCGGTCACCCAGCCGCACGGTTTCCTGAGGTTGGCGACCTGGATCAAGGCCAAGCTTGCCGCGTCGGAGTCGCGGGCGCGCACGCGGATCGCGATTGGACTGGGTACGGTAGAGGCATTGGACCGGAAGGCGGTGTCGCGTTCGCTGGGTGAGGCATTCGTGCTGTCCGGTCGGTTGCTTGAATCCATGGGGCGCACGCAGGACATGGACGTAGCCCTGCCAGTACAACGGGAGGATCTGTACTGGTTACCGGCAGTGGTGTCTGCCTGCGATGTTATTGTCGCGCGCTGGACACGCAGTCAGGCTGAGGTGGCGTCGTTGTTTCTGATCCCCGATGCCCCCTCGCAGTTGGAAGCTGCCAATGCGTTGAACCGGCACCGACAATCGGTGAACCGGGTCTATCACGATGCTGGCGTCTTTGCCTTGCTGGCGCTGATCACCGCGGCTGAACGTGCACTGATGCAGCCGTACGGGAGTGTTCATGGTTCTGGAAAAGCAACTAAATAGCGTTGCTTTGGCTTAAGCAACTAAATTTCGTTGCTTTTGGCGGCGACTTGGCTATCGCGACGCGAGCCACAGGAAGGACTCACAGGCAGAAAGGACATGCTTGAAACGCTGCTCGTACTGTTGACCGCTCACCTTGTCGCCGATTTCGTGCTGCAGACCACGAAGATGATCGCGCGCAAGCAGGAACTGCATGGCCTGCTGCTGCACGTAGCAGTGGTGCTGCTCGTCATCGCCGCGCTGACCGGTTCAATCAACCCATGGGTCTATCTCATCATCGGTTTCAGCCATGCGGTGATGGACTGGATCAAGGTGCATTGGCTCCCCGATGGCGTGCACGCATTCGTCATTGACCAGTTGGTGCATATCGCCTTCATCGTGTTGATCGCGTTGATGTTCCCTCACGTTGCCCGCGATGGCTGGTACGGGATGATCCCGACCCAGGTCCAACTGTTGATGTATCAGGGCATGTCGATCGCGAGCGGCTTGATCCTGGTGGTCAACGTCGGCGGCGTCCTGGTGGAGAAGCTGCTTGCGCCGTTCACGGCAGGACTCAATATGGGAAGCGCCGAATCGGCGCCTACGACCGCAGCCGTGCAGAGCGACGATCACAAGGGCATGCAGACCGCAGGGCGCTATATCGGGCGGCTGGAAAGAGGCTTGATCTTCATGTTCCTGCTGCTGGGCCAGCCGGAGGGCGTGGGGTTGATGCTGGCCGCCAAATCGGTGCTGCGCTTCGCCGACCGGCAGGCGCGGGCACACACCGAATATGTGATCATCGGTACCATGCTCAGCTTCGGTTGGGCCATCGCCGCAACCATGTTGACCAAGCTCGCCATCTCGCATTGGCGCTAGCGGCTGCGGCGTTGTGGCGCCGGGCCATGCCCGGCGGGTCGGGCGCGAGCTAACCCAGCAGGATCACGCCCCACACCGTGCCGACCATCAGCAGTGCGGTGGTCTGGGCGGCGCTGCCCATGTCCTTGGCGTTCTTGGACAGTGGGTGGTGGTCAAGCGAGATGCGGTCGACCACCGCTTCGATGGCCGAGTTGAGCAGTTCCACCAGCAGGCTGATGAAGCAGACGGCCAGCACCACGGCGCGTTCGACCTGGCTGATGTCCAGAAGGAACGCGGTGGCGATCAGCAGCGCATGCAGCAGCAACAGCTGCCGGAAGGCGGCTTCGCCACGGAAGGTGGCGATGAAGCCGTCGCGCGAATGGATCAGCGTGTAGAAGATGCGGCGAAGGCCGGTCTTGCCATGCGGGTATTTACCGCTGTCCTTGGGGGAGGGGGGCTGCATGCCGGTCCTGCCATGAAGTGATCTCACGACAGGATGTGCAGGCGGGCGTCGGGAAAGCGTCGGACGCCCGTTGGATTTTCCTTCAGCCGGCCTGGCGCTGCGCCTGGATGGCCTGGTCGAGGGCATCCAGATCGTCCGCCGGCGAGGTCAGCCATGCCGGGTACGCCTCGGTCTCGACGAAGGCGGAGGATCGCAGCACATCATCGAACGCCGGATTGTCCTTCTCCGGGTGGCGCAGCAGGCCGGACATCAGCCCGCAGATGCGGACGGCCGCCTGGAAGGCGCCCTGCAGAGAACCGGCCGGCTCGGTGACCGTGTTGAGGAAGGCCGCATAGGCCGGGCCATCGAACACGAAATCCTCGCGGTTCTTGAATGCTTCGCCGCTGAGGTTGGTTTCGCCGGAGACGTGCCGGGAGAATCCCCAGGACCAGATGTCGAGGAAGCGCAGGTCATCCAGCATCCGGCGCGCATCGTCATTCAGTGGAACGGCGCCGGACAGGGCGTGTTCCAGCGTGACTGCCGCGAAGGGCTCGGTGCCCTCGTGGGCCAGGAAATCGCTCAGGCAGCGCAGCGCACCGGGATGATGCGGGTCCAGTTGCAACGCCCGGTAGATCACGCGGGCGCCTTCCACGTGACGGCCCTGGGCGATGAAGATGTTGAGCGCGTGGTGGGCGAGCTGGTCGGCGCTGAGGTCGGCAATCCGGGTCATCGGGTCTGGCTGGCATGGACGAACGGTGGGCACCAGTCTGACAGATCACTCATTCGGCCGGGCTGCGTGAATCGCGGATCGAAGTCTTCCGGTTTGTCGGAGAAGAACAGGCCCATGTAGGTCGGCTTGTCCTTGTTGATCAGCGAGGTGCGGAACGATTCGACCACCTGTTCGATGGCTTTTTCATCGGCTGGACTGTGGGCTGGGCTGTTGTTGCCGGCATGGCCTGGCGACGCTGACAGCAGAAGCGCGAGGAGGGCGAGTGGTGCTCTTGATGTCTGCATCTGCAGCTTCCGGGGACAAGGGGATGCTGCCGGGGCATTTCGTTACATCAGCGCCCCGGCGCATCCCCTCATTCAACGATGCAGCGCGTCGATGATCAACCCGGTAGCAATCTCCACCAGCAGGTACTCGCTATCGGACTGCCGGACCCAGCGCTGGTCGCGGCCCGGCTCGCGCAGGTGGTAGCGCGCATAGTCATCCACCCAGTAACGGCGGTCCACTTCCGCCCATGGCAGGCGCTCGCCGCGACGCCAGGCCTTCTTCTGCCAGCCCGGCGGCGGTGCATCACGGTTGTGCGGGCCACCGGCGTGCGGCGGTGGCCCGTTGCCGCGCGCATGGTGCGGCGGATCGGCGAAGGCGGGTGCCGCGGCCAGCGCGGCAGCCGTGGTCAAAGCAATGGCGAACAAGCGTGCGGTGTACATTGCAACCTCCGGGCCTTGCCGCTGCATGCGGCGTCGTGCCGTGGAGTATGGATCAAGGAATGTGAACGGACTTCTGAGCTGTCACCGTAGCAGCAGGGCGCATTCCACGGCGTTGCAACTGGCGGCTCGGGCACGACGCCGCCGCCTCCGGCATGGCCGCCTCAAGCGCGCTCGCGCACCTCATACCAGTTGCGTGACCGGTTCACGATCTTCACCACCGAAAGCATCACGGGGACTTCAATCAGCACCCCCACCACCGTGGCCAGCGCCGCACCGGAGTGGACACCGAAAAGGCCCACGGCCGTCGCCACCGCCAGTTCGAAGAAGTTGCTTGCGCCGATCAGTGCCGACGGCCCGGCCACACAATGCGCCACACCCAGGCGCCGGTTGAGCAGGTAGGCCAGGCCGGAGGTGAAATAGACCTGGATCAGGATCGGGACCGCGATCAACGCAATCACCAGCGGCTGCTGCACGATCTGCTGGCCCTGGAACCCGAACAGCAGCACCAGCGTCAGCAGCAGCGCCGACAGTGACAGTGGCCCCAGCCGGCGCAGCGCCGTCTGCAGCCCGGGCTGGCCATGGCGCGACAGGATCCAGCGCCGCAGCAATGCGGCCACCAGTACCGGAACCACGATGTACAGGCCGACCGACAGCAGCAGCGTATCCCACGGCACGGTGATGGCCGACAGCCCCAGCAGCAGCGCCACCACCGGCGCATAGGCCACCACCATGATCGCGTCGTTCAGTGCCACCTGGCTCAGTGTGAAGTTGGCATCGCCGCGGCACAGGTTGCTCCATACGAACACCATGGCCGTGCAGGGCGCGGCCGCCAGCAGGATCAGGCCGGCGATGTAGCTGTCGATCTGGCCGGCGGGCAGCCAGTCCGCAAAGACGTGACGCAGGAAGAGCCAGCCCAGCAGCGCCATCGAGAACGGCTTCACCGCCCAGTTGATGAACAGCGTCACCCCGATGCCTTTCCAGTGCTGCCCCAGCTGGCGCATGGCACCGAAATCCACCCTCAGCAGCATCGGGATGATCATCAGCCAGATCAGCACCGCCACCGGAAGGTTGACCTTGGCCACTTCAGCCGCCGCCAGGGAGGCGAAAGCACCTGGCAGGAAGTGCCCGAGCAGCGTGCCGACGATGATGCACAGCGCGACCCAGAGCGTCAGGTGGCGCTCGAACAGGCCCATGGGTGCCGCTGTGCTCATGGCGTGCGCGCTGCCGGCAGCAGATGGCCGATCTGGTCCAGCGCCTGCTGCAGCATTCCGCGGTCCTGCCACACGTGCCCGGGCAGCGCCAGCAGGGCCTGCACGCGTGCCTTCACGATGGCATGCGCGTGGGCGAAGGCGGCAGCCTTGTCGGCATCGCTGCCCCCTACCGCGGCCGGGTCCGGCAGACCCCAATGGCTGCGGATGAAATCACCGAACACCACCGGGCAGGCTTCCGCTGCCGCCGCACCGCAGACGGTAATCACCAGATCCATCGGAGCCGCGTCGGCGAACTCATCCCAGGATTTGCTGCGCAGTCCCGCGACCGGCATGCCTTCGGCGCGAAGCTGTGCAAGCGCGAACGGATTGACCTTGCCGGTCGGGTGGCTGCCGGCACTGTAGGCCGTGAAGCGGTCGCCGCCCCACGCGCGCAGGGTGGCTTCGGCCAGCACGCTGCGGGCGCTGTTGCCGGTGCAGAGAAACAGGATGGAGCGGGACATGATGGCGTTTCCGAATCAGCAGCTGCAGGGATTGCCCAACGGCGCGCACTGTTCGCTGGGCGAACCGGCGCAGCAGTTGTGCGTGAGGTACTCGATCAGGCCGGTCATTGCGCTGAAGTTCGCGCGGTAGCAGACGTGGCGGCCCTGGCTCTCGCTCTCGACCAGGCCGGCCTGTACCAGCTCCTTCAGGTGGAAGCTGAGGGTGGCGGGAGGAACCTGGAGGGCTGTGGCGATGTCGCCGGCCATGCGACCGGCTGGGCCGGCTTCGACCAGCAGGCGGAAGGCTGCCAGGCGGGTGGCGTGGCCGAGTGCGGTGAGCGCAGTGATTGCATTTGATGTTTCCATATTTCTAGAATAGTCGAATGAACAAGCCAATCACAAGTCCTTCGCTGCCCCATCTGAGGGAGGCTTCGCTTCCCCAGCCAGATCACCAGCGGTTGGCGGCCGAACGCCAGGGACCGCCACGCATCCTGCTGCTGTATGGCTCACTGCGTCCGCAATCGTTCAGCCGCAAGCTGGCACTGGAGGCCGAACGCCTGCTGCAGCATCTGGGCTGCGAAACGCGCGTGTTCGATCCACATGCCTTGCCGCTGCTGGACAGCGTGGACAAGGGGCATCCGGAAGTGCAGCGGCTGCGCGAGTGGTCGCACTGGTCGGAAGGGCAGGTGTGGGTCAGCCCGGAGCGGCACGGCACGGTGACCGGCGTGTTCAAGAACCAGATCGACTGGCTGCCACTGGAAGACGGCAGCGTGCGGCCGACCCAGGGCCGGACGCTGGCGGTGATGCAGGTCTGCGGCGGTTCGCAGTCGTTCAACACGGTCAATACGCTGCGGGTACTGGGCCGCTGGATGCGCATGCTGACCATTCCCAACCAGTCGTCGGTGGCCAAGGCCTGGCAGGAGTTCGACGAAGACGGGCGGATGAAGCCTTCGCCCTACTACGATCGTGTGGTGGATGTGGTCGAAGAACTGGTGAAGTTCACGCTGCTCACCCGCGGCCGCGCCGACTACCTCGTGGACCGTTACAGCGAGCGCAAGGGCGATGCGTTGGCGGTGGAGCTGGCGCGGGCGGCGGGAGCGACCGGCGTCTGACTAGAACTTCACGCGCATGCCGCCGTTGACCACGAAACCCTCCAACGGCGCCCAGGCATCCACCGTCCACTGCCCGTCGACGGCGCGGCGTGGGCGCAGCATCGGGTTGTAGCCGCTCTGTCGCACGTTGAGCAGGTTTTCCAGGTTGAGGAACAGGCTGACCTTGCCCAATACGATTTCACCCAGAGCGCCCAGCTCTACATACGGCCGGCTGCGCTGGCGCCACGGGTTGTCATCCAGTGCCTGGATTCCGGTGTAGTACGCTTCAAGGCCGACCCGGCCCCGGCCATGCTGCTCCCACATCGCGACCAGTCCGGCAGTATGGCGTGGAGTCAGTGCGACCGTCCTGCGGCCAACTCCCTCCACGCCGGGCTCCCGCGCGTCGGTGTAGACGTAGCTGCCGGTCACCGTGACGTCCTGCCAGCGGTAGCGCAGCAACAGTTCGCTGCCAAGTGTGCGGGTCATGCCCTGCACATTCACCAGTTGCACGCGCTCGCCGGGCATCGTCGTGGAATCAACCAATCGGACCGCATGATCGATGTTCGATGCGAACAGACTCAGATTCGCTTCCCAGGCGCCCTGCGCATAGCCGACATCGATGGCACCGGTGGTCGCCGTCTCGGCGCGCAGGCCTTGTAGTGGTTCGAGTCGTGACAATCCTGCAGCCTCGATCTCTTCCACGAAGGGCGTGGGTGCATGGAATCCCTTGCCCAGCGATGCACGCACGGTCCAGTCGCGAGGGCGGAACAGCAGTGACAGGCGCGGGCTGAAGTGGTTGCCATAGGCACTGTGCTCATCCCAGCGTGCGCTGCCTGACAGGATCAGATCATCGAGCAGCGTCTGCTCTGCCTGTACGAATACAGCGGGTACCGTATAGCGGTAGTCGAAGGACTGGAACTGGCGCGAGCGGAAGCGGTCCTGCTGCGCGGCCACGCCAGCCAGCCAATTCGTGTTGCCGAAACCTGAGCCATAGCTCAACTCGGCGAAGCCGGTCTGATGGGTGTCGTTTTCCGGCGATGCGCCGTAGCGGTGCCGATGGCGTGTGGTCATTGCCGAAGCGCGCAGCTGCAGGCGATCGCTTTCACGCATGGGCAGGTCGACCACGGCGCCAGCGTCATAGCGTTCGGTGTGCTGGCTCAATGTGAAGGGCTGCCCGTCAGCCACCACCCGGCCGGGCAGGGTGCCGCCCTGGCGGTTTTCCCGGGTAGCACCCGCGGTCAGCAACGCACGCGCGCCGTCCTCCGATTCCCAGAACACGCGGGGGCGCAGGGTCATGCGTTCGTAGCCAGGCATGTCCGCCCACCCGTCGCCATCCAGGTCCTGCCGATCCTGGCGGTGATAGCCGCCCACCATCGACAGGCCCCAGTGTCCGTCCAACGGGCCGGCCACATAGCCGGTAAGGTCCTGACCGCCACGGCTGGTGGCATTGAGCAGTACTTCGGCCTCGCGGGTGTCGCGAGGGCGGCGCGAGATCAGGTTGACCACGCCGCCCAGCGCAGCCGGCCCATACAGCGCCGAAGCACTGCCCTTGATGATCTCCACACTTCCCAGATCCGTAGGCGGGATCTGCAGCAGGCCGATGGAAGACGATTGCCCTCCATACAACGGCAGACCGTCTGCAAGCAGCTGCGTGTAGCGTCCCCGAAGTCCCTGTATGCGGATGTTCGATCCGCCCATGCCTGGCGAGGTGTTCTGCACGCGCACGCCGGCGGTCTCGGCGACCAGCATCGATACGTTGCCGGGCGACATCAGCTGTTTTTCTTCGATCTCTTCCTGCGATACCACGTCCACGCGGATGGGCTCGTCCGATACCCGGCGCCCCGAGCGTGTGGACTGCACCGTCACCGCGTCCAGTTCCACTGCTTCGTCGCCATGGCCTTCATGCGCCGCAGGAGGCTCATGCGCGAAAACGGGGGCGGTGCTGGCAAGGAGTGCAGTAGTGAGTGCCAGGAACAGGGGCGTGGAACGCAGGTACTGGGGCATGGTGTCGTCAGGGCGGCCAGGCCGCACGGTGGCGAAGTGACCCGGCGTTGTAAACCTTGAAGCGGCTACAAGGTCAAGCTGCCGGCGCGGGCCGCAGGGCTTCCAGTACCCGGCAGTCGGCCACGCGCCCGCCGGGGCAGTTGCCGATCATCCGCTGCAGTTCGCCCTGCAGCGCCTGCAGGTCGGCAATCCTGCGCGCGATGTCGGCAATGTGTGCCTTCACCACGTCATCCACCGAACTGCACTCGTGCTCGCGTTGCTCGCCGAAGGCGATCAGTTCGCGGATCTGCTCGATGGCGAACCCCAGCTCGCGTGCACGGCGCACGAATGCCAGCCGCCGTTGATCCTGTGCGTCGTAGCAGCGGTAGTTGCCCTGCGAGCGCAGCGGCGGCTGCAGCAGGCCGATCTTTTCGTAATAGCGGATGGTCTCTGCCTTGGTGCCGGTCTGGCGGGCCAACTGGCCGATGGTGAGTGGGGCTGTCATGGGCTTGACCTTGTAGGGGCTACAAGGTTGATAAAGGCAGTTCCCTTTCATTTCAAGCCCGGGCGCGCCCGGCGGAGCGCCCCCATGGACCAGTGCTGCGGCCACAAACGCCAGGAGCTGGCATCGATAGCGCTGCACAGCGCCCAACGGCGGGTGCTGGTGGCGGTGCTGGCAATCAACCTGGCGATGTTCTTCATCGAGTTCGGCGCGGGCCTTGCCGCGCGATCCAGCGCCCTGCAGGCCGACGCGGTCGACATGCTGGGGGATGCCATCGTCTATGGCCTGAGCCTGTGGGCGGTAAACCGGGGCGCGCGCTGGGAGGCGGGCGCGGCGCTGGCCAAGGGTCTGCTGATCCTGGCCTTCTTCGTGTTCATCGTGTTCGAAGTGGCCGGCAAGCTGGTCAACGGGGTGCCACCATCCAGCACGCTGATGCTGGTGTTCGGTGGCATTGCCCTGGTGGCGAACCTCACCTGCTTGGCGCTGCTATGGCGATTCCGCAGGTTGAACATCAACATGAAGAGCACGTTCGAGTGCTCGCGCAATGACGTGGCCGCGAACCTGGGCGTGCTGGTGGCCGCGGGTGGCGTGGCCATGACCGGGCGCGGCTGGCCGGATATTGTCGTTGGCGCAGTGATCGCCCTGTTGTTCCTGAGGTCGGCAGTGGGCGTGATCGCTGAAGCGTGGCTGGCATGGCGGGCAGCACGCCGACAGTGACTCAGTTGCGATGGGGCCTGCTTGGGCAGATTGCCACACGTTGGCTGCGCTGATCGATCAGCACCACTGCTTCCTGCAGCGCATGGGCGCCCACCACCGCTTCCGGATAGCGGTCGGACACCCGTACGTCCAGCCCCTGCAGCGCCAGGCCGCCGATCAACACGGGAACATCCAGCTGTGCATGTCCGCCATCGACCTCGCCGTGACTGAGGGTCAGTCGATCCCCGGTGGTCACTGCGGCACCGGCTGCCCGCCGGAAGAGTGCCGTGGGCAGCACCATCGCGACGTTGGCGCCGGTGTCCAGCTGCGCCTCTGTGGTCACTGTTCCAATCGTCACCGGGATGCGGAAGGCGCGTGAGTAGGCGAGCGTGTCCGGTTGCGCGGGCAGGAGGTCGATGTCGCGGCGGAACTGCAGGCGCCGTTGGGGGTAATCAATGATCAGCACGCCATCAGCGAAGAATCCGCGCGCAAGGATGCCGTCGAACACTGCGTCTTTGGATTGGCGTGCGTTGTAGTCGCGGGTGAGCGCGGTCACGTCGCTGTGGCGCAGCCCGGCGAGCGCCAGGGCGTCGATGCGCACTGTGTCGGCTCGCGCTGTCTGCACGCCGTCGGAGTGGTGGGTGCTGGCGTCCGCAGGTAGCGTCAGTTTCCGCACCAGGCGGCTGTCCGCGCGGGCCATGCCGCTGGCGCCGGTATCGATGGCGAAGCGGTAGGGGCCGCTGCCGTTGACCTGCACCTGCACATGGATGCGCCCGTCGATGACGTCAAAGGGAACGTCGATGATGCGCTCGCCCGGGCGGGCGGGGAGGGTACAGGTGCTATCCGCCACGGGTGAGGCGAGGGTGGCCACGGGAAGCGTCAGCAGAGTGAGGATGGCGATGGCAGTGCTGCGCCAACGGCGAGTGCCGAGTGCGGTACGGCGATGCGGGGGAATGCGCCTCATGATCCTGTTCCATGGGTGTCCAGGATCTTCTGATGCTTGAGGGATGCAGGCGGTTGCAGGTGTTTCCTGCCCGCAGGCTGCTCCGAAAGCTGTCGCGGTAATCGGCTGGATCTGGAATCCGCGCGGGTGGAAATGTGACGGATGTCGCGGGCCTTGACTTGAACATGTCACCGTAACGGCACTGGCTCGACGGTACTGGCCAAGTACGCCTACGACGCGCTGGGTCGCCTGACCCAGACCCAGGACGGTGCGACCGGCACGCCGATTGAAACCTATGCCTACGACGCCACCGGCAATCGCACCGCGCTGACCACTTCGGCGGGCACTGCCAGCTACACCTATCCCGCAACCAGTCATCGCCTGACTGCGGTGGATGGTGAAGCGCGCAACCATGACGCGGTGGGCAACACCACCAGCATCGGCGGCAAGACGTTCATCTACAACGATGCCAACCGCATGAACGCGGTGAAGCAAGGCAACGCCGTACTGGAAAGCTACGCCTACAACCATCGCGGCGAGCGCGTGCTGCGCACCCCGGCTGGTGGCGCTGCACAGATCACTCTGTATAACGAAGCAGGGCAGTGGCTGGGCAACTACTCGGCCACGGGCCAGGCGCAGCAGCAGGCCATCTGGCTGGACAACTACCCGGTGGCGCTGATCAGCGTGCCAAGCGAAGGTGTGCCGGAGTTGGCCTACATCCAGCCGGACCATCTGGGTACGCCGCGCGTGGTGATCGACCCGGCGCGCGATGTGGCGATCTGGGAGTGGAGCAACAAGAGCGAGGTGTTCGGCAACCAGATTCCGAGTACCGACCCGGACGGCGATGGCGTGGCATTCGAGTTGGCGCTGCGATTCCCGGGCCAACAGGCGACGGATGCGAGTGGGCTGTTCTACAACTATCGGAGGGAATACGACCCGGCAGTGGGGCGGTATACCCAGAGCGATCCAATTGGGTTGATGGGTGGACTGAACTCGTTCGCGTATGGAAGCGGAGATCCCACTGGCCGTGTCGATCCGCTAGGCTTGGCCGATAAAAAATACATACCTCAGGCCGTACCTGTTTCACCGGAGTTGCAGGCGGTCGGAAATCGGCTCCAGAGGCTGGCAAACCAAGCAGCGTCCACCATTGACGCCACCTGTGGATGGCGTTGCTCACTGCCTTGGATACGCGGAACGCTCATCCATAGTGAGTTCAAGCGCCTGGTGGATACCACATGCCCGACGTCTCAGTATGCGACTGAGGTGAGCTACGCTGGCCGTAGGGTTGTTAGGTATGGGTACCCGGGGTCCTCACGGGCGGACGCTGTGTACGGCCCAGTTGATGCACCTCAAGCCATCTTCGATCTGAAGACTGGTTGGGCTTACATCTCCTGGGATCAGTACAATAAGTACGTCAAGAATCTCCCCGAGGGAACTCTCGTGGTGGAACTTAAGCCTGAAGGCCGTTGATAAGATGAACAAGCGATACATTTGCAGCCTTCTGCGGAAAAGGTCCGGCCTGATCGGCGGGTCAAGCGGATATTTTTTCCGAAGTGACTATGACTATGTGGCACAAGGAATTGTTCTGGAGTTCGTCCCAAGGGGGCTCTATGTATGGAATTTTGTATTTCCATTGTTTGACTCCTTTGGGCCGCATCTTTCCTACAGCAGCCGAATCGCGGATCGGCCGTTTATCGGAAGGGATCAAATGGCAGACGATGATGTGGTTGAGAGCATTCTTTCATCGATCGAGCTGCGAAACGTTATTGAAGCGAAGTCTTCAATGACCTTGATGGAATTTGCATCATTTCTTGAGACGCGGGGCTTGAGAGGTGCTCACGCTCATATCAATCATGCAACTGCATTGGCGCTATTAGGCAAGACGGATCTAGCGCTGAAGTTGCTGAAGGAACTAGTCCCGGCGTTGGATGATCATGATCTGAAACTTTGCGATTCTCTAATAGTGGCCCTGAATCATGGAGTTGAGGCGGTCAAATCGATGCTGGACGTGGTGAAGGAGAAGAATGTTAAGAAGCTGGGCGGGGCCTGATCCAAAGGTTAATCGTCCAGTGTTTCCCGGGTAGCCATCAGCCGCCAAGTGCCTGCTGCGTCTCGAACTTTATTGGGGCGGCTCGTCGCTGGAGCGGTGGCGCTGTCTTGGGTTCTAGAACATCTCGATGTGCAGGGCGACGTTTGCGCGTGTCTCGTCGTGATTGCTTTAGATCCTCTGCATTGTATGTTCCCGCTACTGTCGCTGGAAGAAGTTCTCCATCGATGCGTTGTCATGGCTGTTTCCTATCCGGCTCATGCTGCACAGGATGTCTGCTCGCGCAGAACGCTCTGCCAGTTTTACTGGGTGAAGAGCGAATTGAGTTCGCCAGGGTTGACGATAACGAGCCGGGACTTGCTGATCTTCTTGATCGTTGGAAGGCGGTCGGCTATCCGCTGTCCGGCCTGAAGTGTTTCCGTCTCGAGACCAGCTCGACCGGAAGCGTCATTCTCATCTGCGCCAGGACATGGCGGATCGAGCATCTGCCGATGGCGGGTGCAGTGCCCTGAAGGACATCCCGTGCCCAGATTCCTCACCCCCGACGAGGTCTCCCTCATCCACAGGCTGCTGCCGGAGACGACAGAGCTGTCCGAACGGTTGTTGAAGGATCTGGCGCTCGCTCAGGTGGAGGATGTGGGTGTCGTCGGATTCGGGGGCGTGGTGTTCCTGTCCAGCACGACCCAGCTCTTCGGCAGTGACATTGCCACGGCCATGCTTGCCGATGCTGACGGCGTGCCGGTGAGAGTCACCCTGTGCCTGGATAATCACGATCAACTCTTCGAGCTGGAGCTGTGGAAGGTGGACTTCTCTTCGATCATCGGCGTCGATCTGAGAAGTGCTTTCAGCGAGCACTGACGCCTGCTGAGAGCGGTCCTCGCTGAAGGCCGTGGCGCATGGCATTCACCCTTCAGGCTGCAACCGCCCCACCGCCTGCGCGCACAATGACTGGCTGGCCAGTACCAAACCCTCCATCACCCGGTCGCCCACGTACTCTTCCGGTTCGCCGTTCTGGCGGGTGCGCTCCGCCGCCAGCAGCATTTCCAGCACCACACGCAACCCGCTCAACGCGCAATCGGCATCGGCCAGGGCCAGGCAGCGCCCGGGCAGCTGATGCCGCTCCCGCCAGGGTTGGCCATCGGCCGCCGCACCGACGCAGATGCGATGGAGGTTGGCAATGAAGGTGTTCCTGTCCACTGCGGGCACAGCCTGTGGCGAACCGTCGTCGTGGGCGGCGCTGCGGTAGGCGTGCAGATGCGGGAAGTCCGATTCGTTCATGGCAAGGCTCCGTGCAGGGCAATCGGTAGCCGCCACTCATAAAAGTGGCGGACGGTACGTGGTTCGAACACCGGGTTGATGTCAGTCCGGCGGGCCCGAAGGCCCCCACGCACCGCCCGCCATAGCCGGCAGACGGATTGCCAGCCGGCGCCACGCTGAGGTGACGCCGGCTGGCAAGCGCATACATCAACATCAACTCGGGTGTTCGAAGCCCGGCCACCCTTTTCCGGTGGCACGCCATCTGAGCCCCTGGCGCTGTGCAATGCCAATCAGAAGAGTTGCAAACATCGCTCGATTGGAGACGCTTTCGGCATTCTCCCACGCTGTTAAGCACTGCCAGCGCGGGCTGGCGCGGTGATCCGCCCGCACCGTGCAATCTGCGACAGGTGTCGAGGTTGGGCGAGGAAAGGAAGCGGGTGGGGAGGGGCGATGGCGACAGGCTCCGCGCGAGGCTGAGTCGAGCCTGGCCGGGCCCCAGCAGCGCCAAAGCGTGACGTGCGACTCGGGTTGACGTTCCCAGCCACCAAGCGCAGGCTGGTCCAGCACGTTTCCTAACCAGAAGGAGACTTATGACCGCGACCGCTTCGCTGCACCCAACCCCCGACGCCCAGGGCCGTTGCCGCCTCTGGAGTGTGTTCTGGCTGCAGGGCGTGATTCCCAGCAACATTCTGTGGGCGGCAGCCCTCTGGGCCCTGGCCAACCAGCGCACCACGCTGCTGCTGGGGGTATTTGCCGTGCTGCTGCTCTATACCGGCTGGATCATCCCGGCGGTCTGGCGGGCGGCTCCCACCGCGCACAACCCCAACCTGGGCGTAGCGGCGCGTGGGCTGACCGTGGCGTGGGGCCTGAACACCGTGCTGGTGATCTTCTTCCTGACCCTGCAGCTGGTGGCTCAATAGAACTGAACGGGCTCGCCGCCCCGGTCGAAGGCGGCGAAGCGGCCGATCTGACCGTCATGGATGGCGTTGACCATCAGCTGCAGCGGGCGCGCGGCTTCGTCGCTGTTGGGCGCGAAACCGGCGCGGCCGTCCAGCGCCGCCACGAAGACCAGGTCCCAGTCGATGCCGGTGGTGGTCGATTCCGTAGCCAGCGCCTGGAAGCTGGGCACCTCGGCCGGCAGCTTGTCCACGCACAGCACCGGCGACAGGGTGCCGCCCTCGCGGCGGTCATGCCGGTCGCGCTGGTCGCTGGTGGGCGATTCGGGTAGCTCGGCGCGCACGAATACGAACAACAAGCGTTGCGGTTCAGCCTGCTGGCCTGCGGCGTGCAGCAGCTGCTGGAAATCGTTCATCATCATGAGGGTTGTCACACGCCCGCTGCACGGAAAGCCGCATGCTGCCACAACGCCTGCCGCGCGGGGCCGAAGACGATTGATTTAAGTCATGCCCATGGAACTGACTGCCGCGTACTCTGGCAATCGTTCCAGCAGATGAGGGTTTCCGGGCCGTTCCGGGTACAGGCAAGACGGTGGAGCAACAAGGTGGACCAGCCATGAGCCAACTCACCGACGGTTTCGGACGCAGCTTTCCGTACCTGCGCCTGTCGTTGACCGAAGCCTGCAACTTCCGTTGCAGTTACTGCCTGCCCGACGGTTACCAGGCCGATGGCCGCCCACGCTTCCTGCAGGTGGATGAAATCGCGCGCCTGGTGCGTGCGTTTGCCGCGCTGGGCATGAGCAAGATCCGCCTGACCGGTGGCGAGCCCAGCCTGCGCAAGGACCTGGACGAGATCATCGCCACCGTGGCGGCAGTGCCGGGCATCCGCAAGGTGGCCATCACCACCAATGGCACGCTGCTGCCGCGGCGCCTGCCGGGCTGGCACCGCGCCGGCCTGACCGCGCTGAACGTGAGCATGGACAGCCTGCAGCGCGAACGCTTCAAAACCATCACCGGGCATGACCGCCTGCCGGAGATCGAGCAGGGCCTGGCCCTGGCACAGGCGCTGGGCCTGCCGGCGATCAAGCTCAACGCGGTGCTGTTGCGCGGCCTGAACGACGACGAGCTGCCGCAGTGGATGGACTACCTGCGCGACCGCCCCTTCAGCGTGCGCTTCATCGAACTGATGCGCACCGGCGACAACGAAGCCTATTTCCAGCGCCACCACCTGCGCGCCGACCTGGTGATCGAGCAGCTGCTGGCGGCCGGCTGGCACGAACAGCCGCGCGCGGCCGACGCCGGCCCAGCGCGGGAGTTCGGGCATCCGGACCATCGCGGCAGCATCGGCATCATCGCCCCGTATTCGCGTGACTTCTGCAAGGGCTGCAACCGCCTGCGGGTGACCGCCAAGGGCGACCTGCGGCTGTGCCTGTTCGGCGAGTTCGGCGTGCCGCTGCGCCCGCTGCTGCAGAGCGACGACCACCATGACGCACTGCTGGCACGCATCACCACACAGCTTGGCCTGAAAGCGGCCGGGCATGGACTGCACCAGGGCCAGACCGGGCTGACCCCGCACCTGGCCTCCATCGGAGGATGAGCAACACGATGAGTGGGGAATTGAATGCGGCCTTCCACATGGCCGATGTCCGCGACAAGCGCATCACCCGCCGCCGTGCGGTGGCGGTGGGCGAGCTGCATGCCGGCCCGGTGGCCTATCCGCTGATCGTCGAGCGCCGCCTGCCCAAGGGCGATGCGCTGGTGATGGCCGAGATTGCCGGCCTGCAGGGTGCCAAGATGGCCTCGATGCTGATGCCGCTGTGCCATCCGCTGCCGCTGGAACTGGTGCAGGTGTTCTGCGCGCCGTTGCCGGAACGGGAGGCAATCCGCGTGTGGTGCGAGTGCGCCAGCGAGGCGCGCACCGGCGTGGAGATGGAGGCACTGGCTGGCGTCAACGCGGCACTGCTGACCCTGTACGACCTGAGCAAGCCGGTGGAACCGGCCCTGCGCATCGAAGGCATCCGCCTGCTGTTCAAGGAAGGCGGCAAGCGCGGCGTGTGGCTGCACCCGGATGGCATGGACGATGCCGAGCGCGCGCGCTTCAAGCCGCGTGCGCCGAAGGGCCTGGAGGGCGCGGCCTGCGCGGTGATCACGCTGAGCGATCGCGCCAGCGAGGGCACCTATGAAGATGTGTCCGGCCCAACCCTGGTGAGCGGCCTGAAAAAGCTGGGCGGTGAGGTCGTGGCCGCCGAGATCTTGCCCGACGGCATCGTGCCGTTGGCTGGCCGCCTGCAGGCACTGGCCGCCGAGGGCGTGCGCCTGTGCCTGTGCACCGGCGGTACCGGGCTGGGCCCGCGTGACCTGACCCCGGAGGCGCTGCGTTCCTTGAACGCACGGCCGGTGCATGGCCTGGCGCAGATGGTGCGGGCACTGAGCGCACAGCACACGCCGATGGCCTGGCTGAGCCGCGCCGAGGTGGTGCAGCTGGGCAACATGCTGGTGTTCGCACTGCCGGGCAGCCCGAAGGCGGCGGCGCAGTGCCTCGATATTCTGGCGCCGGTGCTGGGCCACGCTTTGGCGATGGTCGATGGTGGTGGCCACTGATGATTGCCTATAGCGAAGCCCTGCAGCACCTGCTGGATGCGGCCACGCCGCTGCCGGCCGAGCGCCTGCCGTTGCATGAGGCCGGCGGCCGCACTCTGGCCAGTGACATCATCAGTGGGCAGTCGCTGCCGCCGTTCGACAATTCTGCGATGGACGGTTTCGCGCTGCGCGCCAACGGCACGACGTTCGAAGCCGGTACCGAATTCGCGGTGCAGGGCTGGCAGGCGGCCGGCGATGCCGGTGCCGAGGGCGGCGAGGGTGCCTGGGAAATCATGACCGGAGCGCGCATGCCGGTTGGGCTGGATACGGTGGTGCCGGTCG
Organism: Stenotrophomonas genospecies 3; assembly: GCF_054473855.1. Lineage (NCBI taxonomy): Bacteria > Pseudomonadati > Pseudomonadota > Gammaproteobacteria > Lysobacterales > Lysobacteraceae > Stenotrophomonas > Stenotrophomonas genospecies 3. The sequence continues at coordinate 158,075 of NZ_JBTMUR010000002.1, forward strand.
AGAACGTGGACGTCCTCGCCAGCGAGGATGGGCGCCCGACCCGTATCGCCTTGAAGGGCACGGTGAAGGCGGGCCAGAACGTGCGCCTGCGCGGCCAGGATGTGAGCGACGGCGAACGTGTGCTGCAGGCCGGGCAGGTGCTGGATATCAATGCGCGCACCCTGCTGCATGCCATCGGCGTGGGCCAGGTGGCGGTGGTGGCGCGGCCGAAGGCGGCAGTGATCGCCACCGGCAAGGAGCTGGTGACCGAGGCGGCGCAGACGCTGGAATCCGGCCAGATCCGTGACAGCAACCGGCCGTATCTGGTTGGCCGCCTGCAGGCCGCCGGTGCCGAAGTGGTGTGGCAGGGCACGGTGGGTGACGATGTGGCGGCGTTCAATGCGGTGCTGGATGAAGCGTTGGCTGCCGGCGCGCAGCTGCTGATCAGTACGGGCGCGGTGTCGGCCGGCCGCTACGATTTCGTTCCCGATGCACTGCGTGGCCGTGGTGCGCGCATCGTGTTCCACAAGGTGGCGATCCGCCCGGGCAAGCCGTTGCTGTTCGCGGTGCTGCCCAATGGTGCGCTGTATTTCGGTCTGCCCGGCAACCCGGTCTCGGCCGCCGTGGGCCAGCGCTTCTTCGTGGAGCCGGTGCTGCGCCGCCTGTTGGGGCTGGCACCGGAAACCGTGTTGCAGCTGCCGCTGCAGGCCGACGTGCGCAAGCCGCCGGGCCTGCGCTTCCACGCGCGTGCGCGGGTGGAAGTGGACGCGCAGGGGCGCCTGAGTGCGCGCGTGCTGTCCGGGCAGGAATCGTTCCGTTTGATGTCCATGCTGCAGGCCAACGCCTGGGTGGTGCTGGAGGCCGAGGGCGACTTGGCCACCGCTGGCACGCCGGTGCGGGTACAGGGCTGGGGTCACCATGACCCGGTGCAGCTGGCGAGCCAGGAGTCATGATGAAACAGGTGAATCTGCAGTTGTTCGGTGCATTTTCCGATCTGGATGCCAGCCGCGAGATCGCGGTGGAGGTAGCCGGTGGCACTGTGGCCGATCTGCGCCAGGCGTTGCGCGAGCTGCTGCCTGCGCGCTGGCCGGGCTTCCGCGCGGGCCTGCTGGACTACTCGGCGTTTGCCGACCAGCAACGCGTGCTGCGTGACCACGAGGCGCTCCCCGACGATGGCCGGGTGGCGATCCTGCCGCCGGTAAGCGGGGGCTGAGCCATGAGCAAGAAGATCATCGCCAAAGTGGTGGATCGCGCGCAGGCGTCGATCGATCCGGCCGAGGGCATCGCTGCGGTGTCCGATCCGGGTTTCGGTGGCATCGATGTGTTCATCGGCAAGGTGCGCGACGTCAACATCGGCCGGCCGGTGACCGGGATCACCTATGACCTGTTCGAGCCGTTGGTGTTGAACGAGTTCAAGCGACTGGCGGCCGAGGTCGAGGCTACGTTTGGACCGAAGCTGAAGCTGTATGTGGCCCACGCCAAGGGCCGCCTGGGTATCGGCGATGTGGCGGTGGTGGTGGCGGCGGGCAGCCCGCACCGTGACGAGGCGTTCCGGGCCTGCCGGCAGTTGATCGAGGCGGTGAAGCACCAGTGCCCGATCTGGAAGCAGGAACATTATGAGGACGGCGACAGCGAGTGGAGCGAGGGCTGCAGCCTGTGCCATGCGGACAACGAACCCGCACATGGCCATGACCATGCGCACGACCACCACCATTGAGTCCGCTGCAGCCACGCATGGCGTGGCTCTACCACCGAATGTCTGGATGGCCGTGGGGTTCAGTAGATCCACGCCATGCGTGGATGGGGCCGTTCCCGCGTATCCAACCGGCGCAGCCACGCATGGTGTGGCTCTACCATGAATGGAACCATCAACGGCATCGTGCTGGCCGGCGGCCTGTCCAGCCGGATGGGGCGAGACAAGGCGCTGCTGCCGTGGCAGGGGCGCACCCTGCTGGAACACATGCGTGGCCTGCTGCTGCAGGCCGGCGCCGAACGGGTGTGGGTGAGCGGCGACTATCCGGCCTTCGGTGGCATCCCCGATCAGGTGGCGCGCTGCGGTCCCCTGGGTGGACTGCACAGCGTGATGCAGCAGATGCCCGACAGCCCGGCCTGGGTGGTAGCGGTGGATACGCCGTTGCTGGCGCCACGGCTGCTGCAACGGCTGGCTGCCGAGGGGCAGGGCGCATGCACGATCTTTGACGGGCATCCCTTTCCCATGCGGTTGAATGTGGACAATGCCACTCGTAGCGTGCTGGCCGCGATGCTGGATGATGCGGACGGGCCGCGCTCGGTACAGGCCTTCCAGCGCCGCCTGCAGATGTACGCGCTGCTGCTGGAAAGCGTTGACGAAGCCTGCCTGGTCAACTGCAATACCCCCGAACAATGGGAGGATGTTGCGTCATGAAAGTGCAGTTGCAGGATCAATCAGTACGGCTTCGCCTGGACGAGGCCGAACTGGCGCGCCTGCTGGCCGGTGAATCGGTCGAGAACATGACCCGCTTTGGCGGCATCGAGGGCTGGGGCATTGCGGTGTCGCTGCATGGCGGTGATCAACCGGTGCTGCTCGATGGCGGCACCTTCTGCCGCCTGGTACTGCCGCGCCCGGCCGTCGAGGCCTTGGCGGCGCGGTTGCCGTGCCGGGATGGCCTGCCGTTCGACATTGCCCTGGAAGATGGCAGCCAGCTTCAGCTGCAGTTCGATGTGGACGTGCGCGACAGCGTGCGCCAGCGCGGGGTGACCCGCCGCACCATCGCACCATCGGTTTGACATTTGTCAGGGGCACGGTGGAAACCGGCCCCTGATTGATCCAGATCAACCCCGTCGTTGTTGCTGCGCGGCCTAATGGCTGCATGACGACGGGTCACAACTTGAAACGCAGTACCCACGTCATTCCACAGCCTTGGAGCCATGTATGACCGTCGGTAGCGATCCTGTTGTCCGCAGCACTGCCCGTCCGGGTCGCGTCATCAGCGACTGGACGCCGGAGGACCCCGGCTACTGGGCGCGCACCGGCAAGCGGGTCGCTACCCGCAACCTGGTCATCTCGATTCCCTCGCTGCTGCTGGCCTTCTCGGTCTGGGTGCTGTTCTCGGCGGTATCGATCAGCCTGCCGAAGATCGGCTTCAACTTCAGTACCGACCAGCTGTTCTGGCTGGTGGCGCTGCCCAGCCTGTCCGGGGCCACGCTGCGCATCTTCTATTCGTTCGTGATTCCGATCTTCGGTGGCCGCCGCTGGACCGCGCTGTCCACGGCCTCGCTGCTGGCGCCGACGCTCTGGCTCGGCTTTGCGGTACAGGACCCGGCCACGCCGTACGGGGTGTTCGTAGCCATCGCGATCCTGTGCGGGTTCGGTGGCGCGAATTTCTCGTCGTCGATGTCCAACATCTCCTTCTTCTACCCCAAGCAGAAGCAGGGCCTGGCGCTGGGCCTGAACGCCGGCCTGGGCAATGTGGGCGTGTCGGTGGCGCAGGCGGTGATCCCGCTGGTCATCACCGTGGGCGTGTTCGGTGCGCTGGGTGGTGCACCGCAGCCCACGGCGGAGGGCGGGGCGCCGTTGTTCCTGCAGAACGCCGGCTTCATCTGGGTGCCGGCCATCGCGCTGTGCGCCATCGCGGCCTGGTTCGGCATGAACGACCTGACCAGCGCCCGCTCGTCGTTCTCCGAGCAGGCGGTGATCTTCCGCCGCAAGCACAACTGGCTGATGTGCTGGTTGTACATCGGCACCTTCGGTTCCTACATCGGTTTCTCGGCCGGCTTCCCGATGCTGGTGAAGAGCCAGTTCCCGGACGTGAACCCGCTGGCCTACGCCTTCATCGGCCCGCTGCTGGGCGCATTGATGCGCTCGGTGGGTGGCAGCATGGCCGACCGCTGGGGCGGCGCACGCCTGACCTTCTGGGTGTTCGCGCTGATGATCGCGGCGGTGTTCGGCGTGCTGCACTTCCTGCCCAGCCACGGCCAGGGCGGCAACTTCCATGGCTTCCTGCTCAGCTTCATGGCGCTGTTCGTGCTCAGTGGCATCGGCAACGGCACTACGTTCCGCATGATCCCGGTGATCTTCCGCACCCTGCATGAGCGCTGGTCGGCCAACGACAACGCCGAAGGCAAGGCCACGGCCGCGCACCAGGCCAGCATCGAGTCGGCCGCGGTGGTCGGTTTCTCCGGTGCGATCGGTGCCTATGGCGGTTTCTTCATTCCCAAGAGCTACGGCTCGTCCATCACCTTGACCGGCAGCCCCGACATGGCGCTGTACGGATTCGTTGTTTTCTATGTCACCTGCCTGGCCGTGACCTGGTGGTGGTACTACCGGCGCGGTGCCGAGACACCCTGCTGACGACATGAAAACGCACCGCAGCCAGATGACACACACAGCCACGATGCCGATGTCCGCAAAGGGAGACCCCCGATGAGTTATTTCCTCGATCGCTTGCAGTTCTTCAAGCGTGACCCCCAGACCTTTGCCGATGGCCACGGATTCGCCAAGAGCGAGGGCCGTGACTGGGAAAACAGTTACCGCGCCCGCTGGCAGTACGACAAGATCGTGCGTTCCACCCACGGCGTGAACTGCACGGGTTCGTGCAGCTGGAAGATCTACGTCAAGAACGGCCTGGTCACCTGGGAGACCCAGCAGACCGACTACCCGCGTACGCGCCCGGACCTGCCCAACCACGAACCGCGTGGCTGCCCGCGTGGCGCCAGCTATTCCTGGTACCTGTACAGCGCCAACCGGCTGAAGTACCCGCTGATCCGCGGCACGCTGCTGCGCCTGTGGCGCGAAGCACGGAAGAGCAAGGGCCCGGTCGATGCCTGGGCCAGCATCGTGGAGGACAAGGAGAAGGCGCGTTCGTACAAGACCCGCCGCGGCATGGGCGGCTTCGTGCGCCTGCAGTGGGAAGAGGCCAACGAGATCATCGCCGCCTCCAACCTGTACACGGTGAAGCAGTACGGCCCGGACCGCGTGGTCGGGTTCTCGCCGATTCCGGCGATGTCGATGGTGTCCTACGCCGCCGGCGCGCGTTACCTGTCGCTGCTGGGCGGCGCCTGCCTGTCCTTCTACGACTGGTACTGCGACCTTCCGCCGGCCTCGCCGCAGATCTGGGGCGAGCAGACCGACGTGCCCGAATCGGCCGACTGGTACAACAGCCGCTACATCATCGCCTGGGGCTCGAACGTGCCGCAGACGCGTACGCCCGATGCCCATTTCTTCACCGAGGCGCGCTACAACGGCACCAAGACGGTGGCGATCTGCCCGGACTATTCCGAGCTGGCCAAGCTGACCGACCACTGGCTGCACCCCAAGCAGGGCACCGACGCGGCACTGGCCTTTGCCTTCGGCCATGTGATCCTGCGCGAGTTTCATGTGGATTCGCCCTCGCAGTATTTCCAGGACTATTGCCGCCAGTACTCGGACATGCCGATGCTGGTGCGCCTGGAGCGCCGCGACGACGGCCGCCTGGTGCCGGGCCGTTTCCTGCGTGCCAGTGAACTGGGCGGGCTGGGTGAAGCCAACAACCCGGACTGGAAGACGCTGGCCTACGACGAGAACAGCGGCCAGATCGTGGTGCCCAACGGCTCGATCGGCTTCCGCTGGGGCGAGAAGGGCAAGTGGAACATCGAGGAGAAGGAAAGCAAGGGCGCCGATACGCGCCTGCGGCTGAGCCTGGCCGACGCCCATGAGGGCATCGAGGCGGTCAGCTTCCCGTACTTCGGTGGCATCGAGACCGACGGCTGGACTGCCGCGCCGGCCGACGACGTGCTTGAGCGCAACATCCCGGTGTGTCGCCTGGCCCTGGCCGAGGGTGGCGAGACCCTGGTGGCCACGGTCTACGACCTGCTGCTGGCCCAGTACGGCGTGGACCGTGGCTTTGGCGGCGGCAACGTGGCATCGAGCTTCGACGACATGGTGCCGGGCACCCCGGCCTGGCAGGAACGCATCACCGGCGTGTCGCGTGCGGAAGTGATCGAGATCGCCCGCGAGTTCGCGCGTACCGCCGACAAGACCCATGGCCGTTCGATGATCATCGTCGGCGCCGGCATGAACCACTGGTTCCACAACGACATGAACTACCGCGGCCTGATCAACATGCTGATCATGTGCGGTTGCGTGGGCCAGACCGGTGGTGGTTGGGCGCACTACGTGGGCCAGGAGAAGCTGCGCCCGCAGACCGGCTGGCAGCCGCTGGCGTTCGGCCTGGACTGGAGCCGGCCGCCGCGCCACATGAACGGCACCTCGTTCTTCTACTTCAACACCGGGCAGTGGCGCTACGAGAAGCTGCAGGTGGACGAACTGCTGTCGCCGCTGGCGGATGCGAGCAAGTACAGCGGCAGCCTGGCCGACCTGAACCTGCGCGCGGTGCGCATGGGCTGGTTGCCGTGTGCCCCGCAGCTGGACCGCAACCCGCTGCAGTTGGCGCGCGAGGCCGAAGCGGCCGGCGTGGCCCCGGCCGACTACGCGCTGGGCAAGTTCAAGGACGGCTCGCTGGACTTCGCGTTTGCCGATCCAGATGCACAGCAGAACCACCCGCGCATGATGTTCATCTGGCGCTCGAACCTGCTGGGGTCGTCGGGCAAGGGCCACGAGTACATGCTGCGGCATCTGCTCGGCACGCGCCATGGCCTGCAGGGCAAGGACCTGGGCGAGATGGGGGCGATCAAGCCGGAGGAAGTGACGTGGCGTGACGAGGCACCGGAAGGCAAGCTGGACCTGCTGGTCACGCTCGACTTCCGCATGTGCACCACCGCGCTGTACTCGGACATCGTGCTGCCGACCGCGACCTGGTACGAGAAGGACGACCTCAACACCTCGGACATGCACCCGTTCATCCACCCGCTGTCGAAGGCGGTGGACCCGGCCTGGGAATCGCGCAGCGACTGGGAGATCTTCAAGGAGGTCGCCCGCACGGTGAGCGAGATGGCGCCGGGTGTGCTGGGCGTGGAGAAGGACCTGGTACTGGTGCCGACCCTGCACGACACCCCGAACGAGCTGGGCATGCCGTTCGGCGTGGCCGACTGGAAGAAGGGCGAGTGCGAGGCCATCCCGGGCCAGACCATGCCGTCGATGACGGTGGTGGAACGCGACTACCCGAACCTGTACCGCAAGTTCACCTCGCTGGGCCCGCTGCTGGACACGCTGGGCAACGGCGGCAAGGGCATGAGCTGGGACACGAAGCACGAGGTCGAATTCCTCGGCAAGCTCAACCACACCGTGCACGACGCGGGCGTGAGCCAGGGCCGCCCGGCCATCTCGACCGCGATCGACGCGGCCGAGGTGATCCTGCACCTGGCACCGGAAACCAATGGCCACGTCGCAGTGAAGGCGTGGGAATCGCTGGGCACCTTCACTGGCCGCGAGCACACCCACCTGGCGGTGGGCAAGGAGCACGAGGCGATCCGCTTCCGTGACATCCAGGCACAGCCGCGCAAGATCATTTCCTCGCCGATCTGGTCGGGCCTGGAGGACGACAACGTCAGCTACAACGCCGGCTATACCAACGTGCACGAGCTGATTCCGTGGCGCACGGTGACCGGTCGCCAGCAGTTCTACCAGGACCACGAGTGGATGATCGACTTCGGCGAGGCCTTCATGGGCTACCGGCCGCCGGTCAACACGCGCACGGTGGAGCCGCTGCTGAACCAGCGCCCGAACGGCAACAAGGAGATCGTGCTGAACTGGATCACCCCGCACCAGAAGTGGGGCATCCACAGCACCTACAGCGACAACCTGATCATGCAGACGCTGTCGCGCGGTGGCCCGATCGTGTGGATCAGCGAGGACGACGCGCGCAGCGCCGGCATCGTCGACAACGACTGGATCGAGCTGTTCAACGTCAACGGTGCGATTGCCGCGCGTGCGGTGGTCAGCCAGCGCGTGATGCCGGGCATGGCGATGATGTACCACGCCCAGGAACGCATCATCAACGTGCCGGGCTCGGAGATTTCCGGGACCCGCGGTGGCATCCACAACTCGGTGACCCGCATCGTGCTCAAGCCCACCCACATGATCGGCGGCTACGCGCAGTTGGCGTACGGCTTCAACTATTACGGCACCTGCGGTACCAACCGCGACGAGTTCGTGATCGTGCGCAAGATGGACAAGATCGATTGGCTGGACGATGAACAGCCCGCTGGTGCTTCGGCATCGGCCAGCAAGGAGGTGGTGTGATGAAGGTCCGTGCACAGATCGCGATGGTGCTGAACCTGGACAAGTGCATCGGCTGCCATACCTGCTCGATCACCTGCAAGAACGTCTGGACCTCGCGCGAGGGTGTCGAGTACGCCTGGTTCAACAACGTGGAAACCAAGCCGGGCATCGGCTACCCGAAGGAATGGGAGAACCAGGACAAGTGGAACGGCGGCTGGGTACGCACCCGCGCCGGCAAGCTGGTGCCGCGCGCCGGTGGCCGCTGGCGCATGCTGGCGAAGATCTTCGCCAATCCGGACCTGCCGCAGATCGACGACTACTACGAGCCATTCGATTTCGACTACCAGAACCTGCACACCGCCAAGGACAGCCAGCACCAGCCCACCGCGCGGCCGCGCTCTCTGATCAGTGGCGAGCGCATGCAGAAGATCGAGTGGGGCCCGAACTGGGAGGAGATCCTCGGCTCGGAGTTCAGCAAGCGCTCGCGCGACTACAACTTCGACCAGGTGCAGAAGGAGATCTACGGCGCCTTCGAGAAGACCTTCATGATGTACCTGCCGCGCCTGTGCGAGCACTGCCTGAACCCGGCGTGCGTGTCGGCGTGCCCCTCGGGTGCGATCTACAAGCGCGAGGAAGATGGCATCGTGCTGATCGATCAGGACAAGTGCCGCGGCTGGCGCATGTGCGTGTCGGCCTGCCCGTACAAGAAGATCTACTACAACTGGAAGAGCGGCAAGTCCGAGAAGTGCATCTTCTGCTACCCGCGCATCGAGATGGGTGAGCCGACGGTGTGCTCGGAGACCTGCGTGGGCCGCATCCGCTACCTGGGCGTGATGCTGTACGACGCCGACCGCATCGCCGAGGCCGCTTCGGTGGCCGCCGAAAAGGACCTTTACCAGGCCCACCTGGATATCTTCCTGGACCCGAACGATCCGGCGGTGATCGCCGCCGCGCGCAAGGAGGGCATCCCGGACAGCTGGCTGGATGCGGCCAAGCAGTCGCCGGTGTACAAGCTGGCGATCGACTGGAAGCTGGCGCTGCCGCTGCACCCGGAATACCGCACGTTGCCGATGGTCTGGTACGTGCCGCCGCTGTCGCCGATCCAGTCCGCCGCCGAACGTGGCCGCGTGGGCATGAGCGGCGAGCTGCCGGACGTGGCTTCGCTGCGTATTCCGATGCGTTACCTGGCCAACCTGCTGACGGCCGGTGACGAGGCGCCGGTGGTGCGTGCGCTGGAGCGGCTGATGGCGATGCGTGCCTGGCGCCGGGCCAAGAACGTGGACGGCGTGGAAGACACCGCCGTGCTGGAACAGACCGGACTGAGCATCGCCCAGGTGGAAGAGATGTACCGCTACCTGGCCATTGCCAACTACGAGGACCGTTTCGTGATTCCGACCGGCCACCGCGAGTACGCCAACGATGCCTTCGGCGAGCGTGGCGGCTGCGGCTTCACCTTCGGCAACGGCTGCAATGGTGACAGCCCGGCCGACCTGTTCGGCCAGCGCAAGAGCACCACCTTCGTGGTGGACAAGGGCCCGAACCACCGCCGCAAGGAGGTGGTGTGATGAGCGTGCTCAAGCTGGTCGGGGTGCTGCTGGACTACCCCCGCGAGGAACTGTGGGAGCACGGCAAGGAACTGCTCGCCGCCTGCGACGACCCGGCGCTGAATGCCGCCCGCCGCCAGCAGTTGCGCAGCTTCGTGCAGCAGCTGCTGGACACCGATGCGCTGGATGCGCAGGCGGCGTGGCTGGCCAGTTTCGACCGTGGCCGCTCGATGAGCCTGCTGCTGTTCGAACACATCCATGGCGAATCGCGCGACCGCGGCCAGGCCATGGTCGATCTGGTCGAGACCTACCGCCGCAACGGCTTCGAACTGGATGCGCGCGAGTTGCCGGACTACCTGCCGCTGCTGCTGGAGTTCCTGGCCCATCGCCCCGGCAGCGAGGCCCGCGAGTGGCTGCACCACATCGGCCATATCGCCGGGATGCTGGCGGCGCGTGCCGCCGAGCGTGGGCTGCCGCACCGGGTGCTGTTCGAGATCCTGGTCGAAGCCGGCGACGGCAAGGCCGATCTGCAGGCGCTGCGCCAGCGTGCCAGCGAGGAAGTCCGCGACGATACCGCCGAGGCCATGGACCGCTTGTGGGAGGAGGAGGCGGTGCGCTTCGGCGCCGAAGCCCCTGCCGAAGACTGCAAGCCGCCCGTGCGTTCACCGGCCCGTCCTTCGCATCGAGAGGTCCAGCCATGAGTTACTCCCTGCATCAATTCGCCTTCCAGTACTACCCGTACATCGCCGTGGCGGTGCTGCTGATCGGCAGCTGGGCCCGCTACGACAAGGCCATGTACACCTGGCGCACCGGCTCCAGCCAGATGCTGTCGGACAAGGGCATGCGGATCGGCAGCAACTGCTTCCACATCGGCATCCTGGCCATCCTCGGTGGCCACCTGGTCGGCCTGCTGACCCCGCATGCGGTGTACGAGCACTTCATCACCTCGTCGCAGAAGCAGATGCTGGCGATGGTGGTCGGCGGTGTGTTCGGCGCGCTGTGCTTCATCGGCATCAGCATCCTGCTGGTGCGCCGGCTGTTCAATGCGCGGGTACGGGCCACCGGCAGCTTCGGTGACACGCTGGTGCTGGTGCTGCTGTTCGCACAGTTGTGCCTGGGCCTGTACAGCATCCGCATCTCGTCCGGCCACCTGGATGGTGGGGTGATGGTGCAGCTGGCCGAATGGGCGCAGCACATCGTGACCTTCCGCGCCGGTGCCGCCGACTACATCGAGGGCGTCAGCTGGGTCTACAAGATGCATATCTTCCTGGGCCTGACCCTGTTCCTGATCGCGCCGTTCACCCGCCTGGTGCACGTGTGGAGCATTCCGATCAGTTACCTGTGGAGGCCGTACCAGGTGGTGCGCCGCCGCCAGGCCACGCTGCGCTACGGTCCGCGGGAGTAAGCCATGGGCAACCTGCCGAAATTCCTGCCGATCACCGTGATCGACTCCGCCGCACCGGTGCCTGCCGAGGCGCATTCGCATCACCACGACGCGGCGGAGCAGGGGCCGCGCTCGCTCGGGCAGCCGGCACCGTGCCGGCTGTTCGTGGACGAGACCGCGATCAGCGAGGCCGACATCGCCCGCGAGATGCAGCACCACCGGGCGATGCGCCCGGAACAGTCACGCGCCGAAGCGGCGCGTGCACTGGTGGTGCGCGAGCTGCTGCGCCTGGAAGCGCAGCGGCTGGGCCTGCAGGCGCCGGAGGGCAACCGGGTCAGCGACGAGGAAGTGCTGATCCAGCAACTGCTGGAAGACGCGATCGAAGACCGCGTGCCGACCGATGAGGACTGCCGCCGCTACTTTGAACAGAACCCGGAGCGCTTCCGCTCGCCCGATCGCGTGCGCCTGCGCCATATACTGCTGGCGGCGCCGGCCGACGACGTGGCCGGGCGATTTGCCGCACGCACCGAAGGCGAGCGGCTGGTCGGACTGCTGAAGGAGTCGCCGCACCTGTTCGCCGATTTCGCCCTGCGTCATTCGCGCTGCCCCTCCAGCAGCGAGGGCGGTGACCTGGGCTGGTTGCAGCGCGGGCAGACCACGCCGGAGTTTGACCGCCAGGTGTTCCGCCTGCGCGAGGGCCTAGCCGGTTTCCCGGTGGAATCGCGCTGGGGCTACCACGTGGTCTGCGTCGATGCCCGCGAGGAAGGCCAGCCGCAGCCGTTCGAGGCGGTGCTGCCGCAGCTGCGTGATTACCTGGAACTGCAGGTACGCCAGCGCGAGGTGCAGGCCTACCTGCTGCAGCTGCAGGAACGCTACCCGGTGCGCGGGCTGGACGAGATCGAAGCCGACGCGGATATCGGCTGACCCCCATTGAACGAGGAGACCCCATGAACCAGGCCCTTGCCCCCGCCAGTGCCGGGCAGCAGCAACGTGCGCTGTGGCTGAGCACGTTTGCCTTCACCGTGTGCTTCGCGGTGTGGATGATCTTTTCGATCATCGGCATCCAGATCAGCCAGCAGCTCGGTTTGAATGACACCCAGTTCGGCCTGCTGATCGCCACGCCGGTACTGACCGGTTCGGTCAGCCGCGTCTTCCTCGGCATCTGGTCCGACCAGTTCGGTGGCCGCAAGGTGATGGTGCTGGTGATGCTGTGTGGCGCCGTGGCCACCTGGATGCTGACCTATGCGCAGACCTACACCCAGTTCCTGATCGCCGCGCTGTGCGTGGGCATCGCCGGCGGCAACTTCTCGGTGGGCGTGGCCTACGTGTCGAAGTGGTTCCCGGCCAGCAAGCAGGGCACCGCGCTGGGCATCTTCGGTGCCGGCAACATCGGCTCGGCGGTGACCAAGCTGTTGGCGCCGCTGGTGATGGTGGCCGCGGGTTGGACCATGGTTGCCAAGGTCTGGGCGGTCGCGCTGGCGGTCACGGCGGTGCTGTTCTTCCTCTTCAGCAAGGAAGATCCGTCGCTGGAGCAGCGCCGCCGCGAGGGCGTGAAGCCGGTGCCGTTCGCCGAGCAGATGGCACCGCTGAAGAACCTGCAGGTGTGGCGGTTCTCGCTGTATTACTTCTTTGTGTTCGGTGGCTTCGTGGCTCTGGCGCTGTGGCTGCCGCACTACCTGGTGGGCGCCTACGGCATGGACGTGGGCCACGCGGGCATGCTGGCGGCGTGCTACTCGATCCCGGCCAGCCTGTTCCGCGTGGTCGGTGGCTGGATGTCGGACCGGATGGGTGCGCGCCGGGTGATGTACTGGACCTTCGGCGTGTCGGCCATCTGCACCTTCCTGCTGGCCTACCCGGATACCGAGTACGTGGTGAAGGGCATCCATGGCCCGATCCACTTCCATCTGGCCATCGGCGTGGTGATGTTCACCGTGCTGGTGTTCGTGCTGGGCTTCTTCATGTCGCTGGGCAAGGCCGCGGTCTACAAGCACATTCCGGTGTACTACCCGCAGCACGTGGGTGCGGTGGGCGGTGTGGTCGGCATGATCGGCGGCCTGGGTGGCTTCATCCTGCCGATCGTGTTCGGGGCATTGAACGACGCCGTGGGCATCTGGAGCAGCTGCTTCATGCTGCTGTTCGTGCTGGTGGCGGCTGCACTGGCGTGGATGCACTTTGCTATTCGCCGCATGGAGCGCCGTCACTTCCCGCAGATCGACCGCGAGACCGACCTGCCCGAAGCCATCGATGCGGCCGCCGCCGAGCGGGTGCGTGGCAGGTGAACGGGGTTGCCGGCCAGCGGCCGGCACTACCAATGCGGTGAGCCACGCGGCGCCTGGTAGTGCCGGCCGCTGGCCGGCATGAACCGACCGATGCGCCACGCTTGATTTCAATCAGGGCCACGCGAAGAGGAACGCCCGAAGATGTGTGCCATGAGCTTCCACGTCGATGAGAGTGAGGACACTGCGCTGCAGGCAGCATTGCTGCGGCAGCCCCGGCATGTGCTGTTCCCGGCGGCTGACCAGTTCAGCACCGGGTTTGGCGAAAGCGGCTGGCGCGCCGCCGTGCGCGCCAGCAATGAGCACCTGATCCCGCGTGGCTTGACGCTCGGCTTCCAGGCCGGTCGTGGCGGGCGCGATGTGCCGCCACAGGCGTATCTGGACACGTTGCTGCTGGCCCTGCAGCTGCAGGCCGATGCCCTGGCCGAGGACCGCGAAGTGGTGGCGATGGTGTTGCAGCTGGGCTTGGCCGAGACGTTGCCGCCGCCGCAGTTGGGCCAGCTGCTGGACGCCGTGCCGCAGCACCTTCGCACGGTGGCGCGGCCGCAGGTGGAAGTGCGGCTGGACGCCGGCAGCGCGCTGTCACCGGCGCAGCTGCGCGCGGTGGGGTGCACCCGCCTGAACGTGATCGACCGTGCCGATGCGCCGGGGCCGACTCTGCTGGCACAGGCGCGGCAGGTCGGCTTCACTGCGCGCTACTACCAGCTGCGGGTGCCCGGTAGCGAGGACACCGGCTTCATCGAACGGCTGCATGAGGTGCTGGCCGAAGCGCCTGAGCGCATCCTGCTGCCGGCGCCGTGTGCGCTGCCACGGGATCCCTCGGCGGCGCACTGGCTGCAGGCCTGGCGCCTGCTGCGCGCGGCCAGTTACGAACCGATCGGTGGTGATCACTACCAGCGCGGCGACCTGCCCAACCCACATGGGCCCGGCGATGGCCAGCGCCACTGCGACCTGGCCGGCGTGCCACGGCGTGACCGCAGTGATTTCATCGGGCTTGGCCTGTCCGCCTGCAGCCAGATCGGCGAAGTGTTCTACCGGCTGGAGGACGAGCTGGGCGAATGGCGGGCGCGATTGCAGTCCGGTCACATGGGCGTGGCCGCGGGCCTGATCCTGTCCGAGGACGAGCGGATGGCGGCCGAGGTGGCACAGAGCATCGCCTGCGATCATGCGCTCGATGCGGCCGCCTTCGAGTGGCGCAATGATGAACCGTTCGACGAATGCTTCGCCGAACAGCTGCCGGCGCTGTCGCCGCTGCTGGCGCGCGGCTGGGCGCAGTGGGATGCTCGTGTGCTGCGGCTGGCCGAAGAAGGGCGGTTGCTGTGGCGTATGATGGCCGCATGCTTCCGGCCGGCGGCCGCCATCGTTTGAGTCCTGCCCCGATGTCTTCAACTCCGCCTTCCCAGGGTCGCCTCGGCCGGGCCACGCCGAACCCCGCCGCCGCCGATGACGGCGACGCGCTGCACTTCTGCAGCACCTGTGCATTTTCCGATGCCTGCATGTCCCAGGGTTACGACAAGACCGCGCTGGGCGACCTGCACGTCCTGGTCGACCACGTCGGCCCGTTCCATGCGGGTGACTACATCTTCCGCGCCGGCGAATCGTTCGATTCGATCGCCGCGGTACGCGCCGGCATGGTCAAGACCTTCGTCGATGACAGCCAGGGCAACGAGCAGGTGCTGGGCTTCAGCCTGCCGGGCGAAGTGATCGGCCTGAATGCGATCCACGGCTCGCGCTTCCCCTGCAATGCGGTGGCGCTGGATACCGTGCACCTGTGCCGCATTTCGTTCCCCAAGCTGAGCCTGTTGGCCACGCGCATGCCGGGGCTGCAGGCCAAGCTGTTCAGCCTGCTCAGTGCGGAGATCGGCAAGGTCGCCACGCTGGCCGCGAATCACCGTACCGAAGAGCGCATGGCGGCCTTCCTGCTGGACATGTCCGAGCGTTACGCGCGTCGTGGATTTTCAGCCACGCGCTTCAACCTGACGATGGCGCGTACCGAGATTGCCAACTACCTGCGGATGGCGCCGGAAACCGCCAGCCGCGTGCTGCGCCGCCTGAGCGATGATGGGATCATCGCGGTGAAGCAGCGCGAGATCCTGCTGCTGCAGCCCGAGCGCCTGGCGGCGCTCGCGGTGGCCGACGAATCCGATCCGAACTGAACCTGGCCGGGAGCCGACGATGAAGCGAGCTGGACTGTTGTTGCTGGGACTGCTGGCTGCGATGCCGGCCTGGGCGGTCGAGCTGACGGTGTCGGCGGCATCGAGCCTGACCGAGAGCTTCCGCGAACTGGGCGCCGCCTATGAGAAGGCGCACCCGGGGACCAAGGTCGATTTCAACTTCGCCGCGTCCGGCGTGCTGCTGCAGCAGATCAGCCGTGGCGCGCCGGTGGATGTGTTCGCGTCGGCCGATGAAACCACGATGGACCAGGCCCAACAGCAGGATCTGCTGGCCGCAGGTACCCGCGAGGTGTTCGCGGTGAACGCGCTGTGGGTGGTGGTGCCGCCGCAGGCCAAGGCCGCGCCGCGTACCCTGAAGGACCTGGCCGGTGCCGGCGTGCAGCGCATCGCACTGGGCAACCCGGACAGCGTGCCGGTCGGTCGCTACGCCAAGGGCGCGCTGGAAGCGGCGGGCCTGTGGCCGTCGGTGCAGGGCAGGGTCATCACCACGCAGAACGTACGCCAGTCGCTGGACTACGTGGCGCGCGGTGAAGTGGATGCCGGCTTCGTCTATGCCACCGATGCGCAGGCGATGCCCGACCGCGTGCGTCGTGCCTTCGCGGTGCCGGTGGCGGGGCTCATCGCCTATCCGCTGGCGGTGACCAAGGCCAGCGCGCAGCCGGCCGAGGCCAAACGCTTCGCCACCTTCGTGCGTTCGACGCAGGGCCAGGCGATCCTGGCCAAGCACGGGTTCGGCAAGCCCTGAGGCATGGATCTCGACTGGAGCGCGCTGGGGTTGTCGCTGAAGGTGGCCGGTTGGGCCACCGCGATCAATCTGGTGCTGGGCGTGGCACTGGGCGCGCTGTTGGCGCGGCGGCGATTTCCCGGCCGTGAGCTGCTGGATTCGCTGCTGACCCTGCCGATGGTGCTGCCGCCGACGGTGCTGGGGTATTACCTGCTGGTGCTGATCGGCCGCAACGGACCGATCGGTGCATGGCTGCAGTCGTGGTTCGGCATCAACCTGGTGTTCACCTGGCAGGCGGCGGTGATTGCTGCGGCGGTAGCTTCGCTGCCGCTGGTGTTCAAACCGGCGCGCGCGGCGTTCGAGGAAGTGGACGGTCAGCTGGAGCAGGCCGCACGCACGCTCGGTGTGTCCGAAGCGGCGGTGTTCTTCCGCATCACGTTGCCACTGGCCTGGCGCGGCATCCTCGCCGGCCTGTTGCTGGCGTTTGCACGCGCGATGGGCGAGTTCGGCGCCACGCTGATGGTGGCCGGCAGCATTCCGGGCCGCACGCAGACGCTGTCGATCGCCATCTACGAAGCGGTGCAGGCCGGTCAGGACGGCAAGGCCAATGCGCTGGTGATCCTGACCTCGGTGGTGTGCATCGTGATCCTGCTGCTGGCCGCACGGCTGGTGGGCGGGCGTCGCCGGGAGCTGCGTGATGTGGCTTGACCTGCAGGTGCAGCGCCGACTGCAGGCGGCCGGCCAGGATTTCGTGCTGGACGTAGCTTTGCAGTGCACGCAGCGGCAGGTGGTGCTGTTCGGGCCCTCGGGCGCGGGCAAGAGCCTGACCTTGAAGGCGGTGGCCGGGCTGCTGCGGCCGGGCCAGGGCCATGTGCGCCTGCAGGGGCAGACCCTGTTCGATGCGGCCGCCGGCGTGGATCTGCCGCCGCAACGCCGCCGGCTGGGCTATGTCTTCCAGGACTATGCGTTGTTCCCACACCTGAGCGTGCGCCAGAACGTGGCGTTCGGTCTGGAGAAGGGCTGGCTCAATCCGCGCGCCGGCCAGCGCTTCGAGGCGGTGGAGCAGTGGTTGCATGCATTCCGTATCGACACCGTGGGCGATCTGCTGCCCTCGCAGGTCTCCGGGGGACAGCGCCAGCGTACCGCCCTGGCGCGTGCCCTGGTGACGCAGCCGCAGGCGCTGTTGCTGGATGAGCCGTTCTCCGCGCTGGACCACGACCTGCGCCAGCACCTGCGCCAGGAGCTGGAGACCGTGCTGGACAGGACCGGCATTCCGCTGCTGCTGATCAGCCACGATCCGCAGGATGTGGCCATGTTCGGCCAGCAGGTGGCGCGCGTAGTGGATGGCCGCATCGTCGGCGGTTGATCCGTGATGGACGCACGGGCGATGGATGGCTACAGCTGATGGTAGTGCCGGCCGCTGGCCGGCAACCGTGGAATCCGGAGCAGCCGGCCAAGGGCCGGCCCTACCGGTTCGGGGGTTCCGCGACGCTCAGGTGATGAATGGTTGCATCTGGTGGTAGTGCCGGCCGCTGGCCGGCAACCATGGAATCCGGAGCAGCCGGCCAGCGGCCGGCTCTACCGTTTCAGGGGTTCCGCGACGCACAGACGATGGTTGACTACAGCTGATGGTAGTGCCGGCCGCTGGCCGGCAGCCATGGAATCCGGAGCAGCCGGCCAGCGGCCGGCTCTACCGTTTCAGGGGTTCCGCGACGCACAGACGATGGTTGACTACAGCTGATGGTAGTGCCGGCCGCTGGCCGGCAACCACAGAATCTGGGGCAGCCGGCCAGCGGCCGGCTCTACCGATCCAGGGTCCGTTCAATCAAGGGGCATGGATCAATACAACTCACAGTGGGTGCGGCCTTCACCCCGCAGCGCGTCCCAGTGCCCTTCGCCACTGATGGCATCGATGGCCTCGCGCACCGCGCCTTCCAGGTGGCTCTTGTTGCCGCACAGGTACAGATGCCCACCGCGGGCCAGTACATCGCGCACTTCATCGCCCCGCTGCTGCAGCACATGCTGCACATAGAGCTTTTCGGCGCCATCGCGCGAGAACGCGGTATGCAGGCCGGCCAGCACGCCACGCGCGTGCCAGTCCTGCAGCTGTTCGCGGTACAGGTAATCGTGCTGGCTGTGCTTCTCGCCGAACACCAGGTGCACTTCGCGCGCGCAGGCGCTGGCCTGCAGCTCCTGCATCAGGCCCATCAACGGTGCGATGCCGGTGCCGGTGCCGACCAGCAGCAGCGGTGCCTCGCCGGTATCGGGCAGGTGGAAGCCGGGATTGGAGCGGCAGTACACCCGAGCGGTATCGCCGCCGTGCAGCAGACTGCCTGTGGCGGTGCCAAAGCGCTCGCGACCGCGCAGGGTGTAGCGTACTTCGCGCACGCACAGGCTTAGCTGGTCGTTGCAGGGGTGCGAGGCGATCGAGTAGGCGCGCGGCAGGCGCGGTGACAGCAGCTCGCGCAGGCGGGCCAGCGGCACGCTGGCCGGCGTGGCGTGGTCCTGCAGCACGTCCAGCAGGTCCAGCCCGTGCAGGTAGGCTTCCAGCTCGCGCTTCTGGCTGACCTTCAACAGGCCCTTCAGTACCTCGCTGCCACCTAGCTTGGCCAGCTCGCGCAGCACGCCCTTGCTCAGCAGGCGCAGCTCCCGGTCATGCAGCGCAGCCACAGCGGCGGTGTCGCCGTACCAGGTGGCCAATGCCTGCAGCAGGGCAGGGTCGTTCTCGGGTACCACGTGCAGGGTGTCGCCGGCGCGGTAGGCCATGCCACTGCCGGCAATGTCCAGTTGCAGGTGCCAGGCGGCCGGGTCGCTGCTGTTCAAGCGGCGGCGTTCGAGAATGCGGGCGGCAAAGGCATTGTCTTCGCCATAGGCGGTGACCTGCAGGTGCAGGTCCTGGCCAGCGTTGAGGTCGCCATCCAGAACCTGGCCCAGCACCGGCTGCCATTGCTGGAAGAACTGCTCGTAACCCAGGTCGGCATCCACGCGGTGCAGCAGCGGCTGCGCCTGGCGCTCGCTCAGCGCGGCATCCAGCGCCTTGGTGAAGCCGCAGAAACTGGGGTAGCCGGTGTCACCAAGGCCGAATACTGCATAGCGCAGGCCGCTCAGCGTCGGGGTCTGGCGCAGTGTTTCGAAGAACTGCTCGCCGTTGGCTGGCGGTTCGCCGTCACCGAAGGAACTGGAAATCGCCAGCAGCACATCGCCTTGGCCGAGACTGGCCACGTCGATATCGTTGAACGGAAGCACCTGCGGCCTGTGCGGCTGCAGGTCCGCGCCCAGGCGCTGGGCCAGGGCGCGGGCATTGCCCGACTCGGACGCGAAGCCCACCAGCAGGCGGCTGAAGGGCGTGCTTGTCGGGAGGGCGTTCACGCGGCCTCGTAGAAGTCGTCGAACTTTTCCTTGCTGAACTCGACCAGGTCGTAGTTCTGCATCAGGTCGTTCACCACGCGGCGGATGCTGATGTACGAGGTGATGTTGCCGTCGGCGTCGAACAGCGGTTGCACGGTGGTGTCGACCACGTAGAGCACGCCACCCTTGCCGAGGTTGGGCACGATGCCGGTCCAGGTCTTGCCGGCCTTGATGGTGTCCCACATGTCCTTGTAGACCGCCTTGGGCACGTCCGGATGGCGCACGATGCTGTGCGGCTGGCCGATCAGTTCCTCGCGGGCGAAGCCGGTAAGCGTGCAGAACAGGTCGTTGGCGTAGGTGATGTTGCCCTGCAGGTCGGTGGTGGAGATCACCATGACGTTCTGCATGGCATTCAGCAGCTGGGCGTTGTCGGGGGTGTAGCTCATCGCAGGTCCTTTGGATGCCGGTGACACCGGCGTATTGGGTTCCTGCATAGAGATACGCCCGCGCGGTGGCGGGCGGTTTGACATTGGTCAAGTAGGTGGCGGGATCGACTGCGACTAGGTGTCGCAGGGGGGCCGCCGGGCATGGCCCGGCGCTATCAGGGTGGCGGTACAAGTGTAGCGCCGGGCCATGCCCGGCGAAGAGGTATCAGCCCATCAGATAACGCAACACACCCGCCGAGACCACGCCGATCAGCACCGTCGGCAGCATCGACAACCGCGTGGCGGCCAGCAGGGTGATCGCCAGCGCGGCCAGATCAGCCGGCTTGTCGGCAACGAAGTCCGGGGCGATCACCGAGATCAGCACGCAGCCCGGCGCGGCTTCCATCACCGTCACCGCGCGCTTGCTCAACGTGCGGTTACGCAGAGCGAGAAAGCCGACGATGCGGGTCAGGTAGGTCGCCGCGGCCATCAGCACGATGGTCAGCACCGAGGTCCAGTGGATCAGTCCGTTGAAGATCATGCCGCGTCCTCCGCCAGCAGCCAGGCCGCGGCCAGGCCGGCCAATGCGCCGCTGGCCACGTACCACGCGCCCGGGATCAGCAGATAGGTGGCCGCGGCCACCACCAGGCTGACCAGCCACGGCCGCGCGGCCTTCATGCCCTGCCACATGCCGCGCAGCAGCACCAGGAACACGGCCGGGAAGGCCATGTCAAAACCATAGGCGTGGATGTCGCCCAGCATCGGGCCGACGATCGCGCCCAGCGCGGTACAGGCCACCCAGACCGTGTACAGGCCGGCCGAGACGCCCAGGTAGTAGGAAAGGCTGAAGCCGAGCGCACGGCGGCGCGCATCGGCCACGCCCATCGCCCAGCTTTCGTCGCACATGAAGAACAGCGCCGGCAGCACGCGACGACGCGGCAGATGCTGCAGCAGTGGGGCCAGGCTGGCGCCCATCAGCAGGTGGCGGCTGTTGACCAGCGCGGTGATCGCCACGATCAGCGCGATATGCGGCGGCGAGGTCCACAGTTCGACGGCGGCGAACTCCGAGCCGCCGGCGAAGGTGAGGCCGGTCATCAGCGGCACTTCCAGTGCGCTCAGGCCTTTCTGGGCCGCCTGGGCGCCGAGCACCAGGGCGAACGGAATGAAGCCGATCATCACCGGCACGGCGGCGCGCAGGCCGCGCAGGAATTCGGCACGCGGCGCGGTATCGCAGGTGTCGGGCAGGGGGAGGGTGGTACGGGCGTCCATGGAACGGCACAACGAGGTGGGGGTGGCCCATGCTAGCGGCCCGATCGCGAAATCGGGTTGCGTTGATGCCATTCAGTTCGGGAATATTGAGATTCCATGCGGCCAAGGTCGCCAACGGTGAAATCCCATGCATTATCAGCTCGACAACCTCGATCGCCGCATCCTCGATGCCCTGCAGCGTGATGGTCGCCTGCAGAACCTGGAGCTGGCCCGGCTGGTGGGCCTTTCGCCCTCGGCCTGCCTGCGGCGGGTGCGGTTGCTGGAGGAGGGCGGCTACATCGACCGCTACGTGGCCCTGTTGAACGAGGGCAAGGTGGGGCGCGGCTTCACGGTGTTCGTGCGGGTCTGGCTGCGCGGGCAGGACGAGGACACCACCAATCACTTCATCAACAGCATCAAGTCTTTCCCGGAAGTGCTTGAATGCCATCTGATGGCGGGCGACTGCGATTTCCTGTTGCGGGTGGCGGTGGCGGACCTTGATGCCTACCGGCAGTTCCAGATGCAGCACTTGAACCGGATTGCCGGGGTGCAGAACACCAAGACCGAGATTCCGATGCAGCGGATCAAGCAGACCACCCAGCTGCCGCTTTGAGGGATGGGGGTTCCGGCCAGGTTGCACCCGGCACCCGCGGTAGTGCCGGCCGCTGGCCGGCAACGTCAGGAGCAACAGCAACCGCAACGGCGATGTTCCCAGGGCGGCGGGGCGGTGTGGCCAGGCAGGACACGCCGTAGACCCATCCATGGGGGCTCGATGGCGCCATCCATGGCGCCAACGGTCCTGCCTGCCCACACCGCCCCGCGCCTGACAGTTCCCCGCGACCTGTTGGGGTCGGATCCCGTTGCTGTGCAACGGGCTCTGACCCCGGGAGCAGATGGACATGTCTGTTCGATTCATTGATTCCTGATGCGTGACTGGGTTCACGGAGCCTGGCTCAACGCCGGGCGTAGGCAGCGGTCATCGCAATGACATCTGGCCCCGGTACGGTTTGAGCCTGCTTGCTGGTCGCGCGGGCCGGGTCTGCGGTCGTGGCGCGCGTCCACTGCAGCTGCTGTCGCTGCCGAGGGTCATGTGTTCTACGTCAGGGGGCTGAATGGACACCATGCGGTCAGAACTTGGAAGGTGGCCATCGCCGCATGGCTGCTGCTGTCCTTTGCCGCTGCCGCGCAGGACGGTGTTCATGCCTACGACATCCCTGCGCAGCCGCTGGAACAGGCGGTCGAGCGCTTCAGTGTCATCAGCGGGTGGTCGGTGATGTACCCGGGCGATCTTGCCGCCGGCCGTAGCAGCCATGCGCTGCGCGCCAGCCTTGCGCCGCTGCCTGCCTTGCAGATGCTGCTGCAGGATTCCGGTATCGAGGCCGAGGTGATCGGCGAGCAGCGCGTGGTGCTGCGCCGGGGCACGCCCGCGGCAGCCGAACCCGGTATTGGCGCCGAGCTCCCGGATGCTGAACGTCGGCGTCGCTACGGCGGCCTGCAGCAGCGGCTGCGTGCGGCGTTCTGTGACGACCCCGAGATCGCGCCCGGCCGCTATGCCGCAACGCTGCGCTTCCGCGTCGACGGCGAGGGCCGGGTGCAGCAGCCCGAGCTGCTGTCGGGCAGTGGCAGTGCCCGCCGCGATGCGCGCCTGGTGCAGGCGCTGCAGAGCCTGGTGCTGGCGCCCGAGGCCGCCGCGCTGCCGCAGCCGGTGACGCTGCAGATCCGACCTTCCGGCACCGACCACGACTGTGGCCGGCGCGCGCCCCTTCCATGACTTCAAGGATTCGAACATGAGCAACGGTACGGCTGGGGCAGTTGACCTGATGGACCACCTTCTGGGGGCCTACGACGAGCTTAAGCGCCGCCTGGTGCGCAAGCTGGGCTCGGAGGAGCTGGCCGGCGATGCGCTGCAGGACACCTGGATGCGCCTGAGTGCGCGCCGTGACCGCCTGGATGCGGTGCAGAACCCCGCGGCCTACCTGCTGCGCATGGCGATGAACACGGTGATCGACCGCCAGCGTGCCGACCACCGCCTGCTGAGCCTGGAAGAGGTGGATACGCTGATGGAGATGGCCGACCCGGCACCGGGCCCGGCGCAGGCGGCCGAACTGGATTTCGCGCTGGAAGACATGGTCGGCCTGCTGCAGCGCATGCCCGAGCGCCGACGCCGCATCCTGCTGGCGATCCGGGTCGATGGCCTGCAGCAGCGCGACGTCGCCGACCAGCTGGGCGTGTCGCTGCGGCTTGTGCAGCGCGAGCTGAAAGCGGCCCAGGACTACCTGGCCGAGCGCAGCGGACAGGGGCGTCAGGTGCGGTTCTGAGCGGCGGCATCCGTCTACACTTTGACGCCGAGCAGAACCCCGCAGCGTGCGGGTCCGGCATGAGCCCCCATGGATCCTGACGATCGCCCGCAACGCCCGCTGGATGCCGTCGAGCGTCAGGCCCACGCGTGGGTGGTGCGGCTGACCTCGGGCGAGGCGACCGCCGCCGATGGGCGCAGGTTCCGCGAGTGGTGCGAGGCTGACCCGCGTCATCGCGAAGCATTCGGCCGTGCGCGCCGGCAATGGGAGCAGGTAAGGCTGGCCGGCGAGCAGCTGCCCGCCGCCGCCCGCCAACCGGTCGCGCCGACGCCGTCCCAGCGCTGGAGCCGGCGCGCCTTCCTGGGCGCCGCGATTGCCGCCCCGGCCAGTCTGGTGGTGGTGGCGGCGATCCGCCCGCCGCTGGGGCTGTGGCCCTCGGTGACGGCGATGGCGGCCGATTTCCACACCGGCACCGGTGAACGGCTGCAGATCGCGCCCTTGCCGCAGCTGAAGATCGAACTGGATACACAGAGCAGCCTGCGCCGTCGTTCGGACACGCTAGGCGAAGGCTTCGAGCTGGTGCAGGGCCAGGCCGCGATCGAAACCCAGGCAGGCCTGCGCCTCGCCCTGTTCGCGGGGCCGGGCTGCGTGATCGCCGATGAAGGTGCGGTGCGCCTGGACGTCCGCAACACCCACGGCCAGGTACGGGTGACCTGCCTGCAGGGCAGCGCCCGCATCGAGCACCCGCAGGGCCGCCTGCAGCTGCAGGCGGGCCAGCAGACCCAATACGACGAGCGCCTCAGTGGCGTGGTGGCCGAAGCCCTGGCCTCGGAAGTGAGCGCCTGGACCGAGGGCATGCTGGTGTTCCGTCGCGCTCCATTGCGCGAGGTGGTGGATGAAATCAACCGCTACCGCCGCGGCAAGGTGCTGCTGGGCGAATCGGCATTGGCGCGGGCCCCGGTCAGCGGCCGCTTCCGCATCGATGATCCGGACGCGGCGCTGGAGCAGCTGCGACTGACGATGTCGCTGGATCTGCGTCGCTTTCCGGGTGGCATTGCCGTCCTTGGTTAGATGAAGACGCTGGCCGTGCGCGCCGTGCAGGGCTGTTGCAAGCAAGGAGACGCCAAGGATGCGCAACGAGATCATCGGTGTGCTGGATCTGCGCCGCAACCTGTCGGCGTTGCTGGAAACCACGCAGCGACGGCCCTTGATGGTGCATCGCTACGGCTCGCCATGGGTGTGCGTGGTGTCCGACGCGCAGTGGCAGCAACAGGCCGTGCTGCTGGACTTCGATCCGCAGTCGCACCCGTTGGCGATGCTGCTGCGGCTGCAGCAGCAGGTGCTGCCCCTCGCTGAGGCCGGCACGCTGCCGCCTGCGGCGATGGCGCGCGTGCTGCTGCTGATGGGCATGCACGGCATCGACGATCTCGTGCAACTGCACGAGCAGGTACAGCATCATCGTCTTTGGCACTGGTTCGTGGCCGGCAGCCATGGGGTGATGGATGGCTGGCAGCTGCCAGCGCTGCGTGTTGCTATGGCGTCATGGTGCGATGACGTGGATATGTCCAATGCGCTGGCAACGTTCGCCGCACGCAGCGATGTGGCGATTCTGGCGCGGCGCTGCGGCGGCGACGTACCGCGACTGGAGCGCGAAGCCTGCAGGCAGATGACGCTGCGATGACGTTGCTGATGAAGCGCCACGCAGCGCACAGAGCTGCATGCGCGTTGTCGCTTCACCTGCCTTGCTGACGTCTTCTGCAGAGTACGACGCACCACGCGTCGCGGAGCACGGGCGGCGCCGATGGCAGACAGTCGCAGGATCAGCATGCTGGAGCTGGATCGTCACCTGAGCCAGTCGCTGGAACAGGCACGGCATACGCCCGTGAACGTGCAGCGCTATGGGCACTCGTGGGTCTGGGTGCTGTCCAGTGACGCCTGGGCGGATGCGGCGCGCTGGGCGGCACTGGATGGTAGTGCGCACCCACTGGTGGCGCTGCGGAAAGCGCTCGACCTGCAGCTGCGGCCCTGGCCCGAAGCGGCCATGAACGCGCTGCCGCTTGATGCAGGCGATGCGCGGCTGCTGCAACGCGCGGCCCTGCTGGTGGTCATGCGCGATCTGAACAGTGCCCAGCGCGTGTACGACGACCTGCGCTATCACCAGGCCTACCGGATGTTCATCGGCCTCGATCATGGAACAGCGTGGTCGCCGATGCAGTGCGTTCGGCTGCTGCAGGCCTGCGCGCACCCGTTGCTGCGCGGCTGCATCGACGATGCGCTGGCCAGCGTGCCGCAGCACTTGTTCGAGTCTGCAAGTGTACCTGCGGCACGTGTTGCGCCTGCACAGGCACACGCGCAGCGAATAGCAGGCGGATGTTTATCGTACTGACACATGCACCGCTGACCATGGCGCAGCGGTCTCTTCCAGGATGACGAGGGCGGAACAATGGCAAGGCAGGTGGGTGGTCGCAGGGCACGGCAGCAGGGCTTCAGCCTGATCGAGATCATGGTGGTGGTGGTGATCATCGGCATTCTCGCGGCATTGATCGTGCCGCGGTTGATGGACCGTCCCGACCAGGCGCGCGTGGTGGCGGCGCGCCAGGACATCGCGGCGCTGATGCAGGCGTTGAAGCTGTTCAAGCTGGACAACGGGCGCTACCCCAGCGCCGAACAGGGCCTGCAGGCGCTGGTGAAGCCGCCGCAGGGCAGCGGTGCGATGCCGGTGACACCGTATCTGGATCGCCTGCCGAATGACCCATGGGGCCATCCGTACCAGTACCAGATTCCCGGAACCCATGGCGACATCGATGTGTTCTCGCTGGGTGCGGACAGCAAGCCCGGTGGCGACGCCGGGAACGCGGACATCGGCTCCTGGCAGCTGTGAGGCGTGCAGATGACAGCCCGGACGCGTTCGGTCCCGTGCACCCGCCAGCGCGGCATGGCGGTGATCGTCGCCCTGCTGGTGGTGGCATTGGTGGCGGTGATTGCCACTGCACTGCTGACCCGGCAGTCGGCACAGCTGCGTGCGCTGCGTGGCGACCAGCTGCGTGCGCAGGTGCGCATGGCGGTCGATGCCACCCTGGAGCGCGCGGCGCAGCAGCTGCGTGACGATGTAAAGGAGCAGTTGACCACAGTGCGCAGCGGCCGTTGGGCGCGTCCACTGACGCTGCAGGCGCCGCTGCCGGTGCAGTTGCAGCTGGTCGATGCACAGTCCATGTTCAACCTGCGCAACCTGCTGGCCTATGGCAAGCCGGACCTGGAGGCACGGCGCGCGTTCATCGCGCTGTGTGCCGGGCAGGGACTGGGGCAGGGTGCCTGTGCATTTGCTGCCGACCACATCCAGGCGCGGCTGCGTGATGGCGACCTGCAGGCGCAGGCGCCGTTGCCGCGTGAATCGCTGATCGAGCAGGCCCTGGCGGGCGCCGACCCAGTGGCGGTGCAGGCACTGGCACGGCGCACCGTGGTGCTGCCGGCCCAGACCCTGGTCAATGCCAACACTAGTGACATCAGCGTGTTGCAGGCGGTCACTCCCGGCGTGGAGCCGGGGCGCCTGCAGGCGCTGCTCGGTGAGCGCGACGGTGGCCACTGGCTGCTCAACCGCGGCGATATCGCCAATCGACTGCAACTGAGCAACGCGCAGATGGCCGTGGTGCCGCTTGGCATTCATAGCGAGTGGTTCCTTGCCGTCGGCCAGGTACAGGCCGATGGCAATGCGGTCGACTTCAGGGCCCTGATCTGGCGAGAGTATCGCGATGACAGTGTGCGCGTGCAGCGTGTGTGGACGAGGATTGGAGCATGAGCGTGCAGCTGAGGGTGCGCCTGCCGGCGCTGGAACACCTGCGCGCCGACAGTACGGTCGAGTGGGCGCGGTTGCACAAGGGTGGGGTGCTGGCCCATGGCCGCGAGGGCTTGGCCGTGCTCGGGCAACGTCATCCGCAGGCCGAGGTGCTGGCCTGTCTCGATCCGCAGGACCTGATCCTGCTGGAACTGCAGCTGCCGCCACTGTCGGGCCGCAGGCTGCAGGCCGCACTGCAGGGCGAAGTAGAGGCGATGCTGCTGGATGACCTGCAGGAGGTCGCGTTGGCACACGGTGCGCAGGCGGCGGACGGCACGGTTCCTGTGGCGTGGCTTGGCCAGCAGGCAGTCCTGCAGGCGCAACAGCTGCTGGCCTCGTGCGCACTGCAGCTTCAGGCGCTGTATCCGACGCCGCTGCTGCTGCCGTGGCAGAACGGCCAGGCAACGCTGCAGGCTGACGGTGAGCATCTGCTGGTGCGCTGCGGGCGCGATCGTGGTTTTGTGCAGTGGTGCGGTGGGCGGGACACGGCGGCGGTGCTGCAGTCGCTCGCGACGCGTCTTCAGCAATCCGGGGTGCAGGCCGTGCAGTGGATCGACAGCGTGCCGTTGGCGTGGCCGGAGAACCTGCCGGCCACCGTGGTCGCGCATGAACTGCAGGCCAGCGGACCCGTGCCAGCGTGGTCGTTGCCACTGCCTGGTCGCAGCAGGCAGGCACCACGCGTGGCGATCGGCCTCGCATTGGCGGCGGTGTTGCTGGCTGCGCTTGGGCTGCAGCTGCAGGTCTCGCGCTGGCGCAGCGAGGGCGAGGCGTTGCAGCAGGACATGGCGCGGCAGTTCAGCTCGCACTTTCCGGAGATCACCGATGTGGTGGACCCGGTGCTGCAGGCGCGGCGCGCGCTGGCCGTGCCGTTGCCGGCGCCGCCGTTGCCACCGGTGCAGCGGCAGGTCGCAACGACGCTGCAGGCGATTCCGGAGTTGGGCGGCCAGGTGCGCGGCCTGCACTATCAACCCGGCCAGCTGGAACTGGAGCTGGACGCCGATGCGCAGGCGGTAGCCGATGACGCACAGCGGCTGGAGCAGTGGCAGCAGGCGGCGCAGGCGCAGGGCCTGCAGCTGGCGCGCGAGGCCGGTGGACGCCTGCGCGTGAGCGGGGGCGGACAGTGACCGCCAGAGCCGTGCGCCTGGGCGAGGGTGTGGCCGGTCTGCAGCGACGCTGGCAGCACCTGCCGCCGCGCGACCGCTGGATGCTGTGGGTGATGGTGCTGGCGCTGCTGGTAGCGGGGCTGTGGTCATTTTGGCTGGAGCCGCTGCTGAAACAGCGTGCGCACTGGCAGGCTGAGCTGCCGCGGCTGCAGGCGCAGGCGCGCGCACTGGCGCCGCTGCTGCGTGCACGCGAACGCCAGCAGCAGGTGCAGGGGCAGCGCCCGACGCTGGCCTCGCTGCGTAATGGAATCAAGTCCGCCGGCCTCGCCGATGGACTGCATGTCGAAGCACGCGACGGGCGTTGGCACCTGCAGGTGCAGGCCGTACCTGCTGACGCACTGTGGAACTGGCTGCTGCCCGTGCTGGCCGATCCGGCCATCGAACTGCAGCAGCTGCAACTGACACGCACAGGGGATGCGAACATGCCGGCGGCACGGATATCCGGAAACATCGTGGTGGCACTCACTGCGGGTGGCCATTCATGAGGGCGATGCGCAGCCTTGCCTGCAGCACTGTACTGGCCCTGATCGTGGGTTCCGCTCACGTTGTTGCACCGGCACAGGCGCAGGACGCCCCCGATGAGCCGGTGCAGCTGAACCTGGTGGATACCGATATCGGTGGCGTGCTGCGCATGGCAGCACGGTTCACCGGCCGCCAGTTCCTGGTCGACCCACGGGTGACCGGCAAGATGACGGTGGTCTCCGATGGCCCGGTCAGCCGTTCCCAGGCCTACCAGCTGCTGCTGGGCGCGCTGCGCATGCGCGGCTTCGCCGTGGTCGAGAACGGCGGGGTCAGCCGGGTGGTGCCGCAGGCCGACGCCAAGCTGCTCGGTGGCCGCGTGGGCAGCGGCGGTGCAGGGGGTGAGATCGCCACGCGCACCTTCGCGCTGCGCTACGAGAATGCGGCCGCGCTGGTGGCAGTGCTGCGGCCGATGATCAGCCCGGACAATCCGATCACTGCCAACCCGGGCAACAACACCCTGGTGATCACCGACTATGCCGACAACCTGGAGCGCATCGCGCGCGTGATCGCCAGCGTCGATACACCGGCCGGCATGGACACGGATGTGGTGAAGCTGCAGCAGGGCATTGCCGTTGACGTAGCGGCGATGGTCGCGCCGTTGCTGGATGCGCAGGGCGCCGAGCCCAGCCAGAAGGTGGTGGTGATGGCCGACCCCCGCAGCAACAGCGTGCTGCTGCGCTCCAGCAGCCCGGGCCGAACGCGCCTGGCGCGGCAGTTGGTTGAGAAGCTGGACCGTGCCCAGGACGAGTCCGGCAACCTGCATGTGGTCTACCTGCGCAATGCCCAGGCCAATCAGCTCGCCGGCGTGCTGCGCGGCGTGGTGGCCGGGCAGAGCGATGCACCGGCAATGGGCAGCAACGAAGGCATCACGCCACTGCCCGGCGACGCCAACCGCGCCACACCGGCGCAGCCGTCGCAGCCGCAGCAGGCCAAGACCGGTGGCAATGCGCTGGAATCGCAGCGGCTGGACCCGAACCGCCGCGACCCGATCGATACGGGAAGCACGGGCTTCAGCCAGAACGGCATTTCGGTGCAGGCCGACGTGGCCACCAACACGCTGCTGATCTCGGCGCCGGAGCCGGTCTACCGCAACCTTCGGCGGGTGATCGACCAGCTCGACCAGCGCCGTGCACAGGTGCTGGTGGAAAGCCTCATCGTGGAGGTCAACCAGACCGACGCGGCCGAACTGGGCGTGCAGTGGATGCTGGGCAATGGCCGCACCTTCGGCGGCACCCATTTCGGTGGTGTCACCGGCGGCAGCGGCCTGAACACCGCCGCGCGCACCACCCTGGACGTGCTGCCCAAGGACGGTCTGAAGATCGGTGTCATCGACGGCACCATCAACCTGCCCGGTGTCGGCCAGATCCTCAACATGAAGGCGCTGGCCAACGCGCTGCAGAGCAAGGGCGGTGCCAACATCCTGTCCACGCCGAACCTGATGACGCTGGACAACGAGGCGGCCAGCATCATGGTCGGCCAGACCGTACCGTTTGTCAGCGGCCGCTACGTGACCGACGGCGGTGGCGGCAGCAACAACCCGTTCCAGACCATCGTGCGCGAGGACGTGGGGCTGAAGCTGCGGGTGCGCCCGCAGATCTCCGAGGGTGGCACGGTGAAGCTGGACATCTACCAGGAAGTCAGCAGCATCGACGCGCAGAGCGCGAACAGCACGGCCGGCATCATCACCAACAAGCGTGCGCTGGATACCAGCGTGCTGTTGGACGATGGCCAGATCATGGTGCTTGGTGGCCTGCTGGAGGACAACGTCAGCCATGGCCGTGATGCGGTGCCGGGCCTGGGCAGGATCCCGGTGCTGGGGGCGCTGTTCCGCAGTGATACGCGCAAGCGTTCCAAGACCAACCTGATGGTGTTCCTGCGCCCGCACGTGGTGCGTGACCCCGCCGCCGGCCAGAGCCTGACCCGCGACCGCTACGACTACATGCGCAACGCGCAGGCCGGCGCGCAGCCGGTACAGAGCTGGGCATTGCCGGCGCTGTCCGCACCGCAGCTGCCGCCGCAGGACCTGTCTGTACTCGGCCAGGGCAATGCGCGCGATGGCCAGGGCCAGCCGCTGCAGAGCAGCAGCCTGGCGGCGCTGTACCCGTCCGGTGACAGCGACGCACAGCTGGTGCAGTTCGCGCAGGGGCTGGACCCGGCCCGTGCCAGCCAGGGCGTGGCGCAGGTGCGGGCACTGGGCCTGCAGGCCTATGCCGAAGCGACGCCGGGCGAGAGCGGGCAACGCCTGCGGGTGCGATTGCCGCGCGACCCGGCGACGCTGGACCCGGCGCTGCAGCAGCTGCGCGGGCTGGGCTACACGCCGGAACTGGTGATCGGGCCGTGAGCGCGGCCGCGCCACTGCCGTACGCCTGGGTGCGCAGCCATGGCGTGATGCTGTCCGAAGTTGGCGGCGAGCCGGTCCTGCTGGGCACCGCCGACACCGCGGCGTGGGCCGTGGCCGAACTGCGCCGACGGCATGGACCGCTGCCGTTCCAGGCGCTGGATGCCGCGACCTGGCAGCAGCGGCTGGGTGAGCAGTACCGTGACGGCGGCGATGCCGCTGCCGTGGTCGGTGCCGCCGAAAGCGAAGTCGATCTGGACCGGCTGATGCAGGACATGCCGGAGGTCACCGATCTGCTGGATGCGCAGGACGATGCGCCGGTGATCCGCATGATCAACGCGCTGCTGGCACAGGCCGCACGCGATGGCGCCAGCGATCTGCACATCGAGCCATTCGAGACCCATTCGGTGGTGCGCTACCGGGTGGACGGCACGCTGCGCGACATGGTGCAGCCACGGCGCGCACTGCACGCGGCGCTGGTGTCGCGCATCAAGATCATGGCCCACCTGGACATCGCCGAGAAGCGCCTGCCGCAGGACGGGCGCATCGCGATCCGGGTGGGCGGGCGGCCGCTGGATATCCGTGTCTCCACGGTGCCGACCGGTCATGGCGAGCGTGCCGTGCTGCGCCTGCTGGAAAAGGATGCCGGTCGCCTGCAGCTGCAGCGCCTGGGCATGGCCGATGACACTCTGGCCACGTTCACCGGGTTGATCCGTCAGCCGCACGGCATCGTGCTGGTCACCGGCCCGACCGGCAGTGGCAAGACCACCTCGCTGTACGCCGCGCTGGGCCAGCTCGACAGCAGCACCAGCAACATCCTCACCGTGGAGGACCCGGTGGAGTACGACTTCGCCGGCATCGGCCAGATCCAGGTCAACGCGCGCATCGGCATGAGCTTTGGCACCGCGCTGCGCGCGATTCTGCGTCAGGATCCGGACACGATCATGATTGGTGAGATCCGCGACCTGGAAACCGCACAGATTGCGGTGCAGTCGTCGCTGACCGGGCATGGCGTGCTGGCCTCGCTGCACACCAACGATGCGATCTCGGCGGTGACCCGCCTGGCCGACATGGGTGTGGAGCCGTTCCTGCTGGCTTCGTCGTTGCGCGGCGTACTGGCGCAGCGGCTGGTGCGGCGGCTGTGCACGCAGTGCCGTCGTGCCGAGGTGGACGGCGAGGGTCGCACCGTATGGCGCGCGGTGGGCTGCGCGGCCTGCGCCAACAGCGGCTATCGCGGACGCACCGGCATCCATGAGTTGTTCGTGGTGGACGACCGCGTGCGCGCGTTGATCCATGAAGGGCAGGGCGAGCCTGCGCTGCGCGAGGCGGCACGGCGCGCCGGGATGCGGACCTTGCGCCAGGACGGCCAGCGTTGGGTCGACAGCGGGGTGACCACGCTGGAAGAGATCCTGCGCGTCACGGGCGACGACTGAGGCTTGCATGGCGCTGTTCGACTACCAGGCCGCCAACGCGCAGGGCCGCATCGAGAAGGGTCAACTGGACGCCGACAGCCCGCGCGGCGCGCGCCAGGTGCTGCGCGGTCGAGGGTTGACGCCCGTGCAGGTCAGCGCGGCGCGCAGTGCGGGCAGTGGCTGGGGCACGCGCCGGCTGTCCGCCAGCGAGCTGGCCTGGGCCACCCGCCAGCTGGCCAGCCTGCTGGCCGCGAGCCTGCCGTTGGAAGGTGCATTGAGTGCGGTGATCGAACAGGCTGAGCGCCCCCATGTCGCGCAGGCGCTTACTGCCGTTCGTGCCGATGTGCGCGCTGGCCAGCGCCTGACTGTTGCACTGGCAGCGCGGCCACGCGATTTTCCGCCGATCTATCGGGCGCTGGTGGGCGCAGGTGAAGACTCCGGTGACCTGGCGCGGGTGATGGAGCGCCTTGCCGACTACATCGAAGAACGCAACGCGCTGCAGGCCAAAGTACTGACCGCCTTCATCTACCCAGCGGCAATCAGCCTGGTGTCGGTGGCGATCGTGATCTTCCTGCTCAGCTACGTAGTGCCGCAGGTGGTGACCGCGTTCGTGCAGGCGCGGCAGACGCTGCCGATGCTGACCCAGGTGATGTTGGCGGCCAGTGCATTCGTTCGCAGCTGGGGAGTGTGGGCGGGGCTCGGCATCGCTGCGTTGGTGGTGGCATGGCGGTTGGCTCTGCGCAAGCCCGAGCTGCGCCTGCGCTGGGACGCGATGCTGCTGCGGGTGCCGATGGTCGGGCGTTTCGTAC
The DNA here is from genome assembly GCF_054473855.1 of Stenotrophomonas genospecies 3. Classification (NCBI taxonomy): domain Bacteria; kingdom Pseudomonadati; phylum Pseudomonadota; class Gammaproteobacteria; order Lysobacterales; family Lysobacteraceae; genus Stenotrophomonas; species Stenotrophomonas genospecies 3. Next base: position 191,687 of record NZ_JBTMUR010000002.1, read on the forward strand.
TGGGCGTGAACAGTGCGCGCTTTGCCTCGACTCTGGCGATCCTGCTGGATGCCGGTGTGCCGCTGCTGCGTGCGCTGGAAGCGGCGCGACAGACCCTGGGAAACGCGCTGCTGGCGCGCTGTGCCGATGATGTGTCTTCGCGCGTACGCGAAGGTGCTGCACTGGGTTCTGCGTTGAAGGTGCAGAAGGTGTATCCGCCGATCCTGGTGCACCTGGTGGTCAGCGGTGAGAAGACCGGCTCGCTGGCACCGCTGCTGGATCGCGCTGCGCAGACCATCTCGCGCGAGATCGAGCGCCGCGCGATGGCACTGACCGCACTGCTGGAACCGACCATGATCCTGGTGATGGGCGGCGTGGTGTTGACGATCGTGCTGGCGGTGCTGATGCCGATCATGGAAATGAATCAGCTGGTGCAGTAGATCCATGCCATGCGTGGATGGATCAACCGACGCGCGACATGGGCGGCACATCCACGCATGGCGTGGATCTACTGGTGCCTGGATTTCTCCACACAATCCTCCACACCTTTTTTCGATCTTCCACAGGTTTCTTAAGCGGCCTGTCATCGGCGCGGACCAGCATAGCCACGTCGCCGCAGAGTGGGCTGGGAGGCCCTCGGCGGCAGCAGGCGTGTAGTGACCGTTCCTCCCTTGGTGTTTCCCTTCGCAGTAAACCCTTCAGGAGAAGATCATGAACAAGTACAAGACCCTGGCCGCGCTGGTTGCTACCGCGCTGCTCGCCACCGTTGGCGCCGCCTCGGCGCAGACCGTTACCGGCGGCGGCGCTTCGCTGCCCGCCGACCTCTACAAGGGTTCGTCCGACAGCATCCTGCCGGCGAACTTCACCTACGCCGTGACCGGTTCGGGCACCGGCAAGAAGGCCTTCCTGGAAAACAACTCGCTGCTGTTCTCGACCACCGGCACCGTGCACTTCGCCGGCAGCGATTCGGTGCTGAGCAGCACCGAGCTGAGCACCTACACCACCAACTTCAACCAGCCGACCAACGCCAACCGCTACGGCGCGCTGATCCAGGTGCCGTCGGTGGCCACGTCGGTCACCATCCCGTTCAACAAGGCCGGTTCGGCGGTGGACCTGAGCGTGGCGCAGATCTGCGGCGTGTTCTCGGGTGCGATCAGCGACTGGTCGACCATCGATTCCAACCGCAGCGGCCCGATCCAGGTGGTGTACCGCCCGGAAAGCAGCGGTACCAGCGAAATGTTCAGCCGCTTCCTGACCGCCGCCTGTGCCGCTGAGAACGCTGAAACCTCGAAGCTGGTGGGTGGCAAGTTCGCCATCAAGTCGACTTTCGCCGACCTGTACAAGCGCGATGACAACGGCGCCCTGCCGGCGTTCCTGGTGGCCGCCCCGGCCACCGGTGGCACCTCGCTGTACAACGCTGTCTACGCTGCTGAAGGCCGTATCGGCTACGTCGGCCCGGACGTGATCCCGAGCCTGACCGATGCGACCAAGGTCGCCAAGGTCAAGGGCTTCTCGCCGGACCAGGTGAGCGTGCAGGCTACCCTGGACACCGTCGCTCCGCCGACCGGCGCCGCTGCTGAGGACCCCGCCAACTGGGTGCCGGTGTTCGGCAACCCGTCGGCCGGCTATCCGATCGCCGGCTACACCAACCTGGTGATCGGCCAGTGCTACAAGGATTCGAGCGTCGCCACCAGCCTGCGCGGCTTCCTGGCCCGCCACTATCCGGCGACCTACACCGTCGCGTATGAGAAGTCGATCACCGACCACGGCTTCATCCCGCTGACCAAGGCCTGGCGCGATGCGATCCGCAACCGCTTCGTGCTGGCCAGCAGCGCTGCCGGCCTGAACAATCCCAGCACCTGCTCGGGCATCGGTCGTCCGCTGTAATCCGCAGCACTGGTTGAGTCCTGCTTGACCCGACGCCGGCCTCCTGGGCCGGCGTCGCCATTTCCGCGACGGTGCCACTGCAGCGTTTCGCTGTCGGCTTCGTGTCACGTGAACCGTCTATCAGGGGCAGGGCATGCGTTGCGCGTGCCTCCCCGATCGTCGCCGCAGCCGCGGCCCCCAGGTTGATGAGGTTCCGATGTCGCACCCGCTCCCGTCCGCTGTTCATCCGGCCGCGCCGATGCGCCGCAATCATCCGATGGCGTGGGCCATCGCGGTCGCACTGGGCAGCATGGTGGCCCCGGCCAGCCAGGCGCAGCAGGCGTTCAGCCCGGGCTGGTTCGCCGAACGGGGCGCGGCTCAGGGCAGCGCGGCACAGAGTGGCCGGATGCCCAACGGCGTGCCGATCCAGTTCCAGTTGCCGGCCCAGCAGCAGGATGCAGCACGGCAGAAGCTGCAGCAGTCGATCGACAATCTCGGCACCGCGGCGCAGGCGATTGCCTTGCAGCAGCGCTTGCAGGAACAGGCGCGGCAGGCGCGCCGCGAGGCTGGCTTCATCGTTGCCGATGGCCTCGGCAAGGACGGCCTGAGCGTCGACCAGAACCCGCTGACCCGCGGCTGGCTCAATGCGCGCGAGGCGATCCAGTCGCAGGGCAGCGACGGGCGGGTGCAGGTCACGGTCGAGCAGACCGCGGACAAGGCAATCCTGAACTGGGAGACCTTCAACATCGGCGGCAACACCACGCTGAACTTCCTGCAGAACCCTGACTGGGCCGTGCTGAACCGGGTCAATGATCCGCAGGCGCGGCCCAGCCAGATCCTGGGCCAGCTGAAGGCCAATGGCACGGTGTTCGTGGCCAACCGCAACGGGGTGGTGTTCGGCAACAACAGCCAGGTCAATGTACGCAACCTGCTGGCGGCTGCAGCACGGATCAGCGATGCGCAGTTCCTCGACAACGGCCTGTACAGCCCCGATGCCAGCAGCAGCGCGCTCAGCGATGCATTCGGCAAGGTGATGGTGGAGCAGGGCGCCCGCATCGCGACCCATGAGCCGACCAGTGCGACGCGCGGCGGTGGTTACGTGCTGCTGGCCGGGCACAGCGTGGAGAACGCCGGCCAGATCGAGGCGCGCAAGGGCCAGGTGCAGCTCGCTGCCGGTGACAGTTTCGTGATCCGGCGCGGCGTGGGTACGGCGACCAATACCAGCTCCACCACCCGCGGCAATGAAATCGCGCCGCGCTTCATCGCGGGCAGCACGGCTGGCAGCGTGCGCAACACCGGCCTGCTGCGCGCCCGCGAGGGTGACGTGACCTTGGCCGGGCGCAGCGTCGAGCAGGCCGGTGTGGCCGTGGCCAGCACCACGCTTGCTCAGCGCGGCACTGTGCATCTTCTGGCTTCGGCCAGTGATGCCGGCAGCAGCGTCACGCTTGCCGATGGAGCCACCACGGCGGTGCTGATCGAGGACGATGGCAAGGCCACGGTGCTGGATACGCAGCGCGACAGCCTCATCAAGGAATCGGCAGAGCAGGACGCGATCCGCGCCGGCGCGCGCTCGGCAACTTTCGACAATCTGTCCCAGCACAATGATCGCCGGGACCAGTCGCGGGTGGAGATCGTCTCGGGTGGCAACATCCATTTCAGTGCGGATTCGCTGACGGTTGCCACCGGCGGCCAGATCATCGCCGATGCGGCGGCCCGCAGCTACGTAGACGACGCCGCGCGCGTGGACGTGTCCGGCGCAGTGGGCGTACAGGTGTCGATGGAGAGCAACAATGTCCAGGTCAAGGTGCAGGGCAACGAACTGCGCGATGCCCTGGACAACCGCGACAGCGGCAAGCTGACCAGCAGCGAAGTCTGGGTCGACCGCCGCAGGCTGGTCCACGTTCCGGCCGGTACCGGGGGCTACGAGGGTGAGCGCTGGTACGCTGCAGGCGGCCTGCTGGAAGTGGGTGGCTATCTCGACAACCAGGGGCACTCGATCGGCGAATGGGCCGCGCAGGGAGGCACCGTCCTGCTGGGCGGCAGGGAAGTGGTCACGCATGGTGGCTCACGCATCAACCTTGCCGGCGGCAGCCTGGATGTGCAGAGCGGCGTGATCCGGCAGAGCTGGTTGCGCGGCGTCGATGGCCAGGTCTACCGCCTTGATGATGCGCCGGCGGAGATGCTGTTCGATGGCCTGTACAGCGGCCATGAAGTGAAGCAGGAGCGCTGGGGCATCACCGAGACCTTCCGTGATCCGATCGTATTCGCGGCGCAGCGTGTCGATAATGGGTACACGGTCGGCCGTGATGCAGGACGCCTGATCGTCTCCGCACCCACCGCGGTGCTGGACGGGAAGGTTGAGACTGCCACCTTCCAGGGCGCGCAGCAGAACCGCAGGCCGGATACCGGGTTGGACGGCTATGCGCAGGCGCAGACGGCGGTCGCGCGCAATGCGCAGCTGTACCTGGGGCGCTACGACGGCCAGGGTCGCAGTGGTGTGTTCGGCTCGGACGTGCGCCTGGATGACAAGGCGCCGACGAAGGCGGCATGGTCATTGCTGGCTCCGGTCAACGAGGAGCGGCGTGACACGGTGTGGCTGGATATCGCAGAGTTGAGTGCCCAGCAGTGGGGACGGATCGACCTGGCGACCGCCGATCGCATCCGCCTCGACGGCAACCTTCGGCTTCAGGCAGGTGGACAGCTCAACCTGACCGGCAGCGAGGTGGAACTGGCAGGCGACATCGGCATTGCCGGCGGCCAGCTGTCGGCGGGCAACCTGCTGGATGTCCAGGGCCGGCCGACGGCGCTGCTGCACGATGGCCGCGCCCGCACCGCCATCGCCGACGGCACGCGGATCGATCTCTCCGGTGAATGGAGCAACGCGTCACTGGCGATGCCGCTCGACGCGAGCGGTGCCTGGACGGATGGCGGCCGCCTGAGCCTGAGCAACAGTCATGACGTGGTCGTGGGCGCCGAGGCAACGGTCGACGTCGAGGCCGGTGCCGCGTTGGACCTGCGCGGCAAGGGCCACATCGGGAAAGGGGGCAGCATCAGCCTGCAGGCGAACAGCAGCACGGTTACGACCGACGGCAGCGGCCGGGTGCAACTGGGCGAGGGAAGCCGGTTCAGCGGTCGAGGACAGGGCAGTGGTTCCTTCTCGCTGGGGACCGGTGGCCAGGTGCGGGTGGGCGATGCGGCCCTGGCGGGCGCGTCGCTGCGACTGGACCCCGGCCTGTTCGGCAGTGGCTTTGCGCAGTACGACATCAATGGCCATCAGGGCCTGGAGGTGACCGATGGCGCGCAGCTGGTCGCTTCCCTGCCGGGCCTGCAGCTGACCCAGGGCGCTCGGATGGCAACCGATCGGGCGAGCGCGCTGGCGGCGTGGGATGCGCCGCTGTACAGCGCCGATCCGTCGAGCGGGCGCATCAGCCAGCGCGCGGGCGCGAGCATCAGCCTGCGTTCGGACCGCAACAGCGTGGGCGGTGACCTGCGGGTTGGCAAGGATGCACTGGTGGCGGTCGATCCAGGGCAGACGATCTCGCTGCTCGGTGCAGGCAACATCGATGTTGAAGGCACGCTGCGGGCCAAGGGCGGCCGCATCCTGATCGACGATGTGCGCCCGGAAACCGCGCTGTACGCCGGGAAGCGCACCGAACGCACCTGGCGTTTCGCCGAAGGCGCGCTGCTGGATGCCGATGCAGACGCTATTTCGCTGCCCGATCCCAGCGGCCGCCTGCGCGGGCAGGTGCGCGCGGGTGGACGCATCGAGATTGGCGGGGCGCTGGACTGGGAGGCCACCGCATTCGTCGACAACCGACCACCGGAAGCCTTCGTGGTGGTCGAACGCGGTGCGCGCCTGCAGGCGCGGGGCGCGTCGGCCGAACTGGACATCGATGGCCAGGGCCGCGTGCGCGTGGACAGCGACGGCGGGCAGATCGTGCTGCGTTCGGCCAATGCGCTGTACCTGGAGGGCGGGATGGACGCGGCCGCCGGTGGTGCCGGCGCACGCGGCGGCACGCTTGGCCTGGCCTTTGGCGGCAGCATCCATGCACGTGGCGCCAGCGAGGAGGTACTGCGGGCGCGTGCGATCAGCCTCAGCCAGCACAACGCACCGGCGCAGCCACTGCCGGCCGCATTGGAATATGGCCACGCCGCGTTGTCGGTCGAGCAGCTGCAGGCCGGCGGCTTCGGCAACCTGTCCGTGTTCGGTGACATCCGCGCCGTCGGCGATGTCGACCTACGCCTGGCCCAGAGCCTGCGCATCCACGGCCAGGGAACGTCGAGCCTGGGCATGGCCATGGATGCCGGGCTGTCCTCGGGGCTGCGACTGAGTGCGCCCTACGTCAGTCTGGCGCAGGCACGCTGGCGCCAGCTGCCGGGCGAGAACTTGCTGGTCACGGCCGAGGTTGCCTCGGCGGCGCCGGACCAGCATGCGCTGGCGGTGCAGGCCGAGCTGATCGACATCCGCGACGTCACCTGGCTGCCCGGGTTCGAACACGTGGCGCTGGAAAGCCGCAGTGATGTGCGCCTGACCAACAGCATTGCCAGCAATGGCAACACCAGCGCGTTGATGGCGGCCGGTTCGATGGATGTGACCGCTGCCCGCCTGTACCCCACCACGGGTGCGGCCGGCACGCTGGTGGCCGGCGCTTCGGCGCAGACCGTGCAGACCGCTGATTACTGGGCTGATCCAGATGCCGTGCTGCGCATCCACGGCATCGGTGCGGGTACGCAGCCGGCGCCGGAATCGGCGCGGGGCACGCTTCGCCTGGTGGCCGCCACGGTGCAGCAGGGCGGCAACGTACAGGTGCCGATGGGCACGCTGCAGCTGGGCGGCCTGATCCAGAACGGAACCGTCGGCAGCCGGGTGGAACTGCTCCCGGGCAGCGTTACCTCCACCAGCGGTGCCGGCCTGTCGCTGCCCTATGGTGGCACCGTCGATGGTGTGGACTGGCGGGTCGGCACGCGCAGCGTGAGTTCGCTGACGCCGGCCGGCATCTCCTCGATGGGGGTGACCCTGAAGGCGAACGAGATCGAGGTGGCGCCGGGGGCACTGCTGGACATGTCCGGCGGTGGTGAGTTGACCGGTGCGGCCTTCGTGTCGGGGCGCGGCGGCTCGGTCGACGTGCTGCGAACGGCGTTGGCCGACGCCAATCCGCGCTATGAATTCAGTGCGTCGGGCAACCCGGTGTATGCGATCGTGCCGGGACGCGCCGGGACGTTCGCCCCCAGCGGCGAGGAAGGATTCGCCGCACCGGCGGTGGGCCAGCAGATCACCGTGCCGGCGGGCGTGCCTGGCCTGGCGGCCGGCACCTACACGCTGATGCCGGCCAGCTATGCGCTGCAGCCCGGTGCCTTCCGGGTGGAGCTGGGCGCCACCGGTACCTCGGGCATCGCGCAACCCATCGCGACCGGCACCGGCACCTGGCGTGTGTCCGGGCAGCAGCGCACGGCGCTGGGCGCGGCAATCTCGCCGTTGCTCACCGACATCCTGCTGACCCCCGCCGCGGTGGTACGCCGGCACTCGGGCTACAACGAAACCTCCTACAACAGCTTCGCGCAATCGGTGGCCGACCGCCGCGGCGAGTCGCGCGGCTGGCAGACCATCGATGCGCTCGGATTGACCCTGGCGCTGGGCGAAGGCGCAGGTCGTGCAGACACGCCTGCCATCCGCTTTGCCGGCACCGCGCGGTTCGGCGCCGCCACCGACAACGGGCGCGGCGGCACGCTGACAGCCACGTTGGCCAGCCCGGCGGTCGGTTCACTGGAGATCGTCGATGGCGGTGCGCAATCGCAGGCGCGTGATCGCGGTGCCACCTTCAGCGACGACGCGCTCAATGCCTTCCTGCCTGTGCGGATGATGATCGGCGGGCAGTTCAACCAGGTGACTTCGCAGGTGGCGGTGACCGGCCAGGCACGCAGCGTGGCGATCCGTTCCGGAGTCACCCTGAACGCACCGGAAGTGCTGGTGGCAGCGGCCTCCGGTGGCAGCGGCGTGCTGGTCGAGGCCGGTGCGACCCTCGATACACTGCCGTTCGCATCCGCCAACGCGGATGCCAGGGCGACGCTGCCTTACCAGGTCTCCGGCGGCCTGCTGGCGGTGTCCAACCAGCGCCTGAACCTGATCACCGGCACCACCGGCGTGGAGGCCGGTCCGGTGGCGATCGACATCGGGGGGTGCCAGACGGCATGCGACGGCCAGACCCGGCTGGTTTCCGATGGCAGCATCGCGGTAGCGACCGATGGCACGCTGCAGATGCGCGATTCCGCCCGTTATGGCACGCGTCAGCTTGGCGTGAGCATGGCGGCGCTCAACCTCGGCACGGCCGAGGCGATCGCGCAGGCGGCGGCCGCAGGGGCGCTGCCCAGTGGCATGACCATGAACCAGTCCGTGCTGCAGCAGCTGCTGCGCGGCAATGATGCCACCGGCGCACCGGCGCTGGATACGCTGAGCCTGGTCGCACGGGATTCGGTCAACGTCTTCGGCAGCGTCGACCTGGATGCGCGCGACAGTGCCACCGGCCGCGGTGGCCTGCAGACGCTGGTACTGGGCGCGCAGGCCATCCATGGCTATGGTGCGGCGAGCGACCGTGCGCGCATCCTGGTGGACACACTGGTCTGGGACGGTTCGCTGGCGGCGACGCAGGCGCCGGGCAGCGATGCGTCGGTGCCGCCGGCCGATCCGATGGTGGACCGGCTCGGCGCGGGGCAGCTGGACATCGTCACCCGCAACCTGCAGCTGGCGCGCGCCCCGTTCAGCCGTCCCAGCTCCGAGGTGCCTGCCAACCGTCAGGTACTCGGATTTAGTGCGCTGAACCTGAGTGCTTCGGAGCAGCTGTCGTTCTCCGCGCAGGGCACGCTGGACGTGTTCCAGCAGCGCGGCGACTATCTGGCCGACAAGGGCTGGCAGTACAGCGGAGGCAGCCTGGGTATCGATACACCGCTGTTGACCGCCGATCCCGCCGCGCAGCTGCGCGTGCGCACCGGCGGCGACTTCCGCCTGCAGGGGGGCACCGGTAAGGCGGGTGGCGATGCACTGGGCAGTGAGCTGAGCATCGACGCCAACCGGATCACGCTGGACAGCACGATCGCGCTGGCTTCAGGACGGCTGTCTGCGAACGCGCGCGAGGGCATCACGCTTGGCAGCCGGGCGGCGCTGGACCTTGCCGGGCGCAAGGTCTCGCTGTACGACGTGGACAAGTTCAGCTGGGGCGGTGATGTCCTGCTGTCCAGCGACACGGGGGACATCCGCACCGATGCGGCCTCCCGCATCGATGTTTCCGCCCGCAACAACCGCGGCGGGCGCATGACGGTCACCGCAATGGCCGGCCGAGCCGATCTGGCGGGTGATCTGCAGGGCACCGCCAGTGGCCGCTACGATGCCGGTGGCACGCTGGTGCCCTACGACGGTGGTGAACTTGTGGTGCGGGCACGCCAGTTGCAGGACTTCACCGGCCTCAACCAGCGATTGACCGCCGGCGGCGTCGTCGGTGGTCGCAGCTTCCAGATCGGTGAAGGCGATCTGCGGATCGGCGACGAAGTGAAGGCGCGCCGGGTCGACATCAGTGTCGACGCGGGCAGCATGACCGTGGCCGGCCGCATCGACGCCAGCGGCGAGCAGGTCGGCAGCATCCGCCTGTACGCCCGTGATCAGTTGCAGGTGGACGGCACGCTGGACGCGCACGGTACCGGCCTGCGCGTGGACAGCCATGGCAAGATCATCGACAGTCCGAACCGGGCCACCATCACGCTGGGCAGCGCCGAAGGCACCGTTGGTCTGGGCAGCGCGGCGCACCTGGACATGCGTGCAGGCAGCGACGTTGCCCTCGGTGACGTCCCTGGACAGAACGACGGCATGGCGCGGGGCTCGCTGAAGATCGATGTGCCGCGGCTGGGCAGCAACGACGCTGCGATTGCTGCGGCCAGCGGCCTGCGCATCGATGGCGCGGCCGACATCCAGCTCGATGGTGTCCGTCGCTACGACGATGCGCCCCTGGCCAGCACCGCTGATGTGCGCGGCAACCGCGCGCAGCTGGTCACCCAGCAGTGGCTGGACCAGGTGGTCGATCCGCATAGCGTGGCCTGGATCGATGGCGCGCTGGGCAATCCGGATCTGCAGCAGCGCACCGCCGCGCTGGGCGACGTCCGCCTGCGTCCCGGCGTGCAGGTGGTGGCGCGGCGCAGCGAGGCCAATCCCGAGGGCGACCTGACCATTGCCGGCGACATCGATCTGTCCGGCTACCGCTACGGGCCCGAAGCCAACCGCGCCGATCCATCGCGGCGTGGCTTCGGTGAATCGGCTTCGCTGGTACTGCGCGCCGAAGGCAACATCAACGTCCATGGCAGCATCAACGATGGTTTCGCACCGCCGCCGTCCACGCCGGACGAGGGCGGTTGGCAGTTGTATGAGGCTCGCAATGGCAGCGCCGGGCACACCCCCTTCGGTGGCGACCTGGTGGTGCCGGTGGACGGAGTGAAGCTGCAGCCCGGCACCGAGTTCCAGGCCGGCACCCGCCTGAACTATGACGTGCCGGTCGAATCGGTAACGCTTCCGGTCGGTACCGTGCTGCCCGCGCCGATGGTGATCTCGCAGACCCTGCGCCTGCCTGCGGGCACGGTGCTGGGTGCGGCGGTGACCACCGACTCCGGGCAGACGCTGGCGGCGGGCACCGTGCTGCAGAAGCCGCTGGTGCTGGCGGCCGGTGCGCGCCTGGGGGCCGGCTTCCGCCTGCGCAGCGCCGTACAGATGGCGGCACAGGAGTGGCCCGCCGGCGCGGTGCTGCCGGTTGCGCTGCGCCTGGCACGCGAAGTCGAGCTCAAGGTGGGCGCCTACATCCCATCGTTGACCAAGGTGGAGCTGCCCGGCAACGGGCCGGTGAATCTGCGGCCGGCCGATGCCAACGGCAACCAGGGGCGCAACTGGGCGCTGGCGCCGATGCTGGCCGAGGGCACCACATCTTGGGACCTGACCGTGGTTGCCGGTGCCGATTCCGGGGCGGCCGATCCACGCAGCCGGCGCTGGGGCGCCGAAGGCAGCGTGGTGCTGGCCGACACCCACCAGGGCTCAATCGGTACGGTCAAGACCGAAATCATTTGGGTGGGTGATCGTGCGTTGACTGAGCGGGCATCGCTGGACTGGATCGGCGACACCTCCTATGCGGGCCGTCCGATCGCGGAGCTGGCCGACATGTACGGCTTCACCGAAGATGAGTTCTGTGCGATGTCGGCTGACTACTGCGGCCCGGCCCCCCGCCAGGTGGCCGCGCAGGGCTCGCTGGATTACTGGGGCGATGAGTCCTACGTGGGCACCCCTGCGAAGGACTTCGCGGCGATGTTCGGCATGACCGAAGACGAGTTCTGCAGCACCGCACCCAGCTACTGCGCCGGCGGTGGCACGCAGACCGAAGTGACCACCTACGGCAAGCGCGCGGGCACGCCGGCCTGGAGCGTGCTGCGCACCGGCAAGGGGGACCTGGAACTGCTCGCTGCCGGTGATGTCGTGATGAAGTCCGGCTTCGGTGTGTACACGGCGGGCACTCCCACCACGCTGGGCGAGGGCCGCGACGCTGCCTTCAATTCGCCCCGTGCAGCAGCCCCCAGGAACACCGCACTGCTGGGTCCGAACCTGGTGCCGGGCAGCTATGATGCCGCGTTGGCCGGCTATCAGGCCTGGTATCCCGATCATGGCGGCAACCTGCGCGTCGAAGCCGGGCGAGATATCGTCGGTGACGTCTGGACCGGGCGCGCAGAGTCGGGCACCAGCGAGCGTGACTGGGCGCTGTACTCCAGTGCCGCGGTCGGCAATTGGCTGTGGCGGCAGGGAACCGGCAGCACCACCGGCGTGGAGCCGGTGCCGACCAGCTGGTGGGTGAACTTTGGCGCCTACACCAACGTGTCCGCTGCTGCTGGCGCCTCTCCGCGGATGGTCGGCTTCACCGGCTTCGGTACATTGGGCGGCGGCAACTTGACGCTGGAGGCCGGGCGTGACGCCGGCGTGCGCGATGCGATAGGTGACGCGCTGGACTCGACGATCGCACCGCGCTCGGGTGCGATCATCGCGGCGGTGGGATCGACCGGCCGGGTCAGCGATGGCCAGCTGCACCTGACCGGCGGCGGCGACCTGCAACTGCGTATCGGTGGCGCACTGAATCCGAATCTGCGGGCGACGTTCTCCAGCCTCAATGCCTCCAGGGCGGGACAGAATCTCGACCTCAACGGTACCTTCAGCAATCTGCGTGGCAGCCTGCAGCTGGATGCGGGACGCATCGGTGCAATGGGCGTCACCCTGGAAAGCTACGCGACGCTGGGCCAGCTGCGTGCGGCCGATCTGTTCGCCGCCGACGCCGCTCGCCCGATGGGCGGGCCGGTGCTGGTGCTGGGCGATGCGGTCGCGCAGCTGCAGGCGCGGGGTGACGTCGTGCTCGGCGGCGTCGCCGATGCCGGTCGGGTTCCACTGGCCAACTACAGCGCGGTGGTGCACGACAACGGCAGCCGCGCTGCGGGCAGCACCTGGTTCTCCCTGTGGACCGACACGACCGCCGTGGACCTGTTCAGTGCCGGTGGCGACCTGGCGCCGGGCCTGGCCGGGCCGGATAACGTGACCGGCAGCAATCTGTGGCCCGAGCAGGTTGCGCTGGCACCGGGGAGCCGGGAGGAGCTGCTGAACTACTGGCTCTATCCTTCGCGCTTCAGCGCCATTGCTGCGCAGGGCGACGTCAAGCTGCACCGGATCAGCACCACGCCGGGGACGCAGGATGTGATCCTGCTGGCACCCTCGGCGACAGGACGGCTGGACGTCCTGGCCGGTGGCGGCATCTTCGCCCAGCGTGGCGCGACCCAGATCGCGCGCTCCGCCAGCGACGCGCGCCTGCCGGGACCCTTCGACCCTGCATTCATGGCCGAGCAGGGGGATTCCAGCGGCAATGTGACCCGCTCGCGTCACAACCTGTCGGTGGACGGCAACATTGCATCGCCGCAGGCATCGCTTCCGCTGTTCGCCTTCGGCCCCGGTACACCGCTGTCCACGGTCTCTGCGGCACTGGCACCGAGCCGCTTCTACGCGGTGCAGGGCGACATCATCGGTCTGGCCACCGGCGCCCAACGCACGCTGGATGCCAACGGGGGGCGGCGCACGCAGCTGAACTGGTTCGAGGCCGCCGGCGCCGTGCAACTGCGGGCAGGCCAGGACATCCTCGGGGTGTCGATGACCGCTTTGAACACCGCGCCCACCGACATCACGGTGGTGGCGGCGGGCCGCGACATCGTGCATCTGAACGCGACCATCGCCGGCCCCGGCGACACCGAGGTCAGTGCCGGCCGCCAGCTGCGCCAGGAGGATGCGGGCAGCATCGTCAGCCTCGGTGGCATCGTGCAGGGCGATGCCCGTCCCGGCGCCAGCATCGCGTTGACGGCCGGCAACCAGCAGATCGATTTCGCGGCCCTGCGTGCCCGCTATCTGGACCCGGTCAACCTTGCCGATCCCGCGCAATCGCTCGCGTCGCAGCCGGGCAAGGCAGTCAAGGTCTACAACCAGGAGCTGAAGCAGTGGCTGCAGCAGCGCTTCGGCGTGGCTGCCGACGGCGACGGGGCGCTGGCTGCATTCGACGCACTGCCGCAGGAACAGCAGCGCATCTTCCTGCGTCAGGTGTACTACGCCGAACTGCGCGAAGGTGGGCGTGAGTACACCGATGCAGAAGGGCCCCGCTTCGGCTCCTACCTGCGCGGGCGCGAAGCCATCGCCACGCTGATGCCGGACAGGAATGCGGTCGGTGCGACGATCGACCGTACCGGCGATATCGTGATGTACGGCGGTTCCGGCGTGCGCACCGAGGCGGGCGGCAACGTCGAACTGATGGCACCGGGCGGACAGATCGTGGTCGGCGTACAGGGCGTGGTGCCGCCTGCCAGCGCCGGCCTCGTCACCCAGGGGCAGGGCGATATCCGCCTGTTCAGCCAGGACAGCGTCCTGCTGGGCCTATCGCGGGTGATGACCACGTTCGGCGGCGACATCCTGGCCTGGTCGGAGCAGGGTGACATCAATGCCGGTCGCGGTTCGCAGACGACGCTGCTGTACACGCCACCGCGTCGCCTCTATGACGGCTGGGGCAATGTGATCCTGTCGCCGCAGGCTCCCGCCAGTGGCGCAGGCATTGCGACCTTGAACCCCATCGCCGAAGTGCCGCCGGGCGACGTCGACCTGATCGCGCCGCTGGGCACCATCGATGCGGGCGAAGCAGGCATCCGTGTCTCGGGCAACATCAACCTCGCCGCGCTGCAGGTGCTCAACGCGGCCAACATCCAGGTGCAGGGTGAGAGCAAGGGCCTGCCGGTGCTGGCCACGGTGAACGTCAATGCGCTGGCTTCGGCCAGTGCAGCGGCGAACAGCGCCAGCCAGGCGGCACAGGACGTGATGCGCAAGAGCCAGGACGATGCACGACGCAACCAGCCATCGGTGATCAGCGTGCAGATCCTCGGTTTCGGCAGTGGCACCAGCAGCATTGCGCCGCCGGCACGCGGCACGACCGCCAACAGCGGCTACGACGCCAACAGCGCCTTCCAGTTCCCGCAGGCAAGCCGCGACGAAGGCACGCAGCGCCGATAGGCATAGCACGCCCCGGTAGGTGCCGACCTTGGTCGGCACGCATTGCCCGATGCAGCGCATCGGGCTGCAGCATCGGGCCAGCCGCCAGGGAACGGTGGCGGCCCCAGCCAGGACGGCACGGAGGGCAGGGAGAGGCCATCAGCGGTGAGGACCACCGACACAGCGCCGCCGGGTGCAGGAGAGCACCCGGCGGCAGGAGGGACGCGCGCATGTGTCACGGTAGATGCCGACCTTGGTCGGCAGTAGATCCTCGCCATGCGTGGATGCCCGGACAGCCTCAGTGCCGACCAACGGTCGGCACCCACCAGAGCAGGCGTGGCAGCAGGAGCCGCTCGGCCGTAGATCCACGCCATGCGTGGATGCGGTGCCACGAACCAATCCTAAAGCTCCAGCACCCGCCGGTAACTCAACGGCCCACGCCCATCGCGCAGGCCCAACCGCAGTTCAAGTCCGGTGGCCGGCAATACCTCGCCCTCGCTCGGCAACACGGCCCATCCCGTTCCAGGCTGCCACGCCCGCACCTCGAACCGCTGCACCTCGCGCGCCACCGCAATGCCCTTCGACGGATCCGGTGCGGGCAGGGGATACCGGTCCGTAGCCGCACCACTGGCCCGCCACAGCGTGCTGCCCTGCCGCCACCAGCGCACCCGCTGCCAGTGCAGCCCATCACTGCCGACACTGCGGGTGATCTCCAGTGCGAAGCTGCCATCCGGGTGCCGCTCGCTCACCAGCGACGGGGGCAGCAATCGCTGCGGACGATCTGCCGGGCGCACCGCGCCATTCATCAGCGCATCGTCGGCACGCATTTCAATATCGCGCTGGAACTGCTGCAGCACGCGCAGCGCCGTCGTGGTCTCGGCATCGGCCTGGCGCAGGCGCTGGTCGCTGTTGGCCACGCTGTCCAGCGCACGCCAGCAGATCAGCGCCAGCACGCCCATGATGGTGATCGCGATCATCACCTCGATCAGGGTGAAGCCACGCACGGCGCGCCTCATTGCGCCGCCGTCCACGGCAGCTGCATCCGGGCCAGCGACTGTCGCGGTGCATCTTCGGCCACCACGGTCAATTCCAGTTGCGGCTGCCCGTCGCTGCCGGTGCCTAGATGCTGCAGGACCAGGAAGCTGCCGCGTCCCTGCACACAGCGCTGCCGCGCATCCCGCGGCGGCTGCCCGACGAGGCGCAGCTCCTGCCAGCGGTCCTGCGCGCACAACAGCGCCAGGCGACGGTCGCGCAGCCGTGACTGATCGTCGGTCGCCACTGCCACCGAGCGCATCACCGCAGCCAGTGCAATCGATACGATCGCCAGCGCGATCAGCACCTCGATCAGGGTGAAACCGCGCGCCGTCTGCTTCACTGCACGACCTGCAATTGTCCGCTGCCATCATCACGAAGACGCAGTGCGCGGCCGTCCAGCGACAGTCCAAGCTCCCAGGCGGTACCGATCCACTCCGGGCTCAGCTCGATGGCGTTGGTGGGCTGCACCGTGATGCCTGCAGCCTGCCACTTCTGTGGACGCAGCAGATCATCGCGTTCAACGGTGACCCAGCGGCTGCCTTCGAGGCGGCTGAAACGATAGCCGGCGGCGTCGGCCTGCCAACGCAGGGGGCGGCCATCGATGCGGGCCTCGTCGCGCGCCACCTGCAGGCGCTGCGCCAGGCGTTCGCCTTCCTGCCGCAGCTGGCGCGCGGGGTCGAGCAGGCTGCCCAGGCCCAGGCCGATGCCTGCCGTGCAGATGCCGATGATCACCAGCACCACCATCAGTTCCAGCAGGGTGAATCCACGCGGGATGCGTCGCATCGACATTGCCTCCTGTCCCTTGCCGATGCGTGCCAGCGTAGGCCTGCATGATGAAACAAAAGCGTCAGCCGCACCTGCTAGCGTAGGCGGACACGAACGTGGCGATGATGTGGAACATGGACGGCAGGCGCTGGGATCGGAATCGGATGTTGACCCTGCTGGCGGCGACGCTGCTGCTGGCCGTGGTGGCCTATTGGAGCGTCACCCTGTCTGCGGTGGCGCCAGCGGCGGCCGCGAGCGAAGCGCATGCAGAGGCGCCGGTACGGCCGATGTTCGATGCAGTGGCCAGCCTGCCACTGGTGCGGTTGCTGTCTCCCGGTGCGGTGCAGACCGAGGTGGTCGTGCTGGGCGTGATGGCGGGTGACCATGCGCCATTGGCCCTGCTCTCGGTAGATGGACGCCCAGCGGAAGCGTATGCGCCCGGCCAACGACTCGGACCCTGCACGGTACTGGCCAGCATCAGCGCCAGCGCTGTGGAACTGAACCAGGCCGGGCAATCGCGCAGCCTGCCGGTGCCCGCGCTGCCAGCGGTGCCGACCGATGGCATCGTGCCGGGCGGGTCCCTGTAGAGCCGAGCCTGCGCTCGGCTGCGTCTGGAAGAACAGTCGAGCAAGGCTCGACTCTACAAAATCCAGTCGAGCATGGCTCGACTCCACAAAATCCTGCCGAGCGCGGGCCCGGCTCCACAAAATCCTGCCGAGCGCGGGCCCGGCTCTACAGCTGCGCAGGCTCAACGCGCCGGACGCTGCGGTTCCACCGAACGACCAAAGGCATCGCCCATGCGCTGTCGTGTGCCTTCCAGGTTGTACTGCATCAGCTGGTTGCCCGGCTGCCGCATCAGGCGTTCGGCTTCAGGCAGCGCCGGTGACTTCGCCGATTTCGGCGCCGGGGCCAGTTTGCGTTGCAGGCACTCCCAGGCGGGGATGCGCTCGCCGTTGACCTGTACTTCGATGCAGGGTGCGGCATCGTCCTGCTTCTTCGTCTCTCCGGCCCAGGCCGATGGCAACGCCAGCAACAAGGCAAGGGCGAGGGCAGGGCGAAGGCCCGCCTTCAACGACTCACTCATCTTGAATCTCCTGCGAAAACCGACGCTCAGCAATGAAGACGTATGGCGAAGACAGTGTCCGCCTGCAACTGTTCCGGCGCTGTCAAAAGATGACAGTACTGTCACAAAACTATTGGCGGTTTTGACGCGACGTACACGTCCTGTTGATAGACCCACGCGCCGCTCCCTGGCCACTCCCTTCGATACGACGCGATGCCTTCGATGACTCCTGTTCCGTGCCGAGCCGTCCGCCTTCCGCTGCGCCTGCATCCGCTGGTGCTGGCTCTGGCCGCGATGCCGCTGCCATTGTTCGCGCAGGACGCGGCGCCTGCGCCCAGCGTGAACATCAATGAATACATCGTGCGCGGCAACACCGTGCTCGATCCGCGCCAGATCGAACGTGCGGTGGAGCCGTTCCTCGGCCCGGGCAAGACCCTGGCCGATGTCGAGAAGGCGCGCGATGCCGTCAATGCGCTGTACCAGCAGGCAGGCTACCAGTCGGTCTACGTCGAGCTGCCCGAGCAGCAGGTCAGTGGTGGCGTGGTGCTGCTGAAGGTGCAGCAGACGCCGATCGGGCAGCTGCGGGTCGTAGGCACGAAGCACGAATCGCCCGAACGCATCCGCGAACGCGTGCCGGCACTTGCCGAGGGCAAGGTGCCGGACTTCGACCAGGCGCAGAAGGAACTGACCGCGCTGAATGAAGGCGGACGTCGCCAGGTGATGCCGCTGGTGCGAGAGGGCCAGGTGCCGGGCACGATGGATGTGGACCTGCAGGTCGAGGAGAAGTCGCCGTGGCGTGCCAGCGCGGCGCTCAACAACGACCACAGCGCCGATACCGAGAAGCTGCGCCTGAGTGCGTCGCTGGCCTACGACAACCTGTGGAAGCGCGGCCATAGCGCCAACATCGGCGTGTACCTGGCGCCGGAAGATACCAAGCAGGCCAAGGTGTTCTCGGCCTCGTACATGATGCCGTTCGAGAGCACGCCGTGGAGCCTGGAAGCGTCCGGCTACAAGTCCGACAGCCGCGTGCTGAACGCGGGCGGACAGGTCGGTACCGGCACCGGAACCAATGTGATCGGCAACGGCCATTCGATCGGTCTCAAGCTCAACTATCGACTGGCCGGCAGCAGCCAGTGGTGGCGCCAGCTCAGCCTCGGCGTGGACTTCAAGGACACCGAGGAAGACACGCAGATGGGCAAGGAGAGCCTGAAGACGCCGCTGAAGTACGCGCCGATCACCCTGGCGTTTGTCGGTGTGCGCCAGGGCGAGCAGGATCAGTTGAGCATCAACACCCAGCTGGTGGCCGGCACCCGCCGCCTGTTCGGCTATGGCAGCGATGCCATCGGATTCGGGCAGAAGCGCTACTGGGCGGACCCCAGTTTCATCGCGTTCAAGGCCGACGTGGCCAACACCCACACCTTCGGCAGCGATTGGCAGTGGTACGCGCGCGGCTCGCTGCAGGTGACCGACGCACCGTTGGTGTCGGCCGAGCAGTTCGCCGCCGGTGGCATGTACACCGTGCGCGGCTATCTGTCGGCCGAGGCGATCGGCGACTACGGCGGCCTGGCCAGCCTGGAATGGCGCACCCCGGCGTGGTCGCTGTGGAGCGGCACGGATCTGCGCGTCTACAGCTTTGCAGACGCCGCCTACCTGCGCCTGCGCCAGCCACTGCCCGAACAGCGTGACAAGTACAACCTGGCCTCGGTCGGCCTGGGCGCGCAGCTGCGCCTGGGCGAGCACCTGCAGCTGCGCCTGGACTACGCCTGGCCCTATGCCGATGGCCCGGTCACGCGCAAGGACGACCCGCGCCTGCATTTCAACATCAGCACCAGTTACTGACCCTTCCCTTGAACATGCGTTCTCCGGAGACCCTTCGCATGGACCGTTTGCTTTCCCGAGTGTTGCTGCTGCTGGCCGCGCTGGTTGCGTTGCCTGCTGCTGCGGCCGATGCCAATTGGTGGCAGGCCGAATGGAAGTACCGCAAGCCGATCACCGTCGACGCCGGCCCGCAAGGCGCCGGCCTGGCCGCTGACCCGGGCCGCACGCCGCTGCTGTTGCGCCTGCATACCGGCAACTTCGGTTTCGACGGTACCCAGGACGCGGGCAACGACCTGCGTTTCGTCTCGGGCGATGGCCGGACTGTGCTGGCCCATCAGATCGAACAGTTCGATCCCAAGCTGGGCCTGGCCCTGGTCTGGGTGGATGTGCCGGCAGTCAGCGCTGCCGCGCCGCAGACGATCTGGATGTACTACGGCAATGAGAAGGCACCGGCCAGCGGCAACGGCCAGCAGGTGTTCGACCCGGATTACACGCTGGTCTACCACTTTGCCGAGGCCAATGCGCCGGCGCGCGACACCACCGCTTACGGCAACAACGCCGGTGCTGTGGTGCCGCCGTCCGAGGGCGCGGTGATCGGTCGTGGCGTGCAGCTGGGTGCGGGCCCGCTGCCACTGCCCGCCAGCGCATCACTTGCACTGGAAGCGGGTGCGCCGCTCACCGTTTCAGCCTGGATCAAGCCGGGCGGCAACAATGCGGCTCAAGCGATCTACGCCCGTCGTGATGGCGCGTCCGAGCTGGTGCTGGGTATCGAAAACCGGGTGCCGTTCGTGCAGCTCAACGGCCAGCGCAGTACGCCTGCGCAGCCGATTCCGGAAGGGCAGTGGGCGCACGTCGCGCTGACGGCGGAGAAGGGCGCATTGCAGCTGTACCTCAACGGCCGTGTGGTGGCCCAGCTGAGCGGCGAGCTGCCGGCGCTGGGCACGGCGCCGGTGGTCGGTGCCGATGCCCCGGGTGCGGCGCAGCCGCTGGCCAACTTCGAAGGTGCGCTGGATGAGCTGCGCGTCTCGCGGGTGGCACGCCCGGCCGCGCTGCTGCTGGCCGACGCCACCGCCCAGGGCGCCGATTCACGCCTGATCAGCTACGGTGCCGACGAGCAGTCGGCCGGCCAGAGCCACTTCGCCTTCATCCTCAAGGCGATGCCGTTCGATGCCTGGGTGGTGGTCGCCATCCTTGGCCTGATGATGCTGCTGTCGTGGGCGATCATGATCGCCAAGAGCCGCCACTTCGGCCGTACCAGCAAGGCCAATGCGGTGTTCACCGAGAGCTTCGGCAAGCTGTCCGGCGTGCCGCTGCGCACCCTGTCGGACATGGATCGCCAGGGCAAGGCACCGACCGCCATGCACGATGGCTCGTTGTGGCGCATCTACCAGGTGGCCATCGATGAAATGCAGCAGCGCCACCAGCGCGACGGCAACAGTGGTTACCTGAGTGGCGCCACCATCGCCGCGATCCGTGCCTCGATGGATGCGGTGATGGTGCGCGAGCAGGAGGCGATGGCGCGGCGCATGAACTGGCTGTCGACCACCATCGAAGGTGCGCCCTACGTGGGCCTGTTCGGCACCGTGATCGGCATCATGCTGGTGTTCGTGGTGGCGGCGATGGCCGGCGCGGTGGACATCAACTCGGTGGCGCCCGGCATGGCCGCGGCGCTGCTGTGTACCGCTGCGGGCCTCGGCGTCGCGATCCCGGCATTGTTCGGCTACAACTACCTGGGTGCGCGTGCCGAAGCGATCGGCGCGGACATGGCGGTGTTCATCGACGAATTCGCCGCGCGCCTGGCCGAAGAGCAGGACGGGCGCGGCCCGGCCGCGGTCCAGGGCTGAGGGGCGCGCCATGGGCCAGAAGGCGAAGTTCGGCATCAAGAAGCGCGAGAAGGGCATCAACGTGACGCCCTTCGTCGACGTGCTGCTGGTGGTGCTGGTGATCTTCATCCTGACCAGCAATGCCTCCATCCCCGGTATCGAGGTCAATCTGCCGAAGGCCAGCAACAGCGTGGCCCTGGAAAAGCCGAAGACCAAGGCGATCACCATCGACCCCAGCGGCCAGGTGTTCCTGGATGCCTACCCGGTGACGATGGCCGAGCTGGAAGACCGGCTGCGTACCGAACGCGCGACCACGCCGGATTTCCCGGTGATCGTGCGCGGTGATGCGCAGGTGCAGTACGCCCGCGTGGTCGAGGTACTGGACCTGCTGCGGCGCCTGGAGCTGGCCCAGGTCGGCCTGGTCACCGGCAAGGCGCAGGGCTGAGGCATGACGGCCCATCAACCCCCTCGACCAGAGCCCGGCATGCGCGGTCGCCAGTTGCTGGTGACCGTGGCCCTGGTGCTGGCCGCGTTGCTGGTGCTCGGTATCGCGGTGTGGTGGCTCTTGTTCAAGGACACCGCCAGCACCCGCCGGCCGGTGGTGCAACCGCCGATGCTGGCGCTGCCACCCCCTCCGCCGCCGCCCCCGCCGCCCCCGGAAAAACCACCGGAGCCGGAGACGCCGCCGGAAGAGACGATGCCCGAACCGGAGCCGCTGGATCAGCCGACGCCGGCCGAAGAGCCGACGCCGACGCCGGATAACAGCGATCCGGTGACGATGAATGCCGACGCGCAGGCCGGTGGTGACAACTTCGGTATCCAGTCCGGCAGTGGTGGCGGTTCGTCCGGCGTTGGCCGTGGTGGCGCCGGCAACGCTACCTACGGCCGCTACCTGGGCTACCTGATGCAGCAGGCGATCTCGCGCGACGACAAGGTCAAGCGCCTGGCGTTCCAGCTGCAGGTGAATGTGTGGCTGGCCAACGACGGCCGCCTGGAAAAGGTCGAACTGGTACGCGGCAGTGGCAACGAGGAGGCCGACGAGGCCGTGCTCGATGCCCTGCGTCGCATCGGCAAGGTTGACCAGGCACCGCCGCCGTCACTCGATTTCCCCGCCCGCGTCCTGATCCAGGGCCGCCGGCCCGGGGCCTGATTCCCGACCTCCGTGATTTCCCTTCTTTCGATGAGAACCGTGATGAACGACCACGTCCGCGCACGAACCGACTCCCGCCGCCCGCGGCCGGCCCGACGGGCGCTGCTGTGCTGCGCCGTGCTGCTCAGCCTGGCCGCCCCGGCCGGTGCGATGGCCGCCGAAACCACCATGGTCAAGCTGATCAAGGGCCTGATCGCCAGCGGTGCGCTGAAGCCCGAAGATGGCCAGGCATTGCTGGTGCAGGCCGAGGCCGAAGCGGCGGCCGCACAGCGCACTGCAGCCACGGACAGCACCGCAGCGAGCGGTGGCGTGGCACTGGAGGCCGGTGACGTGCGCGTGCCGTACGTACCGCAGAGCGTGCGCGACGGTATCCGTGACGAAGTGCGCCAGGACGTGATGGCGCAGGCGAAGTCGGAAGGCTGGGCGGCACCCAACGAAGTGGCCGAATGGACCAAGCGCATCAAGGTCACCGGTGACATGCGTGTGCGCAGCGAGTCGCGCTTCTACTCCGAGCGCAACAGCGACATCGTGAGCAACTGGTCGTCGATCAACGCCGGCAACGGCTTCGACACCAACACCAATACCAACCTGCAGCTGCCGCCGCTGCTGAACACCCGCCAGGACCGCCGCAACCTGTGGCGCATCCGTGCCCGCCTGGGCATCGAGGCAACCATTGGCCAGCACACCACGGCCGGCGTGCGCCTGGCCAGCGGCAGCAGCAATGGCCCGGTGTCGACCACCGAGCAGCTCGGCGGCGGCCTGAGCAAGAAGGACGTGTGGCTGGACCAGGCCTGGCTGGCCTACAGCCCGGCGGACTGGGTGACGGTGCGTGGCGGCCGCTTCGGCAATCCGTTCTGGACCAGCGACACGCTGTTCTCCAGCGATCTCAACTTCGATGGCCTGGCCGCGAACCTGAAGTATGACTTCGATGGTGGCGACCTCGACCTGTTCGGCAACCTCGCGGTGGTACCGCTGGAGTACACCTCCGACAGCTCGCCGAGCCAGAGCAAGGTCAAGACTCCGAACGAGAACAAGTGGCTGTCCGGTGCCCAGGTGGGCGTGAACTGGCGCTTCAACGATGACAACGCGCTGCGTGCTGCGCTGGGCTACTACGACTTCAAGAACATCAGCGGTCGCCTGTCCTCAACGTGCTCGCTGTACTCGGGCGCGGTGGGCTGCGACACTGACTGGTCGCGCCCGGCGTTCATGCAGAAGGGCAACACCCTGATGCTGATCCGCAACATCGCGCGCAATCCGGTGGATCCGGCCGGTACGCCGACCCCGCAGTATGTCGGCCTGGCCTCGGCCTTCCGCCTGGCCACGCTGAACCTGCGCTGGGATACACAGCTGGCGCAGGGCATCGGTCTGCGCCTGGATGGCGACTACATCCGCAACCTGGCCTACGACAAGCAGGCCATGTTCAGTCGTGCCCAGAACGGCATCGTCAACAACTACGGCGCCGGCGATACTGTCGGCATCGATACCTTCCGCAGCGGCGACACCGCCTGGATGCTGCAGGCCACCTTCGGTGCCACCGAGCTGAAGGAGAAGGGCCAGTGGCAGGTGCTGCTGGGCTACAAGCACATCGAGGCCGACGCGCTGCCCGACGCCTACAACGATCCGAACTTCCACCTGGGCGGCACCAACGCCCGCGGTTATTACGTGGGCGGTGCCTACGCGCTGGACGCGCGCAGCTGGATCAGCGGCAAGTGGATGGCGGCCAAGGAAGTGTCCGGTGCGCCGCTGTCGATCGACGTGTTCCAGCTGGAGTTCAACACCGGCTTCTGAGTGGCGGGCGTGATGCGGATCACGTAGTGCGTGGCGGGGGCGCAGCGATGCGCCCGTCTAAGGAAAGGAGACCACGCGTTGTTCAAAAGGAGGAGTGGATGAGCCGTCGCAAACTGTTCGAGAGTCCCGAACCGTCCAGCCAGATGCTGGGTGTTGGACCGGCCTATGTTTCAGTGGAGGGCCTGCGCCAGCACCTGGCCGAGTTCCTGCTGTATGCGGGCCGGCCGGTGGTGATCATGCGCGGGCGCAGCGAAGTGGGCTATTTCCTGCCGGCGCGCTGCTGGCGCCAGCGTGACGATGATCCGCTGGCGGCGGCTGCCGCCGACCAGCTGCTGGATGCGGCCGGTTTCCAGGCCGAGGACATCCAGCAGGTGGAGCAGGAATTCAACGCCATGCGCCAGCGCACCGTGCTGCATTCGCGGCGCTGAAGCAGATCCACGCCACGCGTGGATGGGGTTACGCTGCGCCCCCGCGCTCACTGGTGATGCGCGCACCTTCGCGCATCACCAGCGTCACCGGGGTCTTTTCCACCACCTCCAGCAACCGCTGCCACTGCGCATCGCTCAGCTCGGCGCTGGCATGCAGCACGCGGTGCACGTGGAAGCGTCCATCTTCGTCGCGTTCCGAGCGCAGCTCGGCATGGAACTCGCCCAGCTCCCAGCCCTTGCGTTGCGCATACATGCGCAGGGTGATGGCGGTGCAGGCGGCCAGCGAGGCCAGGTACAGATCGAAGGGGGCGAAGCCCTTGCCCTGGCCGCCCAGCGAGGCGGGCTCGTCCGCGTCCACATCAAAGCTGCCATTGCTGATGTGGTGCAGGTAGTTGTCGCCGGTCGAAACAATGCGCGCGTAGGCCATCGGAGTCTCCATCTGTCTATAGCGTCGAGCCATGCTCGACCAACCCACTGTAAAGTCGAGCCGTGCTCGACTGCTCCAAAAGGCGGCGCCAGCCAAGGCCAGCGCCGCCACGAAATCACTCGGTACGATCGTACGAGAACTGGATGCCTGCCGTACCACCGGTTTCAATGAAGAGATTCATGAAAGCCGGCACCGTTTCCGAGCGGGCCCAGTCGCGCTGCAGCTCGCAGAACAGCTGCGGCACGCTGATCAACTGGCCCCCGGCCTGTTCGATGCGGCGTAGTGCTGCGTCATGCGCCGCCAGCGAGGTACCGCCAACGGCATCGACCACCACGTACACCTCATAGCCTTCCTTCAACGCATCCAGGGCCGGGAAAGTCAGGCAGGCTTCGGTCCACAGTGCGGTCATGATCAGCTTGCGGCGGCCGGTGGCCTCCACCGCCTTGCGGAACTCGACGTCTTCCCAGGAATTGATGGTGGTGCGGTCGTAGGTGGGGTAGTCGCCCAGCACCTTGCGCAGCTGCGGAATCGGCGGCTTGTTCAGGCCGGTCTTGACGTTGACCGTCGAATGCACGATCGGCAGACCGTAAGCCACAGCGGCCTTGGCGGTGCCGACGATGTTGTTGACCAGCAGCTGGCGGTCCATCGAGGCGATGGAGTTCACCTGCACCGGCTGGTAGTCGATGATGATGAAGGCGGAATTCTGCGGGGTCAGCAGGTGGTCGCTGGCCGGGTCGCGGATCGGTTCACTGGACATGGTGGGTCTCCGGTTGGGAGGGGGCCGGCGGCTGGCCGGCACCCCGGGGGCAGCTCAGCTGCGCTGCGAATCCAGCTGCTCCTGGTTCTTCTGCACGTCCTGCGCCTTCAGGTAGCTTTCGATCAGCAGCTGGTAGTTCGGGAAGATCTTCGTGTAGACCTCGGCCCACTGCTGGGCATCGTCGCGGTTCCAGCTGCGCTGGATTTCCGAGGCCACCGCGGCGGTGTCCATCGGCACCACGCCGGCCTGCACCACGCGGGCCAGGGTGATCTCTTCGGCCATCTTCGAATAGGTACCCGAGGCATCGATCACCGCGAACACCTGGTAGCCATCGGCCACGGCGGCGATCGACGGGAAGGCCATGCACACGCTGGTGATGGTGCCGGCAATGATCAGCTGCTTGCGGCCGGTGGCCTTCACTGCAGCAACGAATTCCGGGTTGTCCCAGGCATTGATCTCACCCTTGCGCGCCACGTACTGGGCATGCGGGGCCGCGTCGTGGATCTCCGGGATCAGCGGACCGTTCGGGCCCTGCGGGACCGAGGCGGTGGTGATCACCGGCATCTTTGCCAGCGTGGCCATCTTCGCCAGCGCAGTGGCGTGGGCGCGCACGCTGGTGAATGGCATGTCACCGATGGTCTGGAACAGGCCGCTCTGGTGGTCGATCAGCAGCATCGCGGCGTTGTCCGGATCGATCACCGGGCGGGCACCATTGAAGTTGGCGGGGGTACTCATGGTCAGTCTCCTGGGGAAGGTGGGCGATGGCCCATTGGCGCGGCGGGTCATCACCCGCCGCGCGGAAGCGCTCAGTGCGCGATCCGGCCGAAACGGCCGCTGTTGAAGTCGTTGACCGCCTGTGCGATCTCGGCCTGGCTGTTCATCACGAACGGGCCATAGCCCACCACCGGCTCGTCGATCGGTTCACCGCTGAGCAGCAGCACGGTGGCGTCGCTGTCGGCGTCGACGAACACGTCCTCGCCGCTGCGGTCGAAGGTGACCAGCTGCGCCTCGCCGACCGGCTGGCCGCCGTTGATCCGGACCGAGCCCTTCAGCACCACCAGCGCCAGCGTGCGGCCGTCGGCCACCGGCAGTTCGGCGTGGTGGCCCTGCTGCAGGCGGATGTCCCAGACATCCATCGGCGTGTGGGTGCGGGCCGGGCCGCCATGGCCGTCGAAGCGGCCGGCGATGACACGCACGCTGCCGGCGCCATCGGGCAGATCCACCGAAGGAATGTCTGCATCGAGCAGGGTCTGGTAGCCCGGCGCACCCATCTTGTCGCGTGCCGGCAGGTTCACCCACAGCTGCACCATGTCCAGGGTGCCACCGCGCCTGCTGAATTCCGGCGTGTGGAATTCCTCGTGGAGGATGCCGGAGGCAGCGGTCATCCACTGCACGTCACCCGGGCCGATGGTGCCGCCGGCCCCGGTCGAATCGCGATGCGCGACCTCGCCTTCATAGACGATGGTGACCGTCTCGAACCCGCGGTGCGGATGCTGGCCGACGCCGCGCGGGGTGTCGCTGGGGGCGAAGGTGTAGGGGCCGGCATAGTCCAGCAGCAGGAACGGGCTCAGGTGCTGGCCGTGGGTGTTGTAGGAAAACATCGAACGGGCGGGGAATCCGTCGCCCACCCAGTGCGGGCGGGGGGCGCTGTAGGTACCGGTGACACGCTTCATGGCGATCTCCTGGCCGGGGTTGCCGGCCGCTGTTCTTCGTTGCAGGGGACGATATCGCCGCGACAATGGGGCCGGTAGACGCCAATATTTGCCGTCATAGTCCTATCTGGTGAACAATTGGTGCGGGCCTTGCGCCACAGGAGATCGCCCCGTGTTCACCGCTGATATCCGCCGTTGCGACCTCAACGACCTGTTCTACTTCGCCATGGTGGTCGAGCACGGCGGCTTCTCGCAGGCCGGCCGGGCGCTGGCCATGCCGAAGTCGAAACTGAGCCGGCGCATCGCGCTGCTGGAGGAACGCCTGGGCGTGCGCCTGATCCAGCGTTCGACCCGGCGCTTCTCGGTCACCGAGGTCGGCCAGGGCTACTACCGCCACTGCAAGGCGATGCTGGTCGAGGCCGAAGCAGCCGAGGAAGCCATCGCGATGTCACGCGCCGAGCCGCGCGGCACCATCCGCCTGGCGTGCCCGATCGCGATCCTGCACGCGCGCATCGGCGCGATGCTGGCCGACTTCCTGGCCCTGCATCCGCAGGTGACGGTGCAGCTGGACGCCACCAACCGCCGCGTGGACGTGGTGGGCGAGGGTGTGGACGTGGCGATCCGGGTACGGCCGCCGCCGCTGGAGGACAGCGACCTGGTGGTGCGTGTGCTGGCGCGCCGGGTGTGGTGCACCAGTGCCAGTCCGGTGCTGCTGCAGCGGCTGGGCACGCCGCAGGTGCCGGCCGACCTGGCGATGATGCCGACCGTCGATCTGGCCTCGCCCAGTCAGCAGCATGTGTGGGAATACAGTGGGCCCGGCGAGATCCAGGCCAGTGTGCATCACCGCCCGCGCCTGGTCAGCGATGACATGATCGCGCTGCGCGCAGCCGCGGTGGCCGGGGTCGGGCTGTTGATGCTGCCGCGGATGATGATCACCGATGAGCTGGAGAGCGGGGCGCTGCTGCCGGTGCTCCCCGAGTGGGTGCCGAAGCACGGCATCGTGCATGCGGTGTTCCCTTCGCGGCGTGGGCTGCTGCCGGCGGTACGCGCGTTGATCGATTACCTCGCCGAGCGTTTCGAGGCGTTGGACGAACCGTAGGCTCCGCATCCACGCATGGCGTGGATCTACTGGATCCGGCGCCGCCTGGGAGATCCACGCCATGCGTGGAGATCCTGGTGCCGCGCGACGGGCTTTCGCTTGCCGCCTGCGGCCGCGCAGCCCACAATCCATGTCCGGACCGTCGCCATCACGCCCATCATTCCCCGGTCCGGCCTTGGCACCTATGTCTCCCAATGCCCTGGCGCTGGTCGAGCTGCTGATCCGCGAGCGCCGTGCGTTGTCTCGCTTCATCGCGCGCTATCTCGACCCGGCCAGTACCGAGGACACCCTGCAGAACCTGTACCTGAAGGCCAGCAGCGTGCCCGGTGATCCACCGATCCTGGAGCCGCGCGGCTATCTGTACCGGATGGCCTATCACCAT
Source organism: Stenotrophomonas genospecies 3 (assembly GCF_054473855.1). NCBI lineage: Bacteria > Pseudomonadati > Pseudomonadota > Gammaproteobacteria > Lysobacterales > Lysobacteraceae > Stenotrophomonas > Stenotrophomonas genospecies 3. Next base: position 220,299 of record NZ_JBTMUR010000002.1, read on the forward strand.
GCGCTCAACCGCAGCCAGGCCGACGCCCGCGAGCGGCGCGCGATGGCCGAGTACGCCGCCGACATGGCCGAGGCGGGCCACGACGGCGAGGCGCAGGCACTGGACCAGGCACAGCTGCGCGAGATCACCCAGACCATCCTCGCGCTGCCAGCGCAGGTCCGCGAGTGCTTCGTGCTCAACCGCTACCTGGGCCTGAGCGAGCGCGAGATCGCCACACGGCTGGGTATTTCCAAGAGCCTGGTCGGCAAGCATGTGCTGCGCGCGGCACTGTTGATCCAGCAGCACCAGCAGGGAATGCATCGATGAGCGGCGATTGCCGTGGGCAGATCGCGCCCGCCGTTGTCACAACAGGAAAGCGCACCCGTTCGTGGTGCGGCAGGCCACAACCATGACCACGTCCGAACCCTCGCCGCGTCAGGCCAGGCAGGCGTTGCGCTGGGTGATCCAGTGCAGTGCAGGCCCGCTGCCAGAACGCCAGCAACGAGCCCTGCAGCGCTGGCTGCGGGCCGATCCGCGCCATGCGCTGGCCTGGCGCCAGCAGCAGGCCTTCTGGCAGGGGTTGGATGCCGCCGGGCCCGACGTGCTGGCGGCGCTGCCCGAGCTCACCACCGATCGCGAGGGCCTGCGCCCGATCGCGCCGCGCCGTCGCCTGCCTTGGCTGCTGGCCAGTGCCGCCGCAGTTGTGCTGATGGTTGCCGCTGCGCCGCACGCGCTGCTGCTGGCACGCAGTGACCTGCGCAGCAGCGATGCACCGCGCGTGGTGCAGCTGGACGACGGCAGCACTGCCGTGCTCGATGCGGGCACCGCATTGGCGGTCGAGTTCGATGGCCAGCAGCGGCACCTGCGCCTGCTGCGCGGCCAGGCCTGGTTCCAGGTGGCGCACGAGGCGCGCCCGTTCCAGGTCGAGGCGGTGGGCGGCCTGGTACGTGACATCGGTACCGCCTTCAGTGTGTCGATGCTGGATACCACGGTCACCACCCAGGTCAGCGAGGGTGTGGTCGAGGTGCGTCCGGGCGATGGCAGCGTACAGCGCCTGCATGCGGGGCAGTCACGGGCGTTCCGTGACGGTCGCTGGCTGCAGCCTGTGCGGCTGGAAGATCCCGAGGCCGTGGCGCCATGGCGGCGAGGTGAGGTCGCGATCGACAATCTGCCGGCCGCGCAGGCCATCGCCGATCTGGCCCGCTATCGGCGTGCACCGGTCTGGGTACTGGGCGGGCAGGGCGCGAACGTGCGGGTCAGTGGCCTGTTCCACCTGCAGCAGCCGGAGACCGCCATTGATGCCGTGGCCGCACAGGCAGGACTGCGCGTGCAGCGCTTGCCTGGTGGCGCGTTGGTGCTGTGGTGAGGTGCCGCCGGTTCATGGCGGAATACGCGGCATGAAAAAAACATGAAAAAACCGTGGGCACCTGCAGTGTTCCGCTGTCTATAGAGGTATAGCCAGAGCGAAACACCGTTTTTCCTCAAGCCAGACACACCACCGGCACCGGATGTGCCCGTGGTCCAGCCACGCTTGAGGAGTTCCTGTCCATGCCGTCCACGGCATCCGCCTGTCATCGTCGCGCCACCGTTCTGGCCCTGGCCGTTTCCACCGCATTGCTGCCGCTGGCCTGGGTGCCGGCCGTGCAGGCACAACCGGCGATCGTCGCGCCGGTGCGCCAGTACGCCATCCCGGAGCAGCCACTGGCTGATGCCGTACGTGCCTTTGGCCGCCAGGCCGATGTGCAGGTGGTGTTCCGCAGTGACCTGGTGGAGGGCCGCCGCTCCAGTGCGGTGAGTGGCGAGTACAGCCAGATGCAGGCCCTGCAGCAGCTGCTGCGCGGCAGCGGCGTGCGCGCACAGCGTGGCATGGACGGTACCTGGAGCCTGCGGGCCGCAGCGGAGGTGGGTGAAGGGGAAGGGGTGCGGGTGACCGAAACACTGGACGTGGTCGGTCGCCTTCAGTCGGAAGGGGGTGAGGCGCGCGATCGGCGCGGCTACGATGATGTGTTCGCGCTTGACCTGACCACGGCGTATTCGGGGCGCGACCGGGTGGAGCGCTATCGCGGTTCCAATCCGGCCGACGTGGTCAAGGATCTGGTCGGCGTGTTCAGCGGCGATGCGCGCAACAGCGGCGCGCTGGACGTCAACATCCGTGGCATCCAGGGGCCCGGGCGGGTGCCGGTCAGCATCGACGGTGGCGAACAGGCGCTCACGGTCTGGCGCGGCTACAACGGCGTCAGCAACCGCAACTACATCGATCCCAACCTGATTGGTGGCATCCAGGTCATCAAGGGGCCAGGGCTGGTGCGCGATGTGCACAGCGGGATCGGCGGTGCGCTGGTGATCAAGACCATCGACGTTGACGACATTGTTGCTGCCGGCGAGCGCTTCGGCGGGGAGCTGAAGATCGAAGGCAGCAGCAATGCGGTGGCACCGCGCCTGCCGCGCCTGCACACCGGCGAGGATTACCGCACTGTGCCGGGGTTCCCGCAGGGCTCGCCGAACTCACCCTATGACGACCGCACCCTGGTGGTGCCGGTGAAGTCGCGCAGTGGCAACAACCCCTTCGATGGCGAAGACCAGGCCTGGCGGTTGGCGTTGGGCGTACGCGGCGACAACGTCGACCTGATGGCTGCCTACGCCTGGCGCAAGCGCGGCAACTACTTCTCCGGCAGCAAGGGGAGCGCGTACTACGACCAGGACCGGCGCGAGCAGTACGAGTACCAGGGCATCGACTACATCACCACGCTGGCGCGTTACTTCAAACCGGGCGATGAAGTGCCCAATACCTCCAGCGAACAGGAGTCCTGGCTGGTCAAGGGCAGCTGGCAGATCAACGACGACCAGCAGCTGAAGGCCACCTGGCGGCGCACGCTGTCGCACTACGGCGAGATCATGCCGTCGCGCATCCTGTCCGCGCCCGACTACGGGCGCATCCAGTGGCCGCTCAGCCGGGTTGCGTCCGATGCCTGGAACCTGGAATACCGCTTCCAGCCGGCCGGCAGCCGCTGGCTGGACCTCTACGCCAACCTGTGGCGCACGGAGACGGACAGCGATACCTACAGTGCTGGCGGCTTCCCGAACTTCGCAGTGGGTAATCCGGCATGGAACCCGGACGCCAGCCCGATCCTGCGCAACACCGCGCTGGCCAACGCGCGCAACGACCGCACCGGCCTGATCCTGAGCAACCGTTTCGCGCTGCATTCGACCTTGGACCTGACCGTGGGCGGCAACTGGCAATACGAGAAGCTCGGCTCGAGCGACCCGTACTTCGGTACCACCGATGGCTGGCGTATGTTCCCGCGTGCCGGGCGCCGACAGGAGGGCGAGGGCTACCTCACCCTGGAGTGGCGGCCGGTCGACTTCCTTACCCTCAATGCAGGCGTGCGCTACAGCCGCTACTGGGCCTTCGACGATTTCCTCGAGGCGCACCCCGAGCTGCTGACCAAGGGCGTAGGTGGCAAGGAAGCGCAGTACACCGTGAACGAGTTGCCGCCCCGTCCCGCCAATCTGCAGGCCCGCATCGACGCGTTGGAAGCACGCCGCGCCGTATGGGAAAAGCGCGGCATGGGCTGGTTCATCGATGACAGCATCCGTGCCTTGCTGGCACCGTACGAGACGCCGCGTCCGGTCAGGTACACGCGGCCCTGGCTGCCCGATGCCGATGGCAACTACACCCGCGCCGGCAATCCCTGCCTCAATGGCGAAGTGGCGGCCATTCCCGGCGTGCAGCCGGTGTTCGCCGGCAGCGACCAGGTCTGCAACATCGGCAACAGCGTACAGTCGCAGCCGGTCGATGCACGCAACAGCCGCCGCCGCGACCATGCCTGGCTGCCGACCTTCTCGGCCACTGCACACCTGTCCCCGGCCGCCCGTGCCTACGTGCGTTACAGCGAAGCGGTGCGCTTCCCGAGCATGTTCGAAAGCACCATCGCCTTCTCCGGCAGCCTCAATCCGCTGCATGCGCTCAAGCCCGAGCACGCCTACAACTACGAAGTGGGCTACGTGCACAACCTGTCGGCGCTGTTCGGCAACACCGCCGATGCCGACGTCAAGCTGGCGTACTACGTGCACAAGACCCGTGACGTGATCGAGCGCGATGGCAACTTCCTGTTCGACAACATCGACAAGCAGACCATCCGTGGCATCGAACTGCAGGCCCGCTTCGACAACCGGCGCTTCTTCACCGATCTGGGCATCACCCGCACGTTGGAAAACGAGGTGTGTGACGAGAGCACGGCGGTGCTCCTGGATGCGAACCGCGGCCTGGTCCCGAACTGCGTGCAGGATGGTTTCGTCGGTGGCTACCTGCTGACCCAGGCCATTCCCAAGCTGTCGATCAACGGGTCGCTGGGCACGCGCCTGTTCGATGAGCGCCTGGAGCTTGGCAGCCGCATCGTGCACTACCAGCGCCACGAGAACCCTGATCTGCAGGCCTACCGTGACCGCCTGCTGAGCGGTGGCAGCGGCCTGCTCTGGCAGAACGTGCCGTTCACCTGGGGAAACATCACCACCGTCGATGCCTATGCGCGCTGGCGCTTCAACGAGCATGCCAGCGTCGAACTGGTCGGCAGCAACCTCGGCAACCGCTACTACGTCGATCCAGCCACGCGGTCCACGCTGCCGGCCCCGGGTCGCACCCTGAAGCTCGGCGTCACCGCACGTTTCTGATCTCCCACCTTCAAGCGTTGTACCCGTAGTTCCCTCAACCAAGGAGCAATACCATGAAAATGATCTCCCGTTCGGTTCTCGCCGTTGCTGCCTCGCTGGCTCTGGTCGGTGCCGCGCATGCTGCCGATATCGTCGGTGCCGCCAGTGCCAAGACCGATGCCGAGCTGTATGTGGCGGTTGGCGAATCGCAGGTCAATGGCGGCCCGCACCGCGCTGGCAAGGCCGGTATCGGTGTCGGTACCGTGTCCCAGGCCAAGCCGGTGGACTTCCAGGGTCTGAGCGCCTACTCGGCACCCACCACCGTCAATGGCGTGACGGTACGTACCCTGGCCATGCCGATCACCGGCGCACCGGGCAGCCACGCCGGCATGGGCCACTTCAACTTCGTCAAGGTCGGCAGTGGCGATGTCTGGTTCGGTGAATGGTCCAAGGATGGCGCCGCCGGTGGCTTCAACAACCGCCAGGTCTACTTCGTTGGTGACCGCGCCGGCACCACGCTGCCCGCCGGCGTGGCGTCCTACACCGTTGCTGGCCTGAACAAGTTCAACGGCAGCAACCTGCTGAGCGGCACCTTCGACGCCGACTTCGGCGCCGGCACCCTGGATGGTGCGCTGTCGGGCAACGGCCTGAATCTGGCCATCGTTGCCAACATCAACAGTGCCGACGCATCGTTCGCCGGTTCGGCCACAGCCAACGGCAGCGTTGCCGGCACCACCCAGGGGCAGTTCTTCGGCGCCAACGCGGCCGCCCTGGCCGGTATCGCCACCTTCAGCGGCAACAGCCAGTACGACACCGCTTTCGGCGGCAGCAAGAACTGATTGCCACGCCCCTGACGGGGCAGGGCAGGGACAAGCCGCGATCCGCCAGTCCCTGCTTCGGCCCGCTGCATGCACCACCACGGATCGACCATGCGCCATCCCATCTTCCTTGTCGTACTGCTGCTGGCGGCTGCCGACGTGCGCGCCCAGCAGGACGATCTTCGCCGCGTGCTCGAACAGGGCACCGACCTGCGCCACCAGCAGCAGGACCAGCAGCGCCTGCAGCAGGCCGAGTCGGAGCGACCGACCATCACCATCGACGGCCAGACCCTGCGCGTGGAGCGCACGGTCGACGATCTGGGCCAGGCGCTGTACCTGTCGCTGCAGCATCAGCAATGGGGCGCCGCGCAACGCTTCCTGGATGAATACATCGAACTGCCTGGCCACGACCCGTTGCTGCGCCACTATGCGCAGGGCGGCCTGGCGCGGGTGGCCGGCAATCACCATCGCGCGGCCAACGAGTACGAGGCGCTGCTGGAGGCACAGCCGGATTTCCTGCCGGCCCGCCTTGAACTTGCGCGCGTCTACGCCGAAGACCAGCGCGATCGCGATGCGGTGGCGTTGTTCACGGCGATCGCGGATGGCATCAGTGCCGATGACCCCGCCACCGCAGGTGTACGCGGACGGGTGGACGCCTATCTGGCTGCGCTGCAGGCGCGCCAGCGCTGGAAAGGCGCGCTGTCCGCCGGCCCGGCATGGAGCGACAACATCAACCGCAGTTCGGCCAGCCGCACCTGCCTGTTCGGGGTAGGCGACACCTGCATCATCCAGCGCAATCTTCCCGATGCCCAGCGCGCCATGGGCCTGGACTACGACGGTAACCTCGAACGTCGCTGGGCCCTGAGGGGCCACCATGGCGTGTACGTGCGTGGCCTCGCATTCGGCCAGGCATGGCGCGGGCACAGCGCCTACAACGAGCTCAATGCCAACGTGCAGGCGGGTTACAGCTGGCGTAGCGCACGGCATACCCTGCAGATCGCCCCCAGCTATGACTATCAGAGCCTCGGCAACCGGGCCCTGCAGGGCGGCAGCGGGCTGCATGGCGAATGGCAATATGCGCTGGACGCGCGCAGCCTGCTCAAGCTGGAGGCCGACTGGAAGCGCCAGCGCTATCGCCAGCGTGGCCTGGCCAGCAATTACGACGGTGAGCTGGCCGCGGTGTATGCCACCTGGTTCCGTGCGCTCAACCCGCGCTGGACCCTCTTTGGCGGGCTGGACCTGAGTGACAGCAGCGCCGCCAACCCAGCCAACGGCTATCGCCAGCGCGGCGTGCGGCTGGGTGCGGCGCGGCAATGGAGTGGCACCACCGCCACCGTATTCGTCTCGTTGCGCGAGCGCGACTACGACGCGTGGAGTCCGTTGCTGCAGGCGCGGCGTGAGGACAGCGAGCAGAACCTGATCGCCATCGTGCGCAGCGAGCGCCTTGCCGTGGCCGGGCTGGTACCCAGCCTGAGCCTGCGCTACGCGCGCATCGACAGCAACGTTGGCTGGCTGTACAGCCACGACCGCAGCCTGCTCAGCCTGAAGTGGGAGCGGGCCTTCTGAACACGCCGCTGCAATGCCGAGGTGAACGGGCCGTGGCCGCGATCTTCATCCATCATCACGCGCTCTTGTAGACCGGTTCGCGCATCCTGCGGGCGTTGCGGCAGAGCTGGGCCGCGTGTATCGAGGAGCGCCGGTCGTGCTGGAAGCGGGCAACAAACCAGAGGGCCTGAAAGGGCTGCGTGTACTGGTGGCGGAGGATGAATTCGCCATCGCGATGTTCCTGGTCGACTATCTGGAGCTGAAAGGCGCACAGGTGGTGGGGCCGGCTGGTGACCTGCAGGCGCTGGGGCAGCTGGTCGATACCCATCCCATCGATGTGGCATTGCTGGACATCAACCTGGGCGGTGAGCAGGTCTATCCGCTGGCCGATCGGCTGGCCGAGGCGGGTACGCCCTTTCTGCTGACCTCCGGTTACGACGACAACCTGCCCAGCCGCTTCGCCAGCGCGCCGCGCTGTACCAAGCCTTATCACATCGAAACCCTGGTGCAGCAGCTGGCCGGGCTGGTGGCGGCGCCGCAGGTCTCTGCGGGCATCGCCTGATTGCGCGGCATGTCGCGCCGTCCTGAAGGCATCCACGCTGCCAAGCTGCGTGGCTCGATGCCACCTGCGCCGCGCCTGCATGCGCGCCACGATGGCATGGCCGCGCGCATCGCCCGCCACGACTGGTCGTCCACGCCATTGGGTGCCTGTGAGCAGTGGCCGCCCCACCTGCGCGCCACTGTCGACCTGATGCTGGCCCATGGCTTCCCGATGATCGTGCTGTGGGGCGAGCAGCTGGTGCAGCTCTACAACGATGGTTATGCCGAGATCCTGGCCGACAAGCATCCCGGCGGGCTCGGCCAGCCGACCCGCGAGTGCTGGCCCGAGGTGTGGCATATCAACGGGCCGATCTACCAGCGCGTCTGGCAGGGCGAAACCATCACTTACGAGGACAAGCTCTATCCTCTGGCGCGCCGAGGGCGGTTGGAGGACGTCTGGTTCACCATTACCTACAGCCCGATCCGTGGCGAGGAGGGACGCATCAACGGCGTGTTGGTGACCATGTTCGAGACCACAGCGGCACATGTGGCCCAATTGGCACGCGAGCGCGAAGAGCAGAAGCGGCGGGAGGCGGACCGGCGCCTGGCATTGGCCTTCAAGGTGCTGCCGGTAGGTGTCTGCATTGTCGACACCGAGGGGCGCTTGCAGCTGTCCAACGACCAGATGCGTGCCTACCTGCCCAGCGGCAAGGTGCCTTCCACGGATGAGGTGAACCTGCATCGATGGCGCGGGTGGCATGCGGACGGTAACGCCATCGAGGCGCACGACTTCGCCATCGCCCGCGCAATGCGCGGCGAGACCGTGGTGCCGGGGCTGGAGTTCCAGTACCTGCATGATGATGGCCGCGCGCGCTGGACCCGGGTCGCTGCCGCGCCCCTGCGCGATGGCGACGGTGAGGTCAGCGGGGTATTTGCCATCGCGGTGGACATCGACGACCTCAAGCGTGCCACTGAGCGTCAATCGGTATTGCTGGCCGAACTGCAGCACCGGGTGCGCAACATCATGTCGACCATCCATGCCATTGCCTGGCGGACCCGCGAGTCGGTCAGCAGTGTGGATGAATACGCTGAACGGTTGTGCGGGCGACTGATGTCGCTGGCACGCACGCAGAGCCTGCTGACCCGTGGTGCCAATGCCGGCGTCTGCCTGCGTGGCATGCTCGACGAGGAGATCGCTGCGCAGACGCCTGCAGCGGCCGCCTACCGCCTGCAGGGCGAGGACGTGCTGCTGCCGCCGAAAGCAGCCGAAGTACTGTCCCTGGCGATCCACGAATTAGCGACCAACGCGCTGAGGCATGGCGCGCTCACCCATGAGGATGGCCGGATCGAGGTCACCTGGGATCTGCAGGTTCAGGCCGGCCAGCCATGGCTGGGCCTGCACTGGTGCGAGCGTCATGCCGAGGTGGAGGACTGGGAGCTGCCCCGCCAGCGCGGCCTGGGCCGGGCGCTGATCGAGCAGCGCGTGCCGTACGAGCTGGCTGGCAGCGGGGAGCTGCGCTTTGGCCCACAAGGCCTGGATGCCTGGATCCGCTTCCCGCTGCGGGAGCGCGACAGCCTGCTGCAGACCGATGCGCCGGGCGCGGCGGCGGAGGGTTCCGTCAGGTAATGGTCCATTTATCCCCAATTGGGCCAAATTGGGCATAATGGCCTCAACTATCCCCGTCTGGAGCCGTGCCATGACCCTGCCGCTGGATCTGCCTGGCCTCGAAAAGGCCCCGGCCTCGTCGGTGAAGACCCGTGGCTGGCCGAGCCTGATGCGCACCGTGCGCGAGAAGCAGGCACTGGTCATCACCAACCATAATCATCCCGAAGCGGTGATCGTGGATATCCGCACGTACCAGGAGCTGCTGGCCAAGGCCGCTGGCGGTGACGCCGGTGAGCGCAGTGAAGAACTGCTGCGCCTGCGCGGTGAGTTCGACCAGACCCTGGCCAGCCTGCAGCGCGGTGAGGGGCTGGGCAAGGTGCTGGGCCAGCCGATCCGCCGTGGCCGCAAGGTCACCCTCGGCCGTCCGCTCTGAACGATGGGGCGGATCCTGGTGCTGGCCGGCGTCAATGGCGCCGGCAAAAGTTCGCTGTTGGGTACCTGGCTGGAAGCCGAAGGACTGAGCTGGTTCAACCCCGATTCGTTCACCCGCCGCCTGGTCGAGGCTGGCTGGCCGCTGCCCGAAGCCAATGCCGAGGCCTGGCAGGAAGGCACCCGCCGCCTGCGCCAGGCCATGGCTGATGGCACGGACTTCGCCTTCGAGACGACGTTGGGTGGCAACACCATTCCGCGCCTGCTGCGCGAGGCCTGCGAGCACCATCACGTCGCGATCTGGTTCTGTGGCCTGGCCACGGTCGAGCTGCACATCGCCCGCGTGGCGGCGCGGGTAGAGGCCGGTGGCCACGATATTCCGGTGGAAAAGATCCACGCCCGCTTCGATTCGGCGCGCGAGAACCTGTTGGACCTGCTGCCGCACCTGGCTGAGCTGCATGTCTACGACAACAGCGCGCCGGCCGACGCAGAAGGCTGCGCCGCGCCCCTCCCGGTGCTGGCGATGGAGCGCGGCCAGCTGCAGTACCCGGTCTCGGTGGCCGAACTGCTGCACACGCCGGACTGGGCCAAACCGATCGTGATGCGTGCGATGGAGTTGGACACCCCGCAGTAGATCCACGCCATGTGTGGATGTCTTTCACGCATCGCGCGAAACCGCGCCGTGCACGACCGGGCGCCACCGGAGCTGCGGTTAGACTGACCGCACACTCATGGAGGACGACATGCACGGGCCTGCGACGTTCCGCTCCACTTCGATCTGGCTGGTGCTTGCTGCGCTGGCACTGTCCAGCCTGACGGCGACGGCCGCGCCTGCCGCGTCCAAGCGGGTGGCGCCGCCGCCCAGCCTGGTACAGGCCTACCTCGCCGCCGAAGCCAACCTGCGGCTGATTCCCGGCGACGACATTGAATCCGATTTCCGTCCGGTGTGGACCGCTGTTGCCGACCTCGATGGCGATGGCCGTGCCGAGGTCGTGTACTTCTATACGTCCACCTACACCGGCGGCAGCTTCGCGCAACGCAATGTGGTGGCGGTGATGACGACGCTGACGGCAAACGATCCGCGCGGCCAGGAGAACCCGAACAGCCTGTCGCCGGTGGAAGCAGAGGACTATGCCGCCATCCGCCAGTATGGCTATGGTGACGACGCGGTTGAACAGATTCCAGGCGCAATCCGCGCGATCCGCATCCAGGGTGATCGCATCATTGTCGATTTCACCGTCAGTGCCGGGGCGACGGTCTGCGAATGGAAGAGCCCGAACCGCCACGTCTGTCCGCCGGACGGAAACTACACCTGGACGCTGCGTTGGACGCCGGGGAAGCTGACCCGCATCAAGAAATAGCGCCAGGTAGCGCCGGGCGTATCCGCCCGGCGCCACAGGCCCCATGTAGATCCAGGCCATGCGTGTGGCATTTCGCGGCGAGCCTCAGGCCGGCTTCACCTGCTCGGGCTCAGCAACGTCCGGCAGCGGCGGCAGGCTCGGGTCCACCGTGACCGGCACATCGCTCTTCAACAGCGCCGCAGCTTCCCTGTCGCTGCCGACGGCCGGCGGTGAACCACGCAACGGCAGGCCGGCGGTTTCCTTCACGAACAGCATCGTGATCAGGCCGACCACCGCCGCGCCCATCAGGTAGTAGGCCGGCACCAGCGGGTCGCCGGTACGTTCCACCAGCCACGCGGTCACCAGCGGCGTGGTGCCACCGAACAACGATACCGAGACGTTGAAGGCGATCGACAGCGCGCTGTAGCGCACCGGGGTATAGAACAGCGCCGGCAGCGTGGACGGCATCGAACTGGTGAAGCACACCAGCGCCAGGCCCAGCAGCATCAGGCCAAGGAAGATCATCCAGTCGTTGCCGCTGCCGACCAGCAGCAGGCATGGAATCGCCAGTACCAGCAGCGCGATGCAGGCGCCGATGATCATCGGCCGGCGGCCCAGCTTGTCACTGAACAATCCGCCGACGATGTTCAGCGGCATCATCACCAGCATCACGATGATGATCAGCAGCAGGCCTTTGCTCTCGGCGTAGCCCATGGTGACGCTGAGGTAGCTGGGCATGTAGGTCAACAGCATGTAGTCGGTGACGTTGAACACCAGCACCAGGCCCATGCACACCAGCAGCTGGCGGCCGTGCACCTGGAACAGCGCGGCCAGCCCGGGCCGGTCGTGCTCGCGCTTCTCGGCTTCCTCGGCGAAGGCGCGGAATGCCGGGGTCTCTTCCAGCTTCATTCGCATGTACAGGCCGAGCAGGCCCAGCGGGCCAGCCACCAGGAACGGAATGCGCCAGCCCCAGTCCAGCATCTGTGCGTTGCTCAACAGCATGTGCAGTGCGGTGACCGTACCGGCGCCGGCGATGTAGCCGCCCAGCGTGCCGAACTCCAGCCAGCTGCCCATCAACCCGCGGTTGCGGTCGGTGGAATACTCGGCGATGAAGGTGGCCGCGCCGCCATATTCGCCACCGGTGGAAAAGCCCTGCACCACGCGCGCCAGCAGCAACAGCACCGGTGCCCAGATGCCGATCCGCTCGTAGGAAGGAATCAGGCCGATCGCAAAGGTACCCAGCGCCATCAGGATCATGGTGAACGCCAGCACCTTCTGGCGTCCATAGCGGTCGCCGAGCGGGCCGAACACCAGGCCGCCGAGTGGACGCACCAGGAATGCTACGGTGAAGGTGGCGAAGGCCGCGATCACCTGCGCGGTGGGATTGCTCGACGGGAAGAACACCTGGCCGATGGTGACGGCCAGATAGCCGTAGACACCGAAGTCGAACCACTCCATGGCATTGCCGAGTGCAGCGGCACCGACGGCGCGCTTGAGCATGGGCTTGTCGACGACGGTGATCTCATCGACCTTCAGGTGGCGGCGGCGTTTGAACCAGCCGAAGTGGGCATGGGAATCGGGCGTGTCCTGCATAGGGGCTCCCTTGTAGGTATGGAATAGGGGAATGGGCGGTGTGGTGTGTCCCGGAAATCGGAAACGGCGATGCAGGCGCAAGTGGCGCAGGGGCATCGGAAGGCGGCGTGGAGGCCGGGGAAGGTGTGCAGGCGCAACGCCACGCGCACGGCAAAGCACCGCCGCAGGGGCGGAAACGCAGCAACGGGCTCACAACGGCAGCGCAGTTGGCAGCCGCGTGTCACATCAGCGTGTGGGGAAGGCAGGCCGTGGGCCTGCGGGCGTCATCCGCCGGGATCCAGCGCAAGGCGATGGAAATGCAGGGCGGGAGCATTCGTGGCAAGCGAAGCGCCGGTCGGCAGTGCTTTCCACGTAACAGGTGCGCCCGTCACGTAGTGGGTCGTGTCGATCATCCGTTCATCATAACGGCACCGGCGTGAGCGTGCAGCGAAGCGGGCTGATCTGCACGCTGTGTTCCACGTCGCCTGTTCAGAAGGCTCAGGCCGACTTCGCCAGCAAACCGAACACCGTGCAGGCCATCGCCAAGGCGCCCGGCAGTGCCAGTTTCCGCGTGACCAGTGCGGCGCCGATCATCGTGAGCACCGAGAGCATGATGGCCAGGGCGAAGAACGGTTGGCCCTGCAGGAACTGGTGGATGCAGCCGGCGCAGCCGGCAATGGCCAGGCTGGTGGCGAAGCAGACGTGGAACAGTGAGCCAGCGTGCACAGCGGTTCCTCGCGATGATGGAGGCCATAGCGGCAGGCCTCCGGGTAAATTTAGGGCGGATTTCAGATTGCGATGACGGAATCACATTCTGTACGCGCTCTGGTGACATCGGCGTGCATAAGGTGGAGCGCACACCCACTTTTTGGATTGATGGAGGATGCAATGGCGCGGACGATTCCCGAAGGAACGCTGATCGTGGTTGCCGACGGTGGTTCGGCGCGGGTGTTCACCAACGTGGGCAGCAACCATCAGTTGACCCTGAAGCAGGAGGGCGAGCTGCGCCTGCAGGACATCAGTGAGCAGGGCGTGTCCGGGCAGGGGCCTGCGGGTGCAGTGCCGAAGGACATGTCGGTCTCGCAGCTCAACGAGGCGACGTTCGCCAAGCAGGTGGCCGAACAGCTCAATGAGGATGCCTTGAAGAACCGCTATGCGCACCTGGTGCTGATCGCCGACCCGACCACGCTGGGTCGCATTCGTCCGCTGCTGCACAAGGAGGTCCAGGCGCGATTGCTCGGGGATATTGCCAAGGATCTGACCAACGCGCCGCTGGAAGACATCCAGAAGGCACTGGCGGCGTAGCGCTCATGCCGTTCATGCGTGATCACCTTCCGAACGAGCCCACCTTTGCGGGGGTGGCGGCGCAGGCTGGGTGGCAGGTGCTGGAGTTCGGTGCGCCCTGGTGCGGTCATTGCCAGGCCGCGCAGCCCGCGTTGCAGGTCTTCGTCGAAGCGAACGATCTGCCGCATTGGAAGATCGAGGATGGCAAGGGAAGGCCATTGGGGCGAGCGTTCAAGGTGAAGCTGTGGCCGACAGTGGTGCTGCTGCGCGATGGAGAAGAGGTCGCGCGGGTGGTGAGGCCGCTGGACAGTGCGGACCTCATGTCGTTGCAGAGCGCGCTTCCCGGTTGATGATTGAACCCGGCGCGGGACACCGGGCAGTCGCACTGCAGCATGCGGCGTGACAGGCCCAGTGCTAGCATCCGGCTACCACCTGAATCGATCCAAACGCCGATGCCCACGCTGGACCGTCGTCTCCTGATCGCTGTCGCCGCCACGGCAATGCTCGCTTCCGGCCTGGCGTCGGCCGCTCCCGCCAAAACCGCCGCCGACAAGGCCTACGCCTCGGTCGACCCGTTCATTGGTACTGGAGGTGAAGGCCACACCTACCCGGGTGCCACAGTGCCGTTCGGCATGGTCCAGCTCAGCCCGGACACACGCATCCAACCACGCGAAAAGGCCTATGGCTGGGCAGCCGGCTATCGCTACGACGACAGCAGCATCGTCGGCTTCTCGCACACGCATTTTTCCGGCACCGGTCATTCGGACCTCGGCGACATCCTGCTGATGCCGTTCACCGGCAATCCCGGCCTGGAGCGCGGTGATCCGGAAAAGCCACGCAGCGGCTACGCCTCGCGTTTCCGCCACGACGACGAGAAGGCCGAGCCGGGCTACTACGCAGTCACCCTGGATGACTACAAGGTGCGCGCGGAGCTGACCACCAGTGCGCGCGTGGGCGTGCACCGCTATGCCTTCCCCAAGGGCACCGATGCCAAGGTGCTGCTGGACATGCGCACCAGCATGTACGACTACCCGGGCAAGGTGCTGTGGTCGCGGGTTCGGGTGCGCGCCGATGGCACGGTGACCGGCTTCCGCGAAACCCGTGGTTGGGCGCCGGGCCGCCAGCTGTATTTCGCGATGCGTTTCTCGCGGCCGCTTTCCGGGCATGAGCTGCACAACACCGAGCAGGACATTGTCTACAAGGGCTTCCCGCCGCCGGGCGAGAAGGATCCAGCGCAGCGGGCGCAGATCGAAGGCCGTCAGCTGGTCGGTACCTTCGCATTCGGCAAGCTGGACGCACCGCTGGTGGTCAAGGTTGCGATCTCGCCGGTCAGTGAAGCCGGTGCCATCGCCAATCTCGACGCGGAAGTGGCCGGCTTCGATTTCGACCGCGTTCGCGCGCAGGCAAAGCAGGAATGGACGCAGGCGCTGTCGGTGCTGGATATCGAAGCGCCGGAACATGCGCGACGCAGCGCCTATACCGCGCTGTACCACACGATGCTGGGGCCGACGCTGTTCATGGATGCCGATGGCCAGTACCGCAGCTCGGACAATGCCGTGCACCAGGCCAAGGGCTATACCAACTACTCCACCTTCTCGCTGTGGGATACCTACCGCGCGCTGCATCCGTTGCTGACGCTGGTGCAGCCGGAGAAGCGCAACAGCGATTTCGTCAATTCGATGCTGGCCCACCATGAGCACAGCCCCTACGGCATGCTGCCGGTGTGGTCGTTCCATGGCCTGGAAGATTGGTGCATGATCGGCTACCACGCGGTGCCGGTGATCGCCGACGCCTACGTGAAGGGCATCCGCGGCTTCGACGCCGACAAGGCGCTGAAGGCAATGGTCGAGACCGCCAACTACGGCCCGTACGATGGCATCGCGCAGTACCGCGAGCTGGGCTACGTGCCGATCGACGAGGAAGGCGAAGCGGCCAGCAAGACGCTGGAGTACGCCTTTGATGACTGGACCATCGCACGCATGGCACAGGCGATGGGCAAGACCGATGTTGCGGCCACCTTCGACAAGCGCGCCGGCAACTGGCGCAACGCCTTCGACAAGGACACCGGCTTCATGCGCGCACGCAAGCGCGATGGCAGCTTCCGCACGCCGTTCGATCCCAGCGCAAGTGGTTACGGCACCGACTACACCGAAGGCAATGCCTGGCAGTATTTGTGGTACGTACCGCAGGACGTCGCCGGCCTGGCCGCCGCGCACGGTGGCAGCGACAAGCTGCTCGCGCGCCTGGACGAGGTGTTCAACGCCAAGGTCGATCCGTCCATCTTCGAGCACATGGAAGACATCACCGGCCTGATCGGCTGGTATGCGCATGGCAACGAACCCAGCCATCACGTGGCCTACCTGTACTCGTACGCCGGCCAGCCGTGGCGCACCCAGGCGCGCCTGAAGCAGATCATGGACACCCAGTACGCCGACCGTCCCGATGGCCTGGCCGGCAACGATGACGTCGGTCAGATGTCGGCGTGGTACGTGTTCACCGCGCTGGGCTTCTACCCGGTGGCCCCCGGCTCGGGTGAGTACATCCTCGGCCGCCCGTTCCTGCCGAAGACGGCGATGCGCCTGCCGAACGGCAAGACGTTCACCATCGTGGCCGATGGGCTGGATGACAAGCACACCTATGTGGGCAATGTGAGCCTCAACGGCAAGCCATTGCAGCGCACCTTCCTGCGCCACGACGAGATCCTGGCCGGTGGCGAGCTGCGCTTCAGCATGCAGGCCGAGCCGAACAGGGACTGGCCGGGGCAGGGCGCGCAGGCGCCGTATTCGATGAGCCGATGATGATGGGTAGGCGCCAACCAAGATTGGCATCTACCGGGATCCGCCGGCTGGGGTGCTTTTGGTAGGTGCCAACCTTGGTTGGCGCGCGGGAGGTCAACAGCGCCCACCAAGGTGGGCGTCTACCGGAATCCGCCGGCCGAGGTGCCTTTGGTAGGTGCCAACCTCGGTTGGCACGCGGGAGGACAACGGCGCCCACCAAGGTGGGCGTCTACCGGAATCCGCCGGCTGGGGTGCTTTTGGTAGGTGCCAACCTTGGTTGGCACGCGGGAGGTCAACAGCGCCCACCAATGTGGGCGTCTACCGGGATCCGCCGGTGGGGTGCCTTTGGTAGGTGCCAACCTTGGTTGGCACGCGGGAGGTCAACAGCGCCCACCAAGGTGGGCGTCTACCGGGATCCGCCGGTGGGGTGCCTTTGGTAGGTGCCAACCTTGGTTGGCACGCGGAGCATCAACGGCGCCAACCAAGGTTGGCATCTACCGGAGCCCGCCGGCTGGGGTGCCTTTGTTAGGTGCCAACCTTGGTTGGCACGCGGAGCATCAACGGCGCCAACCAAGGTTGGCATCTACCGGGGTCCGCCGGCTGGGGTGCTTTTGGTAGGTGCCAACCTTGGTTGGCATGCGGGACGTCAACAGCGCCCACCAAGGTGGGCGTCTACCGGAATCCGCCGGCCGAGGCGCCTTTGGTAGGTGCCAACCTTGGTTGGCATGCGGAACATCAACAGCGCCCACCAAGGTTGGCATCTACCGGGATCCGCCGGAGGGGTGCCTTTGGTAGGTGCCAACCTCGGTTGGCACGCGGGAGGTCAACGGCGCCCACCAAGGTGGGCGTCTACCGGAATCCGCCGGCTGGGGTGCTTTTGGCAGGTGCCAACCTTGGTTGGCATGCGGGACGTCAACAGCGCCCACCAGGTTGGGCGTCTACCGGATGGCGTGACCGGGTAGGTGCCAACGTTGGTTGGCACGCAGGACGTCAGCGGGATCGAAGCCGCATCCCCACCCGCGCGCCACCGATCGGGGCGGTATCGATCACCAGCGCCGCATCATGCCGCTGCGCGATCTCGGCCACGATCGCCAGTCCCAGCCCACAGCCATCACCTTCACTGCTGGCCCGGTAGAAGCGTTCCGTGACGCGCGCGCGCTCGGCCTCGGAAATGCCGGTGCCGTCATCGTCCACCCACACCTGCACGCCCTCGGCATCCTGCTGTAGTCCCAGGGTGATCACGCCTGGCACGGCACCGTAGCGCAGCGCGTTGTCCAGCAGGTTGCCCAACGCCTCGCGCAGCAGCTGCGGATCGCCCTGTACCTGCACGCCGTCGTCGGGCCCGTCATAACCCAGGTCCACGCCTGCAGCCAATGCACGGTCCGCATAGCGCTCCACCACGCCGCGCGCCAACGCGGCCAGGTCCACTGGCTGCAGCTGCAGTGCACTGCCATGCGGATCTTCGGAGCGGCTCAACATCAGCAGTTGGTTGACCAGATGCTGCAAGCGGGCCAACCCGGCCAGCGTGCCGGACAGCGCCAGCTGCTGGGCCTGCGGATCATGCTGGCGCAATGAGCTCTCCAGCTCCACCTGCATGGCCGCCAACGGTGTGCGCAGTTGATGTGCGGCGTTGCTGACGAAGCGCCGCTGCGCATCCTGCATCGTGTCCAGGCGCTGCAGCAGGGCGTTGTAGGCCTCAACCGCCGGCCACAGTTCGCGCGGTGCCTCCTGCGCCGGATCCAGCGGTGCCAACGGATCCGGCCGCGGGCTGGCCAGCTTCCGTGCGACCAGGTTGGCGTGGCCTGCGGCGGCGCCGGTGCCGGACCAGGCCAGCCACGCCGCCAGTGCCAGGATCGCGGCCTGGAACGGAACGCTGGTCAGCAGCAGCTTGCGTTCCAGCCGGTGGCGCTTGCGCAGTGTCTCGGCCACGCGCAGCCGGATGTCATGGCCCGGGCCGGCGCTGACCACCACTTCGACCATGCGCACCGGTTGACCACGCAGGCGCGCATCGTAGTAGACCGCATCGTCATTCGCGGCGGCGCTCGCCGGACGTGGCAATGCCTCGGGCAGGTCGCCATACAGGCGCCCGCCATCCGCATCGACCACCTCGCCATGCACTTCGTCGGCGGTGTCCCAGGTGAACATGCGTGATACCGCCGGGGTGATCTCGATTGAAGCGCGACCATCCTGCACTGTCACCAGCTCGGACAACGACATCGCCGAATCCAGCAGCCAGCGGTCGTAGACCTGGCCGGCATAGAAGCGCGCCAGCGCGAATGAACCCACCGCACTGCACAGCAGCAGCACCAGCAGCGGCAGCCACAGGCGCCGCAGCAGCAGGCCACGCAGGCTGTGCACGCGCTCAGTCACCCACGGCCTCCAGCCGGTAGCCGAGGCCGCGCAGCATGCGGATGCCGACGCCGGCGCGGGCCTGCTCCAGCTTGCGGCGCAGGCGGCTGACGTGCACCTCGATCACCGACAGGTTGGCCTCGTGGTCCCAGCTGTAAAGCGCATCGAACAGGCGCTGCTTGGTCACGGTGCGGCCAGGGTGCTGCATCAACGCTTCGACCAGCGACAGCTCGCGCGCGGTCAGCTCGATGCGCTGGCCGTCCACCTGCACTTCGTTGCGGATGCTGTCGAAGCACAGCCGGCCCAATCGTTTCTGTGCGGGTGCGTCACTGCGGCGGCGCGACAACGCACGCAGGCGCGCTTCCAGCTCGCCCAGCGCGAATGGTTTTGCCAGATAGTCATCGCCGCCACGGTCGAGGCCAAGGATGCGATCCTCCACGCCATCGCGCGCAGTGAGAATCAGCACCGGCAATGTGGCGCCATCGTTGCGCAGGCGCGACAGCAGGTCGAGGCCATCCACGTCCGGCAAGGAAAGGTCCAGCACCATCACGTCATACGGAGCACTGGCCAGCGCCGCAGGCGCGTGCAGTCCGCGCGAGAGGTGGTCGCACAGATGGCCGGCACCCTGCAGGGCGCGGATCAGTCCATCGGCCAGGGCGGCATCGTCTTCGATCAGCAGGATTCGCATTGCAAGCTTCGTGCAAGGTTGGGGCAAGTTTGGCGCAAGTCCGTCACCTTACCGTGACGTGCATG
This sequence comes from Stenotrophomonas genospecies 3, assembly GCF_054473855.1. Classification (NCBI taxonomy): domain Bacteria; kingdom Pseudomonadati; phylum Pseudomonadota; class Gammaproteobacteria; order Lysobacterales; family Lysobacteraceae; genus Stenotrophomonas; species Stenotrophomonas genospecies 3. The sequence goes on from NZ_JBTMUR010000002.1 coordinate 239,941, forward strand.
AATTTCTCCCCTCGTCTTGCGGCCTTGCTTGCCGCCCTATTGTGCGCGCCTGCGGCTTCGGCGCTGTCCCTTGCAGAGGCGCAGCGTGCAATGGAAGCGCACAACCCGGACCTGCGCGCGGCGGCACTGGAGCTGCGAGGGGTGCAGGGTGATGCGCAGACAGCGGCGCTGCGGCCGGCAACCGAACTGTCGATCGGTACCAGCAAGATCAGCCCCAAGCATGGCATCGGCCCTGGGCGCTGGCAGGACAAGCGCGTGGACAGCACCGTGGGCCTGGGCTGGACCTGGGAACGTGGTGGCAAGCGTGCGTTGCGCATCCGCCAGGCCGACGCGCTGCTGGAAGTCGCAGGGCTGGAGATGCTCGATACCCGTCGCCGACAACAGGTGGCACTGCATGAAGCCTATTTCGGCCTGAAGGGCGCGCAGGAGCGGGCCCAGATTGCCAACGCCAACCGGCAGAGTTCGGCCGAGCAGATGGCGGCGGCGGATAAGCAGGTTGCGACAGGGGCGATGGCACCGGTGGATCGCGCGCGCCTGGCGGTGGACGACCTGGCTGTGGCGGATGCGGCGCGCGAGGCAGCACTGGATCTGCGTGACGCGCGGAGTGTGCTGGGGATGCTGCTGGGCAGCGATGACAGCCGCGGCCTCAGTGCTGATGACCCCTGGCCGGATGCCAGCAGCGTGGCCGATGTACGCGCGTTCGACCCGCAGCAGCGCGCCGACCTGCGTGCCGCGCGTTCGCGCCTGGTCGCGGCCGACGCAGGCGTGGCCCTGGCGCGCAGCGAGCGCCATCGCGATATCCAGCTGGGCGTGGAGGCCGAACGAGAGCCGACCGACATCAGCGGTGTTACCTGGGGCGTGTCGTTGACCATTCCGCTGGGGGGGCCGTCGCGCGCGCGCGGCGCGATCCAGCGTGCCGAGGCCGACCGTGACAGCGCCGCGCTGGAGCTGCAGGTGCTGCAGCGCGAAGCACGCGCCGAGCTGGACCAGCTGCAGGCCAGCGCGCAGTCCGCCGCTCAGCGCCGCAGCGACTATGAGGGACTGCAGTCCGACGCCGCACGCAAGGCGGTGCAGGGCATCGAACTGGCGTACCGGCGCGGTGCCGCCAATCTGACCGATCTGCTGGATGCGCGCCGCAGCTGGCGCGACTTCGAGGCCGCACTGATCGAGGCGCGCACCGACCAGGCCATTGCACTGGCGCGCTGGGAAGCCGCCACATCCGTTGCCGAAGGAGAATCCCGATGAAGTCCACCGTCGCCTATCGCCCGCAGGCGCGATACGCCGTGCTGCCCGTCTTGCTGGCGCTGATCCTGCTGGGCGGCTGTGGTCGGGAGCCAGCTTCCTATCTTGAGGACGCACCTCGGGTCAGCGCCGGCCAGATTCAGTTTCCTTCCGACAGCCGCCAGCTGGACGTGCTGCGCAGCGAGACAGTGAGTGCCGGCGCCAGCGCCAGCCTACAGCTGCCGGGCCGGGTGGTCTGGGATGAGACGCGCTCCAGCGCACTGCACACGCCGCTGTCGGGGCAGGTGGCGCGCATCGAGGCACAGCCGGGGCAGAAGGTGAAAGCCGGCCAGGTCATCGCTTGGATCACCTCGCCCGAGTTCGGCCAGGCTCAGGCTGAAGGTGCCCGTGGTCGCGCCGAGCTGCAGCAGGCACGCAAGGAACTGGACCGTACCCGCGAACTGCATGCGGCGGGAGTGGCGTCGGGTCGTGAACTGGACGAGGCCGAGGCAAACTTCGCTGGCAGTCAGGCTGATCATGCACGCGCGGCCGCCTTCGCCAAGGCCTATGGCAACGGCCAGCGCGTCGACCAGCGCCTGCCGCTGCGCGCGCCCATCGATGGCGTGCTGGTGGAGCGGCGGATGAGCCCGGGCATGTCGGTCAGCCCCGACAGCGATCAGCCGTTGGCAATGATCGGCGACCCGGACCGCCTGTGGCTGTTGCTGGACATTCCCGAAAGCCTGGCCGGACGCTTGAAGGCCGGCATGCAGGTGAGCGTGCCCGGCGCCGATGGACAGTCACTTCAGGCGACCCTGCAGCACGTGGATGACTTCGTCGACAGCGAACGCCGCGTGGTGCAGGCACGCGCCGAGCTGGACAATCGCGCACGCGGCTTCAAGGCGGGACAGTATGTGCGCGCCCAGGTGGCGTTGCCGGCCGAGGGCGGTGTCTCATTGCCCGATGCCGCGGTGCTGCTGATCGACGGCACGCAGGTGGTGTTCGTGGAAGAGGGCAAGGGCCGCTTCGTGCGCCACGCCGTGCACGCCGAGGAGCTGGGTGACGGCCGGCTGTGGGTACGTGACGGCCTCGCCGCCGGCAGCCGGGTGGTGGTCGAAGGGGGCCTGCTGCTGCAGCAGTTGGTCGACAGCGCACCGGCCGCCGCCAGCACCGGTAGCGGGCACGCCGCGCCATGATCGATCGCCTGATTGCCTATTGCCTGCGCCAGCCGCTGATGGTGATGCTGGCGTTGCTGTTGTTCATCGGCGCCGGCATTGCCGCGTTCCGCGTGCTGCCGGTGGAAGCCTTCCCGGATGTGTCCGACACCCAGGTGACGGTGGTGTCGCTGCACCCGGGACGTGCCGCCGAAGAGGTGGAGCGCGAAGTGACGATGCCGCTGGAAGTGGCCTTGTCCGGCATTCCGCATTCGGTGCGGGTGTTCTCGCATACCCAGTTCGGCCTGTCGATGATCATCCTGACCTTCGACGATAAGGCCGACGACAATTTCGCGCGGCAGCAGGTGCTTGAACGCCTGCAGGGCGTGGAGCTGCCGGAGGGCGTGACCCCGGAGCTGGAGGCGATGAGTTCGGCGGTGGGCGAGATCTACCGCTACGTGCTCAAGGGCCCGCACATGACGCCGACCCAGCTGCGCACGGTGCAGGAATGGACGATGGAGCGCAGCCTGCGCACCGTGCCGGGCGTGGCCGATGTGATCAGCTTCGGCGGGTTCGCGCGCACCTTCCAGGTCAAGCCGGACCTGGACAAGCTGCGTGACCGCGGGATCAGCCTCGGTGAATTCGCCGAGGCGCTGGAGAAGGGCAGCTCCAATGCCGGCGGCGGCTACGTGGAGCGCGGCCAGCAGCAGTTCCTGATCCGCGGCGTGGGCCTGATGCGTTCGCCGGGTGACATCGGCAAGGTGGTGGTGGCGCAGCGCGGCGGTACGCCGATCCTGGTGCGCGACCTGGCCAGCATCGCCGATACCGGCCTGCCACGGCAGGGTCTGGTTGGCCAGGACGACAATGACGATGCTGTGTTCGGCATGGTGCTGATGCGCAAGGGTGAGAATCCGTCCGACGTGCTCGACGCCCTGCATGCGCGCATCGCCGAGATCGAAGCGAACCAGCTGCCGGCCGGGGTCAGCATCGAGCCGTTCTACGACCGCTCCTGGCTGGTGTCGACTACCTTGAAGACCGTCTTCCGCAACCTGCTGGAAGGTGCGGTGCTGGTGTTCCTGGTGCTGTGGCTGTTCCTGTACAACGCCCGCGCCGCGCTGATCGTGGCGGCGATGATGCCGCTGGCGCTGCTCTCGACCTTCCTTGGCCTGCACCTGTGGGGCGTGCCGGCCAACCTGCTGTCCTTGGGTGCGATGGACTTCGGCATCATCATCGATGGCGCAGTGATCGTCACCGAACACATCGTCTCGCGATTGTCGAAACTGCCACCTACGGCCGACCGGAAGACGCGGCTCTCGACCATTCTTTCAGCCGCATCGGAAGTGGGCCGGCCGACGTTCTTCTCGATGCTGATCATCATCGCCGCGCACATTCCGATCTTCACCCTGCAGCGGCAGGAAGGCCGCATGTTCGCACCGATGGCGTACTCGGTGACCTCGGCCCTGATCGGTGCGTTGATCCTGGCGCTGACCGTGGTGCCGCTGTTCTGCTACTGGTGGCTGCGACGGGACCGCATGCGAGATGGCAATCCGCTGATGGACCGCCTGACCGGCTGGTACCGGCCGATCCTGGAGCGTGCACTGGCCCGGCCACGTGCGGTGGTGCTGACCGCAGTGGCGTTGCTGGTGGGTACGTTGGCACTGGGCACCCGCCTGGGCTCGGAGTTCCTGCCCGAGCTGGACGAAGGATCGATCTGGCTGACCGCCACACTCGACCCCAGCACCAGCCTGGCCGAAGCACAGCAGCAGTCGCGGCGCATCCGTGAGCTGGTCGGCACCTTCCCGCAGGTGTCGACGGTGGTGGCCAAGCTGGGGCGCCCGGAAGACGGCTCCGATGCCAAGGGCGCCAACCAGATCGAGGCGCTGGTGGCGTTGAAGCCGGAGAAGGAATGGCCGAAGGGCGTGGACAAGCGGCAGCTGGTGAGCGACCTGCAGCGCACGCTGGAGCAACGCATTCCGGGGCCGGAGTTCTCGATCTCGCAGCCCGTGCGCGACAACATCCTGGAGAGCATTTCGCAGATCAAAGGCCAGGTGGTGATCAAGGTCAGTGGCTCGGATCTGGACGTACTGAACCGGCAGGCGCAGGCGATCCTGGGCCAGGTGCGTGGGGTGGAGGGCGTGGAGAGTGCCTTCATCGACCGCGATGGCTCCTTGCCGCAGCTGCAGATCGAGATCGACCGCGACCGTGCAGCACGCTATGGCCTGAACGTGCGCGACATCGACGAAGTGATCGAGACAGCACTGGGTGGGCGCCAGGTCGGCGAGCTGTGGGAGGGCGACCGCAGGTTCCCGATCACGTTGCGCCTGGACGATGCCGACCGTGACCTGCAACGGCTGCGTACGGTGCCGGTGGGCGTCGGCGATGGCCACACGGTGACATTGTCCGACGTGGCCGACTTCCGCATGGCCAGCGGCGCGATCAACATCTCGCGCGAGAACGCACAGCGGGTAAAGGCAGTGAGCATCTTCATCGCCGGGCGGGACATGGGCAGCGTAGTGGCCGACATGCGCAAGCGCGTGGATGCCAGCGTGCAGCTGCCGGAAGGCTACCGGCTGGAGTGGTCCGGCGAGTTCGAGAACCAGCAGCGTGCGATGAAGCGGCTGGGCTGGGTGATTCCGCTGTCGGTGCTGCTCATCTTCGTGCTGCTGTTCGATGCCTTCAAGGACATCAGCAGCGCAGCACTGATCCTGGCCAACGTGCCCCTCGCGATGATCGGCGGCATCCTGGCCCTGTGGCTGACCGGTATTCCGCTGTCGGTGTCGGCGGCCATCGGTTTCATTGCGTTGTTCGGGCAGGCGGTACTGAACGGTGTGGTGATGCTCAGTCGCTTCGCCCAGCTGCGCGAGCAGGGCATGGACCTGCTGCAGTCGGTGGTGCAGGGCTCGCTGCAGCGCCTGCGCACGGTGCTGATGACCGCACTGCTGGCGATGTTCGGCCTGCTGCCGATGGCGACCTCGCATGCGATCGGTGCCGAGACCCAGAAGCCGCTGGCGGTGGTGGTGATCGGTGGCCTGCTGTCGGCGATGCTGCTGACCCTGCTGGTGCTGCCGACGCTGTACTACTGGGTGCACCGGCGCCGCGAGGCCCGCGCCGGCTGATCGGCACCGTAGATCCACGCCATGCGTGGATGCCACCCGGCCGCCAGGCATGGCCCGGTAGGTGTCCACCTTGGTGGGCACGCGGCGACGCGCCCACCAAGGTGGGCGACTACCTACACCATCCCGCCATTGGCGCGCAGCACCTGGCCGTTGATCCACCCGCCATCGGCACCGGCCAGGAACGCCACCGCACCGGCGATGTCCTCCGGCGTACCCAACCGTTCCAGGGGATTCATCTTCGCCAACCGCTCGATCAGTTCCGGTGACTTGCCCTCCAGGAACAGGTCGGTGGCGGTCGGGCCGGGAGCTACTGTGTTCACGGTGATGTTGCGCCCACGCAGCTCCTTGCTGAGGATCGCTGCCATCGTTTCCACCGCCGCCTTGCTGGCCGCGTACACGCTGTAGTTCTCCAGTCTGATGCCGACCACGCTGGTGGACAGGCTGATCAGGCGGCCGCCGTCGCTCACCCGTCGCGCGCTTTCGCGCAGCACGTTGAAAGCGCCTTTCAGGTTGATCCCGATCACCCGCTCGAACAAGGCATCGTCGCTGTCGGCCAGCGGCGCCAGCTGCAGCACGCCGGCGCTGTTCACCACCACGTCGATACCGCCGAAGCGGGCCTCGATGGCGTCGAACAGCTGGCGCACCGCCTGCGGGTCCGCCACATCGGCCTGCAGCGCGACGGCGTGTGCGCCAGTGGCCGTGAGTTCGGCGGCCAGTGCTTCGGCGTCATCGCGGCGGCCGGCGTAGTTGATCGCCACGGCATGGCCGTCGGCGGCCAGGCGGCGCGAAATGGCAGCGCCGATGCCACGGGAACCACCGGTGACCAGGGCGACACGGCGGGCGGAGGAGGTGGGCATGGTAGGTTCCAGCAGGGCGCGCCGGACTGGCGCAGTGCCATCTTCGCCATCTCATCGATCCGGATAATCATGCATAATCCGCCAACATCATCCGGGTAGCCGAACAATGGACCGTTTCACGGCCATGCGCGCCTTCGTCCGTATCGTCGAGCGTCGCAGCTTCACCCGTGCCTCCGAGGACCTGGGCCTGCCGCGGGCCACGGTGACCGATGCGATCAAAGCACTGGAACAGCGGCTGGGCGTGCGCCTGCTGCACCGGACCACCCGGCTGGTGGTGCCCACCCTGGAGGGCGAGGCCTTCTATGGCCGTTGCCTGCGCCTGATCGCCGACATGGACGACGCCGAAGCCGCGTTCCGTGACGTGCCGCCGCGCGGCCCGCTGCGGATTGAAGTGCATGGCACGCTGGGCCGGCACCTGCTGTTTCCGCATCTGCCGGACTTCCTGCAGCATTACCCCGAGATCGAACTGGAGGTCAGCGAAGGCGACCGCTATGTCGACCTGCTGCGCGAAGGCGTGGATGCGGCGTTGCGGGTGGGGACCCTGGCCGACAGCGATCTGGCGGCGCGCCGGTTGACGATGTTGCGGGAAGTTACGGTGGCCGCACCGGGCTATGTGCGGGCGCACGGTGTGCCCGAGACCATCGAATCACTGGAGCAAGGCCACCAGATGGTCGGCTATCGCTCCAGCGCCACCGGCCAGCTGATTCCGCTTGAGTTCCAGCAGGGCGCGCAGGTGCGCTACGTGCCACTGCCCGCGCGGGTGAGGGTTTCCGGCGCGGACGCATTCCTTGGTGCCGCCTTGGCGGGTCTCGGCATCATCCAGGCACCGCGCTACCGGATGGATCCCTACATCGCGAGTGGGCAGCTGGTCGAGCTGTTGCCGCACGCACCGCCGACACCGAGCCCACTGAGCCTGGTCTACCCCCGCAACCGCACACCATCGCCGCGGCTGCGGGTGTTCATCGACTGGGTGGCCGGGGTGTTCGACCAGATGAGGTAGTGCCGGCCGCTGGCCGGCAACTGCAACACGCGTGATGTGCCAAGGTTGCCGGCCAGCGGCCGGCACTACCGGGCTGATGCGCTTGGCAGCACCAGCTCGAACACGGTGCCGGTTTCATCGGAGGTCACGCTTACCGTTCCGGCATGCGCCTGTGCAATCGCACGGGTGATCGCCAGGCCCAGTCCGGCACCTTCGTGGCGGCCACGCTCGCCGCGATAGAAGCGATCGAACAGGCGCGGCAGTGCTGCTTCGGCAATCGGCGGGCCGAGATTGTGCACGCTGACCCTGCACACGCCATCGCCCTCGACCAGCTGCACCCGCACCTCGCTGCCCACGGCTGCGTGCTTCAACGCATTCGACAGCAGATTGGCGATCGCCCGGTGCAGCATCAGACGGTTGCCTTCCACGCTCGCCACGCCGTCGCGGCGCAGGGTCAATTGCCGGTCCTCGGCCAGCAGGTCATAGAACTCCAGCAGCGAATCCACCACCGCATCCAGCGCCACCGGCTCACGCGAGGGCAGTGCGCCCGGCGCTTCGGCCTGCGCCAGGTACAGCAGGTCGCCTACGGTCTGCGCCAGCTGCTGCAGCTCCTCGGCACACGACGCCAGCGTCTCGCGGTAGGCCTCGTTGCTGCGCGGGTGGGCCAGCACCACCTGTACCTGGGTCAGCATGTTGGTGATCGGCGTGCGCAGCTCATGGGCCAGATCACCAGAGAACTCGGTCAGGCGCGCGAAGTCCTGCTGCAGGCGCGCCAGCATGCCGTTGAGTGTCTGTGCCAGCTGTTCCAGTTCGGCCGGTGCCGTGCGCGCGCTCAGACGCCGCTGCAATCGACCGGCGGTGATCTGCCGGGCTTCATCGGCCAACGTGCGCAGCGGTCGCAGCGTGCGTCGCACTACGTAGCCGCCGAGCAGGCTGCTGGCCACGGCGGCGCCGATGATGGCGATCGCCAGAAGATGGCGGAAGCGCTGCAGGAAATCGGCATGGCGGTCGTCATCGATGGCCAGCAGGGTGACCAGCTGGCTGCCTTCGGCCAGGGTCTGCCGCAGGTGCAGGGCATGCATGCAGCGACCATCGTCGAGAATCCAGTCGTGCCGCCGTGGCGCGGCGTCGATGGGCTGGCTGTGTGCGTGCTCGCGCAGCAGTGCCGGTGCGGTCGAGAACAGCACGGCTCCGTGGCTATTGACGATGTGGAAGGCGATATCGGGATGATGGCTGAGCGCCTCTGCCAACCGCGGGCCGCGTGCGGCGGCGGGCCCATTGCCAGCAATATCGCGGATCAACGCAACCTTGTTCTCCAGTTCGATGAAGTCCTGGGCAACAAGGTCATGGCGGGCGCTGACATAGATCGCCACGCCCAGTGCGGCCAGCACCAGCGTGGCCACGATGGCGAACAGCAGTGTCAGCCGTACCGCGATGGAACGACGCAGGCTCATCCGCTGTGCACTGCACCGTCGTCCGGTGCCTCCAGCACGTAGCCCATGCCGCGCACGGTGACGATCAACCTGGCGTCGAAGCCATCATCGATCTTGGCGCGCAGGCGGCGGATCGCCACGTCGATCACGTTGGTGTCGCTGTCGAAGTTCATGTCCCACACCTGCGAGGCGATCAACGAGCGCGGCAGCACCTCGCCGCGGCGTCGCGCCAGCAGTTCCAGCAGGGTGTATTCCTTCGGGCTGAGGGTGATGCGCTGCCCGGCGCGTTCGACCCGGCGGCGCAGGGTGTCCACCACCAGGTCGGCGATGACGATGCGCTCGGCCTGCGGCAGCGCCTGGCCCCGGCGCAGCAGGGTACGCACGCGCGCCAGCAGCTCGGCGAAGGCGAACGGCTTGCCCAGATAGTCGTCGGCGCCCAGCTCCAGGCCCTGCACGCGGTCGGCAATGCTGCTGCGCGCGGTGAGGAACAGCACCGGCACCTGCCAGCCGGCTTCGCGCAGCCGCGACAGCACGTTCCAGCCATCCAGGCCGGGCAGCATCACGTCGAGGATGACCAGCTGGTACTCGCCGTTGCCGGCCAGATGCAGCCCATCGACGCCGTTGCAGGCGAGATCGACCACGTAGCCGGCCTCGATCAGGCCCTGGCGCAGGTAGTTGCCGGTCTTGGGTTCGTCTTCGACGATCAGCAGTTTCATGGTGCGCCCATCATCGCAGCTTGGGCGTGGGCTGGCTGCGCAGTCTCATGCCAGCGGATCCAGCGTGCCGAGAATCGCGACACAGGCCAGCACCAGCACGGCCAGTACCGATTCGCAGGCCAGGCTGTGGCGGAGCGAACGCAGTGGCCTGGGCTGCCAGCCACCCCGGATGGAGACCGCCAGCGCCGGCACCAGCCGCCAGCGATGCAGCGCGGCCAGGCCCAGCATGCCACCCACCAGTGCCAGCTTGAGCAGCAGCCAGCGTCCATGCGCGGCGCCGGTCAGGGTCTGTATGGAACCGCCGAGATCGACATAGGCATAGGTGCCGGTCATCGCCAGCAGGGCGACGATGATCGTGCCGGGCAGGGCGAAGCCGTGCGCGGCCTGCCATAGTTCGTGGGTGCGTTCGCGCAGGCGCAGGCCCTGGCGGCGCAGTGCCAGCTGCACGATGGCGGCGATCGCACCGATCCAGGCGCCGGCCGCCAGCAGGTGCACGATGCCGGCAGCAAGACGCAGCCTGCCAGCGATCCCATCCCCAGCAGCGGCGTGGCCGTTCCAGGCGAGGCTGGCGAGGGTCACCGCCGAGAGTGCCAGCAGTGCAGGACGGCGCAGGCCCTGCACCGGGCGATTGACTGCCAGCAGCGGCAGCATCGCCAGCAGGGCCAGGATGCGCAGCAGTCCCGCCTCGCCCACCGGCGTACCGGTAAGAAACCAGCGCGCTGTCTCGCCATCGATGTCGACCGGTGATATGCCAAGCACGCCGGACAATCGGGTGACCGCATCGATGCCGACCAGCACCAGTGCCACCAGAACGAGGGCCAGCGAGACGCTGCGCGGCAGTCCGGGGCGGACGAACAGCATCCGCCCGAACAGCAGCATCAGGGCCAGATACAGCGCCAGCCGCAGCGCGTATGGCGAAAGCTCGGCCACAGCGATGGCCTTACTTCACGGTGAAGCGGTAGGTGCCGGTGATCGGATGGCTGTCCTGGCCGACCGCGCGCCACTGCAGCGCGTAACTGCCGGCGGGCAGCGGCTTGGCAAAGCGCGCGCGCAGGGTGTGGCCGTCCTCGGAGATCTCCTGCGCCGTGGTTGGCATCGCCATCTTCATGCGGCCGTGGTCCATGCTCAGTTCGATGCGGGTGGCACGCGGCATCACCTTCTCACTGAACTGCAGCTCGATCTGGCTGGCCGGGGCCATGGTGGCATCGGCCGCTGGCGTCGAACGCACCAGGCTGGGATGGGCCAGCGCCAGCGGCGCGGCCGAAAGGCCGGACAGCAGCAGGGCGAGCGGGGCGACGCGGAACAGGGAGCGGGTCATATGCGGATCACCGATGAGGAAGTGGCCTGCAGGGTGACGTCCACCGCCTTTCGAGGCCCTGACCTGGACATTACCAGTTTGTAATGTTGGCGGCCGGCCAGCGGCCGGCACTACCGGGCCCGTGACTGCGCGATCCATGCCGACGGCGAACAACCGACCACACGCCGGAACGCCGCGCTGAACTTGCTGGGATTGGCATATCCGCTGGCCAGCGCAACCTCGGTGACACGCCGGCCCTGCGCGAGTTCGGCGCGCGCCCGCTGCATGCGGTGCTCGGTCAGGAACGCATAGGGCGGCAGGCCAGTGGCCGCACGCAGCGCGTGGCCGAACGTCGCGGCCTCCATCTGCACTGCAGCGGCCAGCTGTGGAACGGTCAGCGCCTGGCCGTGTTGCGCGTCGATGTAGGCCTCCAGTTGCCGCAACCGTCGTGCCGACAGTGGGGACGCCGAGCCACGCGCCTGGCGCGGCTGACCGGCAAGCTGACCCAGGCGGTGCAGCAGCACCTGCGCGCCATGCTCGAGGAAGCCGGGCAGGCAGGCGTCGGCCTGTGCGCTGGACCACAGCGCCTGCAGCACCGAAGTCACCACCGGATCGCGGTGCAGCCGCGCCGCCAGGGGTTGCAGGTGCTGCAGCGCCGGCGCGTCGTGCGGCAACATGCGGGTATCGATGGCGATGCCGAGCAGATCGACCGCGGGGCTGGCATAGGTGCCGGTGTCTCCCGGCAGCACCAGATTGAACTGGCCGGGCCGCCACGGCGCCTGCAGAAGACCGCTGAGGGTGCGCTGCTGCAGCCGACCGCCGCCGCCCACGGCCATGCCCAGGCGCAGTTGCTGCGGATGTCCCATCTCACCTTCGCTGGCATCGAAGCGATGGCGCAGCAGCACCACCGCACCGTCATCGCTGGCGTAGGCCGCAGGGGCCTGCGGGCCGGTTTCCTGCAGCAGCTGGTCGGCGAGGGCGGGCATCACGGATCCGGGAATGGAGCGGCACTGCCGGAAATGGAGTGGCGGCGTCGCGTGAATGTTACAGGATAACACTCTTGCCCGCGCTGCCGCCGCTCGCGCGTCCGCCACTCCATTCGCCGAGGTTCCCCGTTGAAGTCGTCCACGCCCGCCGCCGCGCTCGTCGCGGCATCCCTGCTCATTCCTGCAATGCCCGTGCTCGCCCAGCAGGCCGACCCTGCCACGCTCGACGGTGTCCGCGTCACCGGTTCCAAGCGCGATACCCCTTACCTGAAGAGCGATCTGTCGGTGACGGTGCTCGATCGGCAGGCGCTGAAAGAAGCCGGCGTCACCGAGTTCCGGGACCTCGACCGGCCTGGTACTGGTGCGCACACGCGGCCCGGCTGATGCACGCGAGGGCGAGATCAATGTGCGCAGCACCTGGTTCGGCAACGGCAATGGCACCGCTCTCGATGGCTTCCTGGCAGGGCCGCTGAACAAGACGGGCAGCCTGTCCGGCTCGGTGGCGTTCATGGGCTCCGATGAGGACGCCTACCTGAAGAACCTCACGCCTTCCGGTGCGCGCGGCAAGGTCGGCGAAGGCTACCTGCAGGGCAAGCTGCGCTGGCAGCCGAGCGATTACGTTTCGGTGAACGCGCTGGCCTACCACCTGCGCACCCGCGCGCCGGGCATGTTCGAGTATGAATACCTGCCGCTGGATACCGGCCTCTATAACCGCACCTACGGCACATCGCTCAATGGCGGCCGCCGTGCCGGAGACTTCACCTACATCAACGATGCCCCCAAGCGCACCGAAAAGGACGAAACGGTGGCGGGCCTCAGTGCGCAATGGCAGCTGCAGGCCGGCACGCTGGACGTGGCCGCTTCCTGGCGGGACGAGGAGGTGACCTCGGCCGGCTACGACTTCGACATGACCAACAGCCCGGCATTGGCCGGCCGCATCTACGACAGGAAGAAGGAATGGACGGCCGAGGCGCGCTTCAGCTCGCCCAGCGACCAGACGCTGACCTGGATGGCCGGTGTGTCGACCTACCGCAACAGCAAGGATTCGATCCTGGGCACCTTCGTCGGCCCGGCGCTGCATGGGCTGGACAGCTACAACCTGGCGCCACGGCAGACCTCCAAGGGCGAGGACTACAGCGTCTTCGCCACCGCCAGCTACACCTTCCCGGGGCTGCCCAAGCTGACCGCCAGCGCCGGCCTGCGCCATGAGCAGGCGCGGCGTTCCACCGAACAGCGCGCCGGTGCGCTGGACCTGGGCGCCGGCGGCCGCGTGCTGTATCGCGATGCCGCACTGGCGCACACCTTCTCGGCCACGTTGCCGCGGCTGTCGCTGCGCTACGACGCCACCGACGATCTGTCGTTCTATGCGGCATCGGCGAAGGGCTATATTCCGGGTGGCTTCAATCTGGCCGCGGCGCAGAGCGATGTGGTCAACGACAAGGTACTGCGCTACGAATCCGAGCGCATGTGGAGCCATGAGCTGGGCTTCAAGATGAACCTGGCCGGCGGCCGTGGCCACATCGGCGGCGCGCTGTTCCACATCACCTCGGACAACTGGCAGGAAATCCAGGTGGCCACCGATGGCAACGGCCGCCCGATCTCGTCGGACTACGTGGGTTCGGATGCCTCGATCCGTTCGCGCGGTGCCGAGCTGGAGGGCGTGTTCGAAGTGCTGCCCGGTTTCACCCTGATGGCGAATGTGGGCTACGTCGATGCGAAGTACACCAAGCTGTGGGTCAGCGTGGACCAGAACCTGGATGGCAAGCGGGTCAAGCTGACCCCTCATTACACTGGCTATCTGGCGGCGCGCTATCAGTTCGACTCGGGCATCCATGCACGGCTGGAATCGCAGTTCACCGGCTCCAGCGCGCTGGATGAACGCAACCGTGCGTTCCAGCCGGCCGTGGTCGTGCTGGGGGCACAGCTGGGTTATGAGACCGGGCCGTGGAGCGCGCGGGTGTTCGTGCAGAACCTGACCAACAAGCGCCGCATCAACGGCCTGATCTTCGACAACCTGGCCTTCGGGCGCGACGGCAACTACTACGGCCCGGTGGACAGCCCGCGGATCTTCGGCGCGGAAGTGGGCTACCGCTTCTGAGGAGGCGGGCCGCGCGCCGGCCAGCGGCCGGCGCTACCGGTCCAAGGAAACGGTAGTGCCGGCCGCTGGCCGGCATCTTCGGAACGCTACCTGTGGCCGTGCAATGCCCGCCGGTTGCCGATGTGCGCGCATGCCAGCAGCACGCCACCGCAGGCAGTGGCCACACCATGCCAGAGCAGCGATTCCTTCAACGGCAGGTACAGCGACGCCGACACCAGCAGGACCGTGCCAACCACGGCCAGCCGCACCGGCAGCCAGCGCCCATGCCGGTGCAGCCCGGCCTTGGTACTGGCCAGCGCCAGCGTCGAGGCCATCATGGCGAACAACCATTCCCAGCGCGACATCATCAACAGCAGCGTCATCACGCCGTGGCCGGGGTGCTGGAACGAGCGCAGCGCCATCATTGCCGCCGGCACGAAGGCCAGCAGCAGCGGCAGGGCGATGCAATGGGCGGCGCAGGCCAGCGACAGCCAGGCGCCGGCCAGATCGAAACGGGGATGCCAGCGTGCCGAAGTTGGCGGCTGGGCCAGAGCCCTTGCGGGGGTCGGGGGGATGTGGTCCATTATGTTACATAGTAACAATTGGAGTCTCCCCCATGAAGCTTCCCGCTGCTCTTTTCCTGCTGCTGGCTGCCAACGCGGCCCAGGCACACGATGTACGCCAGCACGCGCCACACGTGCACGGCCAGGCCACCGTTGATCTCGCACTCGACCAGGGAACGCTGGAGTTCGCCCTGCAGGCGCCGGGTATCGGCATTCTTGATTTCGAGCGGCCGCCCGCCAACGCGACCGAGCAGGCGGCACTGTCGCGCGCCACGGCATTGCTGAAGGGCGGCAGCTGGGTGACCCTGCCCACCGCCGCCAACTGCCGCCTGGCCAGCAGTGACGCCAGTGCCGAAGGCTTCGCTGCGACCGCCGCTGTGCCAGCGGCCGGGCAGCATCGCCACGCCGGTTTCACTGCCAACCTGCAGTATCGCTGCACGAATCCGAGTGCACTGCGCGCCCTGGTCGTGCGCCTGCCGGTGCTGTTCCCCGGGTTGCACGAAGTCATCGTCAACAGTGCGACGGCCAACGGTCAGGACCGCAGCGTGCTGAGTGCCGACAACCTGCGCGTGGTGCTGGCGCCGTGAGTACGCCAGCGGTGATCGCCCTGGAGGATGTGCAGTTCGGCTACGCAACACGCCTGGTGCTGGATATCCCGCAGCTGCTGATAGAGCAGGGCAGCAGCGTGCTGTTGCGTGGAGTGAGCGGGGGCGGCAAGAGCACCTTGCTCGGCCTGCTGGCCGGCGTCCTGCTACCCGGCAGGGGGCGCGTCGAAGTGGCGGGTCACGCGCTGCAGATGATGCGGGGTGCCGCGCGCGATCGCTTCCGTGCCGATCACCTGGGCGTGATCTTCCAGCAGTTCAACCTGCTGCCGTTCCTCAGCGTGCGCGACAACATCTCGCTTGGCCTGCGCTTTTCTCCGGTGCGCAGTGAGCGCATCAGCGGGCCGCTGGACGACGAGATCCTGCGCCTGCTGGAAGCGCTGCAGCTGGACCCGGCGCTGTCCAAGCGTGCGGCCGGTACCCTGAGTGTCGGCCAGCAGCAACGCGTGGCCGCCGCACGCGCCCTGATCGGCCGCCCCGCAGTACTGCTGGCCGACGAGCCGACTTCGGCGCTGGATCGCCAAGCTGCGACCGCCTTCCTGCAGCTGATGTCCGCACAGTGCCGGGCCGCCGGTACCACGGTTCTGGTGGTCAGCCACGATGAAAGCCTGCAGCCCTTGTTCGACCGCACCATCGCGTTGTCGCAGATCAATCACGCAGGTGGCACTCATGCTTGAACTTGCCTGGGCCAGCCTGCGCAGCCGCGCATTGAGCGTCAGCCTCACCGTGCTGGTGATCACCCTCAGCGTGGTGCTGCTGCTCGGTGTTGAGCGCGTGCGCACGCAGGCGCATGAAGGTTTCGCCAGCACCGTCTCAGGCACCGACCTGATCGTCGGTGCCCGCTCCGGGCCGGTGAACCTGCTGCTGTATTCGGTGTTCCACATCGGCGACCCGACCAACAACGTGTCCTGGCAGTCCTACCAGGAGCTGTCCTCGCTGCCGCAGGTGAAGTGGGCGGTGCCACTGTCGCTGGGCGATTCGTGGCGCGGCTACCGGGTGGTCGGCACCAGTGGCGGCTACTTCGAGCACTATCGTTACGGCGCGGGACATGCGCTGGCGTTTGCACAGGGAAGGCCGTTCGACGATCTGTACGACGCCGTGATCGGCGCAGAGGTGGCACGCGCGCAGAAGGTCGGCCTCGGCGACGAGATCGTGCTGGCCCATGGCACCGGCGCGGTCACGCTGGCCACGCATGCCGACAAGCCGTTCCGCGTGGCCGGCATCCTGCAGCGCACCGGCACGCCGGTCGATTCCTCGGTGCTGGTCTCGCTGCCGGCCATCGAGGCGATCCATGTCGACTGGCGCTCCGGCGTGCAGCTGCGCAGCCAGAGTGTCAGCGCCGAGCAGGCGCGCCATCTGGACCTGACCCCGACCAGCATCACCGCCTTCATGCTCGGCCTGAATTCGCGCATCGCCACGTTCTCGGTACAGCGCAGGATCAACGAGTACCCGGACGAGGCCATGCTGGCGATCCTGCCCGGCGTGACGTTGCAGCAGCTGTGGCAGTCACTGGGCACCGCCGAGCGGGCGCTGCAGCTGATCAGTGCGATGGTGGTGCTGCTGGGCATGGTCTCGCTGGTGGCGCTGCTGGTCTCGACCCTGCAGGAGCGCCGGCGCGAGATGGCGGTACTGCGTGCCATCGGTGCACGCCCGGGCTATATCGCCAGCCTGCTGGTGGTGGAGGCGGTGGCGACCAGCGCGCTTGCCTGCGTGCTCGCACTGGCCGCACTGGTGGTGGCCAGCCTGGCCGGGCGTGGCTGGGCGCTGGCCAACTTTGGCCTGTCGATCACCCACATCTGGCCGGATGGCCGCGAACTGGCGTGGGTCGCAGGTGTGCTGGCGATCAGCGCGGTGGCCGGCCTGGTACCGGCGCTGCTGGCCTATCGGCGCACGCTGGCCGATGGCCTGTCACCCGGGGGCTGAGCATCCGCTGGTTGCCGCTGTTGCCAATCTTGCTCGTGCTGACCGCCTGCGAACGCACGGTCGATACCGGCGTGCAGGCGCTGACACCGTCGCCGGTGATCGATCGCGATGCCCCGGCAGCTGCCGAAGAACAGGAGCTGGACTGGCTGCAGATGATGCCCAGGGACGAGCTGGCCGCGCTGGAACGCGGCGACGGCCCGGAAGTCGAGCACAACGGCAACCGGCGCATGCCGCAGTTCGGTACGTTCCGCACCGTGGACACCGTACTGCAGCGGCCGGTGCGCTTGCCGGGTTACGTGGTGCCGCTGGCCAACGCGCAGGACGGGCGGCTGACCGAATTCCTGTTCGTGCCGTACTACGGCGCCTGCATCCATGTGCCGCCGCCACCGCCGAACCAGATCGTGCACGTGGTGCTGCCGCGCCCGATCGAGATGCCGGACATGTATTCGCCGTTCTTCCTGGCCGGTACCCTGCGCGCCGAACGGCTGGACGATGATCTGGCCGGCTCCGCCTACACCATGCGCGATGCGCAGCTGAGGCCGTATGAACCGTAGCGTCCTGATCGGACTGACCTGCTGCCTGGGCCTGTTGGGGTGTACGCAGGCGGGCGGGGGAGCCACCACCGGCGCCGCAGCACCGGCACAGCCGGCCACGACCGAGGCGCCCATCGACCGCTGGGATGCACTGCGGCCCGACGAAGTGACCTACCAGCGTCCGCCGCCGCAGATCGGCCTGTCACGCAATGGCATGGACGGGGTGGGCGGGCTGATCGATGACACCGGCTCGGGCACGCCACCGGGGCAGGAGATCGACCATTCCAGCCCGGATCGCGCCAAGCAGTTCGGCTCTTCGCGCGTGGTCGACGCTGTCGACGGTCGCGCGGTGGATCTGGATGGCTACGTGGTGCCGCTGGGCACCAACGACGCGGGACTGGTTGAGGAACTGTTGTTCGTGCCGTTCTACGGGGCCTGCATCCATGTGCCGCCACCGCCACCGAACCAGATCATCCATGTGACCCTGGCCACGCCGATCGCACTGGGAGACCTGTGGGACCCGTACCGGCTTGCCGGCCGCCTGCAGGTCAAGCGCTTCGATGCGGATATCGCCAGCGCGTCCTACGACGCGGCGGCGGCGACACTGACGGCGATCCACAATTGAAGCGCACGCGTTGGATCATCGTTGCGGGCGTGTTGGTCACCAGCGTGGTGTTGCTGGTGTGGTGGCACCTGCGCGTCGACGTGACCGAGCCACCGGCGATCGCCTTCCCGGCACCCGCGACCGATGCCAGCCAGCGCATCGAACAACGCCTCGGCGAAGACCACGCTTTTCGCAACGACGTGCTGTTCCTGCTTGCGGCGACCTTGCGCGACCGCTGCCAGCCGGCACAGACGGGGCTGCTGGCGCGCATGGCCAATCGTGCATCGCTGCCGGTGCTGGCGGCGGTCAGTGCGGTGACCCAGCAGGATCCATCGCTGGACCGGCCGATCTACCAGTACATCCAGCACCGGGCCGATGCGACGCCGTGTGGCCAGCCGCTGCAGATGCCGTTGGCCGGTGGGCGCAGCATGGCCGTGGACATCGAGCAGTACGCGCGCACCTTCCCGGACAGCTATTTCGACCCGCAGCGCAGCAGCGAGCCGCGGGATTTCGGCGGCCTGTCGCTGCAGCAGCGGGCCGGTAACGCCTGCAACAGCGTGGTGTATTCGGTGTTGCCGCTGGGTGGCACCGATTGGCGATGCAGCAGCCTGCGCGCCAATGCGCGTGCGCGGGTGCGTGGGCTGTGCGAGGACGAACTGCGGCGCCAACATGGGGCAACGGGCGGGGAGCTGGACATGGCCGTGGGGCAGGGCATGCAGGCAGCGGTGGTATCGGCGATTGCGGCGCTGCCGGAAGACTGCCGGTGATGATTCCTGACACCGGCCACGACCCGGCATACGGGCACTGCAACATGAACATTGCCCGGGCCCCAATCTGAACCGGCGGCGCTGTCCTGATAACTATACAGGACATCCTGTATAGTTATGGCCGTACTCCGCCCCCATCAGGTTATCCCATGGCTTTGTCCCAGCCCTTGGCCGGTGCTCCGGCCCTGTCGCGTGCCCGTCGCTGGGCACTGTTGTTCACCGTCGCCGCCGGCCTGCTGCTGGTCACCCTCGACAACTCCGTGCTCTACACCGCACTGCCCACGCTGACCGAAGAACTCTCGGCCAGCGCCGGCCAGGCGCTATGGATCATCAACGCCTATCCGCTGGTGATGGCCGGCCTGCTGCTGGGTGCGGGCACGCTGGGCGACCGCATCGGCCATCGTCGCATGTTCCTGATCGGCCTGGTGATGTTCGGCGTCGCCTCGCTGGCAGCGGCGTTCGCCGACACCGCAGCGCAGCTGATTGCCGCACGTGCCTTCCTGGCGGTCGGTGCCGCAGCGATGATGCCGGCCACGTTGGCGCTGATCGGCCTGAGCTTCCACGAAGAGCGCGAACGCAACATCGCCATCGCGATCTGGGGTTCGGTGGCCATCGTCGGCGCGGCGCTCGGACCGATCATTGGCGGCTGGCTGCTGCAGCACTTCTGGTGGGGCTCGGTGTTCCTGATCAACGTGCCGGTGGTGGTGGTGGCCTTCGTTGCAACCCTGCTGCTGGCACCGGAAGGCCAGCGAGATACCTCGCGGCCGTGGGACCTGGTGTCTTCGTTGCTGGCATTGGCGGCACTGTCCGGCCTGGTGCTGGCGATCAAGTCGCTGATCGCTACGCCGCCGTCGTATGCGCTGGGCGCAGGCGCGCTGCTGCTGGCCGTCATCAGCGGTGCGGCGTTTGCACGCCGCCAGCAGCAGCTGCCGTACCCGCTGCTGGACTTCGCGATCTTCCGCAATCCTGCGTTCCTGGCCGGCACGCTGTCGGCGGTGTTCACTCTGTTCGCGATGGCCGGCCTGCAGCTGGTCACCACCCAGCGCTTCCAGCTGGTGGCAGGTTTCACGCCGCTGCAGGCGGGCCTGCTGGTCTCGGTGGCGGCACTGGGCAGCCTGCCCAGCGCGCTGCTGGGCGGCAGCATCCTGCACCGGGTGGGCCTGCGCCCGCTGATCTGTGGTGGCCTGGCCGCAGGTGCGCTGGGCGTCGGCGTGGTGGCGTTCGGCTTCCCGCACGGCCTTGGCTGGGTGGTGGCTGGTATGGCCATCACCGGCTTCGGCATGGGTTCGGCCATCTCGGTGGCATCCACCGCCATCCTCAACAATGTGCCGGCACACCGCGCAGGCATGGCCTCGTCGGTGGAAGAGGTGTCCTACGAATTCGGTGGCCTGCTGGCGGTGGCGATGCTGGGCAGCCTGAGTGCGGCAATGTACGGCGCCTTCCTGCCGGCCTCGGCCGACATGCCCGAGCTTGCCCGCGAAGGCTTCACCCAGGCGCTGCACGCGGCACGCGAAAGCGGGCAGGGCGAGTGGTTCGCACTGGCCACGGTCGCGTATGACCGTGGCTACCAGATCGTGCTGCTGGTGATCACGGTGGTGCTGGCAGTGGGCGCGGCGATCATCGCGCGCCTGCTGCGGGGGCGCGTCGGTGGCCGCGAGGGTGCGGCCGATCGCGTAAAATGACGCGATGAGAACCAGCAAGCGCGACCGCATCCTCGACGCCGCCGTCAACGTGATCAATCGTGACGGCGTGCGCGCGGTGACCTTCGAGTCGGTGGCGGCCGAGGCCAAGCTGACCCGCGGCGGCCTGCTGTACCACTTCCCGTCGCGCGAGGCGCTGCTGCGCGGCATCGACGAGCACCTGGTGCAGGCCTGGGAGACGTCGATGGAAACGCTGCTGGGCAAGCGTGCGGAGGAAGCATCTGCGCTGGAACGCTACCAGACCTTCGTGCGCGTCTCGGCGCAGAGCGCCACCCGTGCCGAACTGATGTTCATGCTTGAATCGGCCGACCCGGACGCCGACGAGCGTCCGTGGGGACCGGCTGTGCGGCGCTGGGCACCGTTGCCGCCGTCGGCCGGACAGAATGACCCGGCTGCGCTCGACAACTTCGTGGCGCGGCTGGCCGCCGATGGCCTGTGGATCTACGAAGCGATGTACGAAGGGCAGCTGGATGAAAGCGTGCGCGGCCAGGTGGCGGAGCGCATCGCCGGGCTGCTGGCGAAGTCTGATGGGACGTCCAGCTGAGCCGTCGACCGACGCGGGGACGCCGCTCTTGGTAGAGCCGACCGCTGGTCGGCTGCTCACGAAAATCCCGCGCTTCGCGCGATAGTCGACCAGCGGTCGACTCTACCCCTCATCCATTTACCCAGCCTGTGCTGCGGTCGCCGCCAACCACGCCCTGGGCGAAGCCCCCAACCGCTTGCGGAACGCCTTCGACAACGACGCGGTATCGGCAAACCCCACCTCGATCGCCACCTGCTTGACCGCCACGCCCGCACGCAACTGCGCGCAGGCCAGGCTCAGCCGCCAATCCAGCAGATAACTGGCCGGCGTCGCCTGCATCACCTCCTTGAACACCGCTGCGAACGCACTGCGCGACATGCCAGCGGTGGCGGCCATGCGCGGCAGCGTCCACTCGTCCTGTGGCGCCTGGTGCATCGCCACCAGCGTGCGTGCCAGCCGCGCGTCGGACAGCCCGCGCATCAACCCATGGCTGACCCCGGCCGCATCCGGATGATCCACCACCCAGCGCAGGACCTGGATCAGCGCCACTTCGAACAGCCTGTTGGTCAGCAGCCGCGAACCGCAACGTTGGCGGTCGGCCTCGGTGAACAGCAGATGCAGGGTGTCGTCCAGCTCGCTGATCGCGGCCAGCGGCACCACCATCACCGGCGGTAGCGACTGCACGATCGGGTTGCGCGCGCCACCATCGAAGTCGAGCGTGGCGCAGGTGAAGTCCGGGCCATCCAGCGGCGCATTGAAGAACACGTGGTGCAGTGGCTGTGGGTACAGCAGCAGGCTCGGGGTGTCGATCTTCAACCGTGGCAGCGCGGTATCGCCATCGGGATGACGGACCTCCATCTCACCCTGGCGCAGGATGTGCAGGAAAGCGCGCCCGGGTTGCGGCTCGAACACCTGCCGTCCACACAGCGGGCCGCTATGGAACAGCGCGGCCTGCACCCGGAAGCGTTCCAGCAGGGAGGAGAGGCGGTCGGGCGCGGAGCGGTCTGCAGGAGTGGGAAGTGTGCGCATGGACGAATGGACAACAATGGCGGCTGATCTGGTCTGTTGCGTCCATCGAGTCTACCTAGGATGGCCGGGTCGTCCAATCCCGGGCGCTTTCCGAAGGAGATCCACCATGTCCCGTGTCCCCCTGATCGATGCCGCCAACACCACCGCCGACCGCCAGGCCCTGCTGGGCCAGGTCCACGCCGCCTTCGGTGCCACCCCGGCCATGTTCCGCGCGGTGGCCAATTCGCCGGCCGCCCTGCAGAGCATGTGGGGCTCGTTCGGCGCACTGGGCGGCGGTCGCCTGTCGCCGCTGCTGGGCGAGCAGATCGCCGTCGCCATCGCCAACCGCAATGCCTGCGAATACTGCCTGGCCGCGCACACGGCGCTGGGTCGCAAGGCCGGCGCCAGCAGCGAGCAGATGGCTGCCGCGCAGATCGGCCAGTCCAGCGATCCGGCCACTTCGGCGGCGCTCGACTTCGCGCTGAAGGTGGTCGAGCAACGTGCGCAGATCGCCGACAGTGATGTGCAGGCGTTGCGCGCAGCCGGCTTCGATGACGAGCAGATCGTCGAGATCCTCGCCCATGTGGCGCTCAACCTGTTCACCAACTACGTCAACGTGGCGTTCGACGTGCCGGTGGACTTCCCGAAGGTGGCGCTGCGCTGAGGTACGGTCTGGCCCGGGTGGCAATGGGCCGCCCGGGCCGGTCGAAAGGGAGCAGACGGGGTGATCGGCGCTACCTGTCGTCCGCCTGCAGCCGCTCGGGGTGCGTATACACATTGAACCCGCTCTCCCGCGCGAATCCGACCAGGCACAGTCCGGCACTGCGAGCCAGGTCGATCGCCAGCGCGGTCGGCGCAGACACCGCTGCCAGCACGCTGGCACCCGCACGTATCGCCTTGCTGACCATCTCATAGCTGGCGCGGCTGGAAATCACCAGCAACCCACCGTCGATGGCGTGCTCGTTGTGATGGAGGGCGCCGATCAGTTTGTCCAACGCATTGTGACGGCCCACATCCTCGCGCACCCAGCCGATGCGCCCGCTGGCATCGGCCCAGGCCGCGGCGTGCGTCGATCCACTCACCGCATTCATCGGCTGATGCTGCGCCAGCGTGGCCAGCGCCCGCTGCAACGCGGCATGAGGATAGGTGCGGCGCTCGCGGATCTGCGGCAGCGGGCGCAGCACATCCTCCAGCTGGCGCGTGCCGCACAGGCCGCAGCCACCGCGACCGGGCAGCAGGCGGCCATTGGCCGGATCCAGATCGGCACCGGGTGCGTCTTCGGAAACGGTCATCTGCAGTTCGATGCCCTCCAGCTGCGGGCGGACCTCGATCGACAGCAGTTGCGAGGGCGCAGTGATCAGTCCCTCGCTGAGCGAGAAACCCAGCGCGAAGTCTTCCAGGTCGCAGGGCGTGGCCATCATCACCGCGAAGGCGGCGCCGTTGTAGCGCAGTGCAACCGGCACTTCCTCGGCCACCACGTCGACCTGCTGCTGGTGCCCCTCGCTGCGCCAGCGCTGCAACGGGCGCTGCGCCGTACCGGCAGGCGGGATGTGCGGCGGGGTCGAGTCAGGCATGCAGCGCGTCCGGGCAAGGGAAATACGCAGGTGGTGGACCACCCACGGCTTCGAGAATAGCGCAGTGGCCGGGCGCTGACGCGGGTGTAACCGTTGTCATGGCAGGCTGCGCTGAAAACAGCGTCTGCCTCTGGCGAAGCGGCCTTGTCCGTGCTTGACTGCGGGGCTGGCCGCGCTGCAGAGGCCGCATCCGGCCCGTCTCGCGCCGTTGATTGTTGTGTTCCTCCCGCCAGGTTCCCGAACATGTCCGAGCAGAAGCCGCCGCGTTACAAGCCCTACAACCAGCCGGCCGGTGGCTGGGGTGCCGCCGGCGCCACGGCCAAGGTGCTGCTGCAGCAGAGCGTGATCGGCAAGGGGTCGAAGGCGCTGCTGGCGATGAACCAGCCCGGCGGCTTCAAGTGCCCCAGCTGTGCGTTCCCCGATGCCGATGAGCGCAAGAAACTGGAATTCTGCGAGAACGGCGCCAAGGCGCTGGCCTGGGAAGCCACCCAGTTCCGTGCTGGCCGCGAGCTGTTCGCCCAGCACACGGTCACCGAGCTGATGGCGCAGACCGACTACTGGCTGGAGATGCAGGGCCGGCTGACCGAGCCGATGCGCTACGACGCGTCCACCGATCATTACGTGCCGTGCAGTTGGGATGAGGCGTTTGCCTTGATCGGCCATCATCTGCAGGCGCTGGACAGCCCGCACCAGGCCGAGTTCTACACCTCCGGCCGTACACCCAACGAAGCCGCGTTCCTGTATTCGATCTTCGTGCGCGAATTCGGCACCAACAATTTCCCGGACTGCTCGAACATGTGCCACGAGCCGACCAGTCGCGGCCTGCCGCCGGCCATCGGCGTGGGCAAGGGCACCATCGTGCTGCAGGATTTCGAGCACGCCGAGGCGATCTTCGTGATCGGCCAGAACACCGGCACCAATTCGCCGCGGATGATGAGCAACCTGGTCGAGGCGCGCAAACGCGGCATCCCGATCGTAGCGGTCAATCCGATGCCCGAGCGTGCGTTGATCCGTTTCGCCGAGCCGCAGGATGTGGTGCAGATGGCCACGTTCGGTTCGACCGAGATCACCAGCGAGTTCGTGCACATCCGCATCGGCGGCGACCTGGCCCTGATCAAGGGCATGATGAAGGTGATGTTCGAACGCGAGGCGCAGGGTGAGCGCGTGCTCGACCATGAGTTCCTGTCAGAACACACGGTGGGCCTGGAGGCGCTACGCGAAGACGTGCTGGCGCAGGACTGGGACGAGATCGTGGAGGTCTCCGGCATCACCCAGGCGCAGATCCGTCGCTGCGCCGAGATCTACATCCGCTCCAAGGCCACGGTGATCTGCTATGGCATGGGCCTGACGCAGCATCAGTATGGTTCGACCCTGCTGCAGCAGGTGGCCAACCTGCTGTTGCTGCGTGGCAACTTCGGCAAGCCCGGTGCCGGTATCGGGCCGATCCGTGGCCATTCCAACGTGCAGGGCGACCGTACCGTCGGCATCGACGAGAAACCCAAGCCGGCCTATCTGGACCGCGTGCAGCAGGTGTTCGGCTTCGATCCGCCGCGCGAGCACGGTCATCACGTGGTCGAATCGATCGAGGCGATGCTGGACGGCAGCGCCAAGGTGTTCATCGGTATGGGCGGCAACTTCATCCACGCCGTGCCCGATACGCCGCGCGCGTACGAGGCCATGCGCGGCCTGGAGCTGACGGTGGGCATCGCCACCAAGCTCAATCGCGGTCACCTGGTGCATGGCCGCGATGCCTTGATCCTGCCGGTGGTCGCACGTTCGGAGCGCATCGTTACGCCTGCCGGCGAGCAGTTCGTCACTATCGAAGACGCGATGTCGAACGTGACCGCTTCGCGCGGCGTGCTCGAGCCGGTCAGCACGGACGTGCTCCCGGAGGTCGAGATCGTCTGTCGCATGGCGCTGGCAACATTGCCGCACAGCAAGGTCGACTGGGCGGGGTGCATGCATGACTACGCATCCATCCGCGAGCTGATTGCGGCGGTGTATCCGGAGATCTACACCGGCTTCAACGAGCGGATCCAGCAGCCGCACGGCTTCCACCTGGACATTCCGCCGCGCCGCCGGGTGTGGCCCACGCCGAATGGCAAGGCCAACATCCTGGTGATGCCGGGCCTGGACGTGGACGCGCCGGTGGACGACCCCGGGATGCTGCGGTTGGCCACGGTGCGCTCGCACGATCAGTACAACACCACCATCTACAGCTACAACGACCGCTACCGCGGCGTGTACAACGATCGCATGGTGCTGTTCATGAACATCGAGGACCGGCTGGCGCGCGGGCTGGAGAAGGAGGCGCTGGTCAGCCTGGAGACCATCAGCGGTGATGGCGTGCAGCGGCGCATCGAGGGCCTGACCGTACTGGACTACCCGATGCCGCGCGGCGCCCTGGCTGGTTACTACCCGGAACTGAACCCGTTGTTGCCGCTGGACTACTACGATCGAGTCAGCGGTACCCCAGCGGCCAAGTCGATCCCGGTGCGGATGAGCGCAATGGTGGCGGTGATTGCGTGACGTGCGCATCGGCTATCATCAGCGGGTGAACCTGCCTGGCCTGCTGCTGCGATGGATGATGCTTGTTGCCCTGGTGCTGAATGCACCGGCGCTTGCGATTGCCTCATTCTCGTACGCGGCGCAGTCCAGCGCGGACCATTGCGCCGCACCGCATTCGGCGGCCATGGCCGGATGTTGCGACGAGGCAGCATCAACGGTCTGCCAGAGCAATGAGTGCGAATGCCCGCCGGCCAGCCTCGGCATGCTGGCCACCCTGAGCGGAACGCCAGCGTCACCCTGGCGTGAGGCGCCTTTGCCAGCCAGCACCCAGCAACGCGCACCGCCGCCGTTGCCGGATCCGCTACGGCCGCCCATCGTGTGATTCCCTGCAGGCCTCAAGCGCCTGCCGTAGCTGCTCGACTCATTCTCGACTCTGCCTGTGCCTTCGGTGCGCAGGCAGCGGGCCGCGTTGCCCGCATCTGCAAAGGAATCAACACCATGAACCGTTCTCTCTCCCTCGGCCTGCTGCTGGGCACCGTGCTGGCCACCACCGCCTGCGCGCGTGCTGCCGAAGAATCGCCTGCTGCGCCGGTTGCCAGCCAAGCCCCGCCGGCACCGATCAAGGCCAGCCCGTCGCAGGTGGATCCGGCACTGCCCATCGCCATCGTGCACAAGACCGCCAGCTGCGGCTGCTGCGGTATCTGGGTCGACCACCTGAAGGCCGAAGGCTTCCAGGTGGATGTTCGCGATACCGATGACATGAACCCGATCAAGGTCCGGCTGGGTGTGCCGGTCGGCAAGGCGTCCTGCCACACCGCCGAGATCGGTGGCTACGTGGTTGAAGGCCATATCCCGGCCGAGGACATCAAGCGACTGCTGGCGGAGCGGCCGGCAGCGCGCGGCCTGGTGTTGCCGGGCATGCCGGCCGGCTCGCCGGGCATGGAAATGCCGGACGGCTACGTGCAGCCGTACACCGTTGAACTGGTGCGCAACGATGGCACCACCGAGCCGTTCGCGCAGCACGGCCAGGGCGGCTGACAGGCGGCGGTGCCGGTCGTCCTGACCGGCACCCCTCGGAGAGCCGAGCCCACCCTCGGCATGCTCTTTGTAGAGTCGAGCCATGCTCGACTGCTCTGCTTCAGTCGAGCAAGCTCGACTCTACAGAATCAGCGGGCCCCGGCTGTTTCCTTGGCCAGCTGTGCGTCGAACTTCTGTTCGGCCGCATCCGCGTAGGCCTTGCAGGTCAGTGCCTTGGCGCTGGCCTTGCTGCCGGAGGCGTAGTCCCAGTTGCTGGCACCCGGATGAGGGGTCAGCAACACGTCACAGGGCAACGCCCGCACCGTCGCGAAGCTGCGTTTGTAGTCATCGACCAGGCGCGGATAGCGCGCATTGCCCTGCAGCTGGTAGCCCGGTGCACTCAGGCTGTCGGCGTAGGCGATGCGCACCGGCTTGCCCTCGCGGGTATCGCTCCAGGTCCACGCGGTGCTGCCCGGGGTGTGCCCGGGCATGAAGTGGGCTGTGAATTCGATGCCGCCCACCTCGACCACCTCGCCATCCATCACGATGCGGTCTGCACTGGCAGGCGGGTAGGTGATGCCATCGCCGAAGTGCAGATCGTCGCTGCCACCGCGCGCCAGCAGCACCGCCGATTCGGCGTTGGCCGCTACTTTGGCGCCCGTACGGCGCTTCAGCTCCGCCACCGGCCCGGCATGGTCGGCGTGTGCATGGCTAAGCAGGATCAACCGCAGGTCCTGCGGGGCCACGCCGCGCGCCTTCATGTTGCTGATGAGGTGGCCGGCCATCTGTGGCATGCCGCCGTCGAGCAGTACCGCGCCGTCAGCGGTCTGCACCAGCAGGGCGGTCAGGTCCTGCGTGCCGATCTGCCAGGTGTGGTCGGCAATCTGCAGCGGTGCCATCGGCTGCAGCCACGAGGCGTCCACGGTGTAGGCCCGCAGCTGCGGCAGTGGTGTCTCGGCGCCACTGGCGTGCGCGATCGGGAGAGCAGTGACCAGGGCGAAGGCGAGCGGGGAAAAACGCATGGTTCACGTCCGTTTGAAGGAGGCCCAGAAACTAGCATGGGCCTCCTTCATCGCGTCGCGCATAGATTTCATGGCTCCCATAAGGGCGCCATGGATCAGTACCGGTACTGCCACCCCAGCGTCACCACCCGGCCACGGCCCGAGAAATAGCTCGGGTTCGACGGCGTGGTCTGCGAGTAGTAGCTGATGTACTGCTTGTTCGTCAGGTTCTGCACGCCCAGCGTGAAGGCGTGCTTGTCCAGCGCATAGCGTGCGACCAGATCCACCGTGGTGTAGCCCTTGAACTCGGCCACGCGTGTCCCCTGCAGGTCGAAGTCGCGGTCGAAGGCATGGCTGGCCTGCAGGCGGGTGCTCAGCTGCGGCGTCCAGTTCTGTTCCCAGAACGCTGTCAGCCGGTTTGGCGCGATGTTGACGCCAGCTAGATCGCTGTCGAGACGCCCATCGACGTTGGCGTCGTAGCGACCGTTGGCGCGTGCATAACCCAGGCCCAGCCGGCTGTCGCCCAGGCGCAGGCGCAGGTTGCTTTCGAATCCTTCCACGCGGGTGGCCTGGCGCTGCACCGCATAGGCGTCGATGCCCGGATCGTAGATCAGCACCGAGCCGAGCTTGGATTCGGAGGTGTAGTAGGCGATGTCACCGCTGAAACGACCATCGTCGTACTCCAGGCCGATCTCGCGGTTGTCCGACACCACCGGTGACAGGTCAATCAGATTGTCAACGCGCTGGCCGTCGCGGTTGATCGCACGCAGTACGCGACCGACGTCGGCCACGGTGTAGCCTTCCGAATACGAGGCGTAGGCATTGAGGCGATCGTTGATGTACCAGACCGCGCCGAAGTTGGGCAGGGTCTCGCTCATGGTCGGCTTGCCGCCGGCCACCTTGCGCGCGCCATAGCGCGGCAGGGTGGTGTAGTCGCCCACGTCCAGCTCGCCCTTTTCGTAGCGCAGGCCGCCGGACAGCATCAGATGGTCGGTTGGCCACCAGTGCAACTGCAGCAGTGGCGACAGGCTCTGGTAGGTGGTCTGCGGTACCCAGTTCATGCCGCTGGCCAGCAGCACCTGGTGAGTGCGGTCGCGCAGGCCGTCCAGGCCCAGGGTCACGTCCAGCGTGGTGTCGGCGATGCGGGCCCAGCTCTGGGTCAGCTTGAAGCCGCGCTTGTCCGATTCGTTCTGGGTCTGGTCCCAGGCGGCGTTGGCGCCGGTGTTGCCCCAAGGGTCCCACTGGCTGGCGCCATAGCGGCCTTCGAAGTCCACCGCGAAGGCCTGCGCCTGGAAGCGGCCACCGAGCAGATCGGCGGCGCTGTAGTCCAGCGTCAACGAACGCGAGCGGTTCATCGGCGGCTCCAACGGGGTATCGCCGGGCACCGAAATGGTCGGGCGACCGGTGCGGTAATCACCGTTCACCGCCAGGTAGTTGTCCAGCCCGCGCAGCTCGTAGCGGTTGGCCATCAGCTGCAGGCGGTGGCCCTCGGCAATGTTCCAGCCCAGCTTGGCGAACACGTTCGACGAGGTCGAATCCATCAGTTCGCCCTGGGCGTTGGTACCGATCGAACGGCCCTCGCCGTCGTGGTACAGGCCTTGCTTCTCATAGGCCAGGCCGGCCACCAGATCGAACTGCTCGCCGCGCACGCCGACCAGTGCCGAGCCGCGCTGGCCGTTGTCATCACGGCGGCTGGGCAGCGCCGAGCTGTAGCTGATGTTGGTATCGAGCAGGAAGGCGCCCGGCTCGCTGGGCGCGCTGCGGGTGATGATGTTGACGATGCCACCGGTACCGCCGATGCCCTGCAGTGCGTTGGCACCGTGGATGACCTCGATGCGTTCGATCATCGCCGGATCGATGGTGTGCGAATCACGTGAGCCATCGCGCAGCGGCGTCGACTGCGGCACGCCGTCGACCATGTACAGGATGCCGCGGCCACGCATGGTTTCGCCGTAGTTGGACATCTTCTCGCGCGCCGGGGCAAACGCCGGGATCTGTGACGAGAGTACGCGCGAGACATCCGAGCCCAGCGCCAGCTGCTGCGCGATGTCCTCGCGGGTCAGCACGGTGATGGTGTTGGGCATCGCGGTCTCGCCCTGCGGCATGCGCGCGGTCGAGGCCGATACCGTGACGCGGGCCAGTGAAGTGGTCGTGGCCGGGGACGCTGCCGATGACGCGGCCCGGGCCGGAGCGCGGGGTTTGGGGGGTGCCGGCGCGGCACTCACCACGAACACCCCCGGCGAGCGCTCCTGCATCGCCAGGCCTTGCCCGGCCAGCAGGCGCTGCAGGGCGTCGTGCGGGGTGTAGCGGCCGTCGAGGGCGGGCGCGTTGCGGCCGCTCACGCTGTCGGCCGCGAACAGCAGCTGGATGCCACTCTGCCGCGCCAGCGAGTTGAGCGAAGTTTGCAGCGGGCCGGCCGGCAGGTGCAGTTCGACGGGTGCGGACGCAGCGGTCTGCGCGGTGGCGGGCAGCGCCGCACACAGGCAGGCGGCGAGCAGGGTGGGGGCCAGCCGGCGCAGCGCGGCGGGCGGAACAGGGCGGGTCATGCGGGGGTCCTTCGGAAGGGTTCAAGCACTTGCCGGATGGGACGGCGCGCAACCCACCCTCGGCGTGGCAATCAATCGCGGGCGCGCAGATGCAGGCTGCCGTCGGCGGCGGTATGCACCTGGACCGGCAGGATCTCCGGCAACAGCGCGACCGCCGTCTCGGCACGATCGGCATCGAACACACCCGACACCTGCAGCGGACCCAGTGCCGGGTCGTCCAGCACGATCGGACGGTCGTGATAGCGCTGCAGGATGCGCAGCACCTCGCTCAGTGGCATGCGGTCGAACTGCAGCCGGCCGGTGGTCCAGTCGGCCCGGTCCGGATCCACGGCTTCCGGAGGAGACAGCGACCCCGGCTGGGCCAGCAGGCGCTGCCCCGGTTTCAGCCGCTGCTCGGTGCCGCCGCCATCCACGCTGACACCGACCTCGCCGCGCCACAGCGTGACCTCGCTGAGATCGCCCTGGCGGTCAACATCGAACACCGTGCCGTAGTTGCGTACCTGTACCGGCCCGGCATCGACCTGGAAGCGGCGCCACGCCGAATGCTGCACCTCGAAGCGCGCATGGCCCTGCGCCAGCAGCACCTGCCGCGAACGCAGATGGCGACGGACCTGCAGGTGGGTTCCCGCGTCGAGCAGCACGCGGCTGCCGTCCGGCAGCTCGATGTCGCGGCGCTCGCCGACGGCGGTCTGGTAGTCACGCACCTGCCAGGCCGGGTCGGCCAGCAGCAGCGCGGCAGCCGCCAGCAACAGCACCGGCAGTACCCGTTTCGCGCCAGATCCGCCGCGCCGCCGCTGCAACTGCTCCGGGCCTGGCAACGGGAAACGCTCCTTCAGTGCCTCCCGGTGTTGGTCGAGCATGTCCTCGGCGGACGGTTCGGCGGGCGCCGACGGCGGTGCCGGATCGGGTGATACAGGACTCACCGCAGCGCACCGTGCAGCTGGCAGTCGGCCATGGCCAGGCGCAGATGACGTTCCACCGCCTTCAGGCCGATGCCCATCCGCTGCGCCACCTCGGCCTGGGGCAGCTCGTGGATCTTGTGCAGGATGAACACCTGCTGCCGCCGGCAGGGCATGCGCTCGATGCTGGTAGTCAGCCGCTGCAGCGCCTGCTGGCCCTGCGCCTGGCGCTCGGGTCCGGGGCGCTCACAGGCGCCTTCGGGAAGCTCGGCGCGGGGCTCCACCCAGTGCCGGCGCAGGTCCTCGGCGCGGCAGCGGTCGACCGCCGCATCGTGGGCGATCCTGCGCAGCAGCGCGATCGGTTGGCGGGCGTCATGCGCGGCCGGGCGTTCCAGCAGGCGCACACAGACATCGTGCACCACTTCGCGGGCCAGCCCGGGCGAGCGGAACCGGCGATGCAGGTAGTCCACCAGTTCCTCGTAGTGGCGCACCAGCGAGGTCACCAGCGGCAGCGCAGGTGGGCGGGGAAGTGTCGGCTGGGACATCCGGACGGGCAGCAAGGGTGAAAGGCGGGTGCCGGGAGGTCATCCCTGCGCAATGACGCAATACTAATGGGAACTGTTCTCGTTTGCCATGCCGCGATCATCAGGGCGATTGTTCGCCGCGCCTGGAAAGTGAATCCACGATCATCGGCTGGAGCGCAGAATCGGCCACGGCTAGCCTGCCTGCAGGCTCAAGGAGGTGGACCATGCATGTGCTTCTGGTGATGGTGGGTGGCGTCGTGCTGCTTGGGGTGTTCCTGCTGTTCGGGCGGCTGTGGAGCGTGGGCACCTCACAGCTGCCCACGGCCCTGATCGCGTTCATTGCCACCTGGCTGCTGGTGACGGTGGCCAACCTGTGGGTGGGCGTCAGCAGGGCCGGCTACGGGATACGCGAGGAGCTGCCGATCCTGCTGCTGGTGTTCGCGGTGCCGGCCCTGCTGGCCGGTCTGCTCTACTGGCGCCTGGCGCGCTGAAGGAAAGCCATGAGCACACGACTGCGATTGCCGGCCCTGCGCCAGCGCGATGGTCACCACGCACGGGTGACCTACGAAGAGCTGTTCTTCGACCTGGTCTACGTGTTCGCGGTCACCCAGCTCAGCCACCACCTGCTGCACCACCTGGATCTGGCCGGCGTGCTGCAGACCCTGGTGCTGTGGTTTGCGGTGTGGCTGGGCTGGCAGTACGCCTGCTGGGTCAGCAACTGGTTCGATCCGGAGGCACCGCGCATCCGTGGCCTGCTGTTTGCCACCATGCTGCTGGCCTTGTTGATGTCCTCGTCCATTCCCGAGGCGTTCGCTGACCGCGCCTGGGTGTTCGCCGGAGCCTACGCCACCATGCAGGTCGGGCGCACCGCCTTCGTGTTGCTCGAGGTCGGTCGCAGGCATCCACTGGCACCGAACTTCCGTCGCATGCTGGCCTGGGTGAGCGTGTCGGCCTGCTTCTGGCTGGCAGGTGCGGCATCCGAGGGCAATACGCGGTTGGCGCTGTGGGCGGTGGCGGTGGCCTGCGAATACGTCTCACCGATGTTCGGCTTCGCGTTCCCGGGGCTGGGCCGTTCGCACACCCGCGAGTGGACCATCGAAGGTGGGCACCTGGCCGAGCGCTGCCAGCTGTTCGTCATCGTCGCACTGGGCGAGACGTTGCTGGCCACCGGTGGCGTGCTCAGCGAGGTCGAACAGTGGAGTGGGGCGGTGGTGTCCGCAGTGCTCGCCACCTTCGCCGGTACGATCGCCATGTGGTGGCTGTACTTCGGCATCTCCAGCCGCGATGCCACCGAGGCCATCAGCCATGCTGAAGACCCCGGGCGGATGGGCGCCAACTTCCACTACGTGCATGCGCTGCTGATCGCCGGGATCATCGCTACGGCGGTGGGCAATGACCTGGTCATGGACCACCCGCACGCTGCGGTGACGCCGGTGTATGCGGCCGTGCTGGTGGCCGGCCCGTTGATCTACCTGCTGGGCAGCGCGCTGTACAAGCGGGTGGTGTACGGGCGCGCACCGTACTCGCATCTGATCGGTGCAGTGGCACTGGGTGTGATGGGTTTCGTATTGCCGCAGACCCATCTGCTGACCGCTGGCTGGTTGACCAGCGCGGTGCTGCTGGCGGTGGGATTGATGGATACGCGGTTGAAGCACCGCCTGCAACGGGCGTGATCTTGTCCGGTATCCAGCCTGTGCCGGGTAGAGTCGACTGTTGGTCGACTGCTCTTACACAAGGTTGTGGAAAATCCAGCGCTGCGCGCGATAGTCGACTGACAGTCGACGCTACCGCCGCCCTCTACCGCCTGAGGTGGCCTGGCCGAGCGCGGCGGCCATTGCCGCAAGCTTGCCGACCGTGTTGAGGTTGCGGGCGGTGCCTTGCTGGGCATAGGGAATCCGCAGGCGTGAGTCGGCCATGCCGTCGCCATAGTGGACGAAGATCTCGCGGGTACCCAGCGCCAGCTGCTCATCGCGCAGGCCGGTCACCCCGGCCAAGGGATCAGTGGGCAGTGCCTCATCCACGAACAGCGCGACCACGCGATTGCCGGCGGCATGCGGAAACGGATTGCCGGCGGCAACCGCTGCGATCTCGGCTGCCGAGCGCACCAGTACACCCACCGGTTTTCCTGCATAGGCCTGCAGCCGTTGGCCAAGGGCTTTCCGCACGCCGGCTTCGTCAAGTCCGCTGCGGAACACCACGTTGCCGCTGGCGATATAGGTGCGCACGTCGGTGAAGCCGGCGTCTTCGCACATCGCCACCAGTTCAACCATCGGCAGCTTGCCGGTACCTCCGACATTGACTGCTCGCAGCAGTGCGACATGCACGCTCATGGGGAACCTGCCTGCAGGCGGTCGTACATCCGCACCAGGTCGACCAGCGTACGCGCCCCCATCTTGCGCATCACCTGCGCGCGGCGCACTTTCACCGTGATCTCGCTGACGCCGAGATCGCCGGCGATCTGCTTGTTGAGGCGGCCACGCACCACACCGTCGACCACCTCGCGCTCGCCGGCGTTGAGGGTGTTCCAGCGCTGCTGCAGGGCATCGAGTGCCTCGCCGTCACGGCGGCGCTGGCGGTCGATCTCGATGCCTTTGTGGATCGCATCCAGCAGTTCCTGGTCACGGAACGGCTTGGTCAGGAACTCGATGGCGCCGTCCTTGATCGCATTGACACCCATCGCGATGTCGCCGTGGCCGGTGATGAACACCACCGGCAGCTGCAGGCCGTGGCTGCCCATCGTGCGATGGAACTCCAGCCCGCTCTGGCCCGGCATGCGTACGTCCAGCACCAGGCAGGCCGGCGCATCTTCCAGCTCATGTTCGAGGAACGCCTGGGTGGAGGCGAAGGCCCGCACCTGCAGACCCATCGAGGCCAGCAGGTCTTCCAACGCGGCGCGCACCGACGGATCGTCGTCGATCACGTAGACGATGGGCGCTGGATCGGCGGCGGGTGCAGCGGGCTTACGCATGAGGGCGTTCCGTGGCGATGGGCAGGTCGAACACAAAGCAGGCGCCGCCACCTGCCGGCCGCTCAGCGCGGATCTGGCCGTCGTTGGCCTCGATCATCGAACGGCTCAGGCTGAGACCGAGACCCAGCCCGTGTGATTTGGTGGTCCAGAACGCATCGAACACACGCTCAGGATGGTCGATTGGCAAGCCGACACCGCGGTCACGCACACTGAGGCTGATCCGCTGTCCGTCGCGTTGGGTCAACAGGGACAGGCGTCGATCGGCAGCCGGCACTGCTTCCATCGCGTCCACCGCATTGAGGATCAGGTTGCCGATCACCTGCTGCACCTGCACGCGATCGGCTTGCACCAGCGGCAGGTCGGCATCGAGCAGCAGGGCCACGGCCACGCCGTGCTGGTCCAGCTCGCTGCGCGACAGCGCCAGCATTTCCTCCACCGCCTGGTTCAGGTCAAACGCGCGTCGTTCCGGTGCAGCACCCTGGGTCAGGCCGCGGATACGGGCGATCACGTCACCGGCGCGGTGCGCGTCGGCCAGGATGCGGGCCACGGTCTGCCGTGCCTTGTCCACGTTCGGTGGGTCCTGTGCCAGCCAGCGCTGGCAGGCTTCGGCGCTGCTGGCGATGGCCGCCAGCGGCTGGTTCACTTCATGTGCGATGGAGGTGGTCAGCTCGCCCACGGTCGATGCGCGCGCCACTCGCAGCAGGCGGCCCTGTGCCTCCTGCACTGCGGCTTTGGCCGCTTCCATCTTCAACGCCAGGTAGGTGGTGATGCCGATCACCAGCATGCCGATCACCGAATTGACCAGGCCGATGCGGTAGGTGCCGAAGCGGGTGAGGAAGAAGCTCAGGGCGGTGAGTGCGATGCAGGCGATGGCCAGGCTGATCAGCCCGCGCGCGGCGAGTACGCGCGATGCCGCGAGGATGACCGCTGCGTAGAAGCAGGCCGCCGCCACGGCGTAATCGGTGACGGTATCGATCAGGAAGATCGCCGCCATCACGACGATCAGGGCCAGCAGCACCAGCGGGCGGCGGGGCGACAGCGATGGCATCGGAACGGCTCCCGGGCGTGGGGGGAAAGGATAGCAAAGCTGCCTCTGGCAGGTGCCGACCGTGCTTGGCGTGCTCCTGTGCGGTCGGCACCCACCAAAGCGATGCCTGGTAGTGCCGGCCGCTGGCCGGCAGCTGCAGGATCGTCCCGGAGTTCATGAGGTTGCCGGCCAGCGGCCGGCACTACCCGGGTCTGTGCCGACCAAGGTCGGCACCTACCAAGCGGTG
Organism: Stenotrophomonas genospecies 3; assembly: GCF_054473855.1. Taxonomy (NCBI): domain Bacteria; kingdom Pseudomonadati; phylum Pseudomonadota; class Gammaproteobacteria; order Lysobacterales; family Lysobacteraceae; genus Stenotrophomonas; species Stenotrophomonas genospecies 3. The sequence continues at coordinate 276,308 of NZ_JBTMUR010000002.1, forward strand.
CACGATGTTGCCGGCCAGCGGCCGGCACTACTCCTCCAGGCTGGCGTTCCAGAACCCCTGCAGCACGCCGGGGGTGGTCGCCAGCGTGGCCAGTACCGCATCCAGTTCACCGGCATCCACCGTGGTGGCATACAGAACCGCCTCGATCTCCACGTCGCGTTCGCCGAATGGGCGCTGGTCCACCGCGCGCACCGGGTAGTGCGCCTGTTCCAGCAGCAGCAACAGCTGATCCAGCACCTCGGCCTGCTGCTCGCGCTGGCAGACCACGTTGATCGCATAGGTTGCTTCGCTGAACGCCTCCGGCAGCGGCTGCCGCTGGATGCGGTTCACCACCGGCCGCAGCAGGGTATTGGCGGCCAGCACGAACACGGCCGCCAGCACCGCCTCCGGCAGCAGCTTGATACCCGCGCAGGCACCCACCGCCGCCGAGCCCCACAGGGTGGCGGCGGTATTGAGGCCAGACACCTGGGCGCCGTCCTTCATGATCGCACCGGCACCGAGGAAGCCCACACCGGAGATCACATAGGCCACCACGTGCAGTGGCGACGGCGGACCGCCGTACAGGTCGTGGAAGCGCACGGCCAGGTCCACGAACACTGCCGCGCCCACCGCCACCAGGGTATTGGTGCGCAGACCGGCGGTGCGTTGGCGCAGCTGCCGCTCCAGGCCGATGACGGTGCCAAGCACGAACGCCACCGACAGGCTGATCAGCGAGCTCAGGGTTGCGCCGGCGGTGAACGCCGGCAGGTTCGGATTGATGTCCATTGTGTTTCTCCCTGGACCAGGCGGCGGGCGCTTACTGCCAGCCGTAGCGACGGATGTAGATCTTCTTCAGCACGGTGGTCAGCACCGCGTAGCCGAACAGGATCGCCACCAGGAACGGCCAGTAGCCGGTCGGCAGGGCCTGCAGCTTGAAGTAACCCGCCAGCGGGCTCATCGGCAGGGCCACGCCGATGGCCATGATCAGGCCGGTCATCACCAGCAGCGGCGGCGCGGCGATGCTCTGCAGGAACGGCACCTTCGGTGTACGGATCATGTGCACGATCAGGGTCTGGGTCAGCAGACCGACCACGAACCAGCCGGACTGGAACAGGCCCTGGTCGGCCGGTGTGCGCGCATCGAACACGTACCACATCAGCGCGAAGCAGCTCAGGTCGAAGATCGAGCTGATCGGTCCGAAGAACACCATGAAGCGCCCAATGTCTGCCGGGTTCCACTTCAGCGGCTTGCGCACCAGCTCCTCGTCCACGTTGTCGAACGGAATGGCGATCTGCGAGAAGTCGTACAGCAGGTTCTGCACCAGCAGCTGCAGTGGCAGCATCGGCAGGAACGGCAGGAAGGCCGAGGCCACCAGCACCGAGAACACGTTGCCGAAGTTGGAGCTGGCGGTCATGCGGATGTACTTCAGCATGTTGTTGAACGTGCGCCGGCCCTGGATGACACCTTCCTCCAGCACCATCAGGTTCTTTTCCAGCAGGATGATGTCGGCGGCCTCCTTGGCGATGTCCACCGCGCTGTCCACGCTGATGCCGATGTCGGCCGCGCGCAGCGCCGGTGCATCGTTGATGCCGTCGCCGAGGAAACCGACCACCTTGCCCTGTGCGCGTAGCTGGCGTACCAGGCGCTCCTTGTGTAGTGGTGTCAATCGGGCAAACACACGGTGATGGTGCAACGCCCGCGACAGCGCGCCGTCATCCATGCGCTCGATCTGCGGGCCGGTCAGGATGGTGTCCGCGTCCAGCCCCACCTGTGCGCAGACACGGGCGGTCACCAGTTCGTTGTCGCCAGTGAAGACCTTGACCTCGACACCGTGTGCGGTCAGCGCCTGCAGCGCCTGCGCAGCAGACTCCTTCGGCGGGTCCAGGAAGGCCACGTAGCCGACCAGGGTCAGCCCACATTCGTCGGCCTGCGAATAGGTGGTCTGGCTGGCAGCGGTCTCCTTCATCGCCACCGCCACCACGCGCAGGCCCTGTTCGTTCAGTTCCTCGGTGGTCTGCCGCACGCGGGCCAGGCGGTGCTCGTCCAGTGGCATGTCCTGGCCGTTCTCGCGAACGGTACTGCATACCGCCAGCATTTCTTCCACCGCGCCCTTGCAGATCAGCTCGTGGTGGTCCTCGCGCTCGGACACCACCACCGACATGCGGCGGCGCTCGAAGTCGAACGGAATCTCGTCCACCTTGTGGTAGTCCTGCGACAGCCGCAGCGAGCTCTGCAGCTCCACGTGTTCCAGCACCGCGCGGTCCAGGAGGTTGATCAGCCCGGTCTGGAAGTGGCTGTTGAGGTAGGCGAACTTCAGTACGTCTTCCGAATCGTGGCCGAACACATCGGTGTGGCGCTCCAGCGCGATCCTGTCCTGGGTGAGCGTGCCGGTCTTGTCGGTGCACAGCACTTCCATGGCGCCGAAGTTCTGGATCGCATCCAGACGCTTGACGATCACCTTGCGCCGCGACAGCAGTACCGCACCCTTGGCCAGGGTGGAGGTGACGATCATCGGCAGCATCTCCGGCGTCAGGCCCACCGCCACCGACAGCGCGAACAGAAACGCCTCGGTCCAGTCACCCTTGGTCCAGCCGTTGATCAGCAGCACGAACGGCACCATCACCAGCGCGAAGCGGATCAGCAGCCAGCTGACACTGTTGACGCCGGCCTGGAATGCGGTCGGCGCACGGTCGGTGGCGGTGCTGCGCTGGGCCAACGTGCCGAAGTAGGTGCGGTTGCCGGTGGCCAGCACCACGGCGGTGGCCGTTCCGGACACCACATTGGTGCCCATGAACAGCAGGTTGTGCTGTTCCAGCAGGCCGGCCAGGCCGTCGCCCGGGTGCGCGAACTTTTCCACTGGCAGCGATTCGCCGGTCATCGCGGCCTGGGCGACGAACAGGTCCTTGGCGGTCAGTACGCGGCAATCGGCCGGAATCATGTCGCCGGCCGACAGCACGATGTGGTCGCCGGGCACCAGCTCGCGGATCGGCAGGTCCAGCAGGCGTGCCGGGCGACGGCTGTGCAGGTGCGCGCCGAAGTACTGGTCGGCCACATCGGCGGCCTCGGTGCCGGGATTGCGGCGCAGCACGCGCGCAGTGTTGCCGACCAGTGCCTTCAGCCGCTCGGCGGCACGGTTCGAACGCCCCTCCTGTACGAAGCGGATCAGCGTGGACAGCAATACCATCGCACCAATCACCACGGTGGCCTTGATGTCCTCGGTCAGCCAGGACACCGCCGCCAGCACGGTCAGCAGCAGGTTGAACGGATTGCGGTAGCACTGCCACAGGTGCCGCCACCACGGCAGCGGCTTTTGGTGATCCACCTCGTTGGGGCCGAGCGTGGCCAGTCGTTCCTCGGCCTCATGCGGGCTGAGGCCATCGGCATGCGACTCCAGTGTGATCAGCAGTTCGGCTTCCTCCTGCTGGGCGAGGGTGACCAGGCCGGTGGTGAGCGCGAACGGCGCGGCCTCGGCGCTGCCCGGACCGAAGCCGGCTTCGGGCATCGCACGGCGGCGGAACAGGTTGCCTGCGCGACGGCTGCGCAGGAAGGCATTGAACCAGGCGTTGAGCAGGCTCATGGGACTCTCCTCGAATGTCAGAGCCGGCCGCGGCCGGAACACGAACGGAACGGTTGGAACAGGTCAGGCGTGGCGCATCGCCAGCACCGCCGGCGACCACGGCTGCATGTGCAGGCGCTGGCTGCCACCGATGCACAGCGGCTTCATCGCATCGCGCAGCGGGTAGGGCAGGTGGCGCAGCACATTGATGCGCTCGCTGATCGGCAGCAGCGACATCGCGTCGGCCACCACGCGTGGCGAGCCGAGCGACAGCGAACGGGCGAACATGACCGGGCCGTGCTGCAGCAGCTGGCTGCGCAGCGCGGCAACATCGCGCTCACCAATCAGGCGGCGCAGGGTGATGTAGAGGATCTTGTAGGACATGGGGGCGATCTCCAGGCAGGCGGCACCTGGCGATCCCCCGTCACTCAGGCAGGCAGGGACCGGCGGGCAGGCGCCAGGAACAGGCAACAGGCGGGCATACGGGGCGCGGTGCGCCCGGCAGGGTCGGGGTCCATCTGCGTCTCCATGAGGGGAGGGAGCCAGCCAGGGTTGCCCTGGCCAGTGGCGCTATTGTCCGCCCCTGAATGGGGTAGTCCTAGAGGCTCGTGGGTTAGCCCGGCTATACCTTGGTATAGCCAGACCCCGCGAAGTGCCAAGGCGCGGATCAATGGGCGGCCGGCGTGGTCTGCTTGCAGACGTCATATTCGGCGGATGTGAGCGTCTTGTCGCGATCGGTATCACAGGCGTGCAGGCGCTCGGCCCAGTCGGGTGCCACGGCATCCACTTCGGCCAGGGTGACGATGCCGTCCTTGTCCTTGTCCAGCGACTCATAGGACGGAATCAGCTTCACTTCGGTTACGTCCTCGGCCGCGGTGGCCTTGCTGGCTTCCTGGGCCTTGGAGCACGCACCGAGCAGCAGGCCCGCGCAAAGGGTGAGGGCGACGGGAAGATAGCGGACCTCGGTCATGACAGGCTCCAGAAGTAGAGGTGCGGGCCACCGTTGTGGTGGCCACGGCCGGATCTTCTGCGCGGGACTGTAAGCCGGTTGCGAAGAATGCAGGTAAGCGTGCAGGCAAGTTGGTTGCCGTTCACCGCGTGCGTGCAGGTCCTGCAGACCAGGAGCGGCAGACTAAGAATGTTTTCAAACGAGTAGGACATGTTTGATTTTTGCAACTTCTTGTATGTCGAGGTTGTGACGCCGCCGTGAAAATTCGCGCTCGCCTTTCCCCGCGGGCTCGCGATGCATCGTCTTCTCACTTTGATTCTGTTGGTCATTCTGTCTGGTAGCGCGCACGCATCCACCCCACAGATCAACGTCGGCGTACTGTTCGACTATCTTCAACCCACGCACAGCAACCTTCTCAAGCGCATCCGCAATACCGGCGACGCCACGGCCTATGTGCGCGTAGAAGTCACCCAGATGCACTTCGATGCAGACGGCAAGGCCAGCGAAACGCCGGTGGATACCACCGCGCTTGTCCGCAACACGCCGGATGCGCAAGGGGTCATCGCCAGTCCCAGCCGCCTGATCATCGCAGGCAATGGACAGCAGGCTACACGCCTGGTGTATCGCGGTGCGCGTGACCAGGAGCGCTACTACCGGTTGCGCTTCATCCCGGTGGCGCCGACAGCCGAGGAATTCTCGCTCAGCGAAGAGCAGGCCCGGGAGGCAGCGGAGCTCACTTCGGCCATCCGCGTATTCACCGGCTACGGCACGATCTTCTTCGTCGCGCCGGAGAACCCGCACTACGACACGCTCATCGAACAACAGCAGGTGCGCAATCGCGGCAATGCCACCGTGGTGCTGGACAATCTGCGCCAGTGCGAGCGGAACCACCCCGATACCTGCACGCCGGGAATCATCGCCCATGTACGCCCCGGCAACAGCTACGCGCTGCAGGCCGCCGAGCATCAGTACCTGCGTTTCGAGCTTCGCGAAGGCGACAGCCAGCGCAGCATCGACTCGCGCCGTTAAGCCCGCTTCCACCGATGGTTTTGTCCCGAACGGGCCTGTCAGGCGCCCGCTGGGACGGCGTTGCCCTTGCCTGGCACCTTGATTCCTACCCTTGAACCTGGAGTGCATCCATGTCCCTGAAGACCACCCTGCTGGCAGCGGCCACCGCCCTGCTGATCACCCCGGCCGTTGCCCTGGCCGCTACCGAAACCAAGTCCATCACTATCAATGTCACCGCCGACGTACCGAACAGCGCCGGCCTGCAGGTGTCCACCCCCGATGGTTGGGAAGGCCTGCCGCAGAACCTGCCGTGGGATACCGCGCGCCAGACCCTGAGCGATCTGACCGGCCGCGTCATCAACATCAAGTCGCCGGCGGCGATCAGTGCCTATCTGTCGGCACCGGCGCAGATGGCATCGGCCGCCGATGTGGTCGACCTGGCAGTGAAGTTGGACAACGTGGTGGTGCCGCCCACCTCGGCCGCGAAGATCGAAGTGGCCAATGCCACCCAGGCGGCCGCCGGCAAGTCACTGGCCTTCGCCATTGCCCCGACCGCGCCGAGCGGTGGCTACAAGCAGGGCAGCTACGGCGGCCAGTTCCACATGATCTTCGAGAGCGACATCTGACGATCATGCAGCTTCGTGCCCTTCCTGCCGCATCGCCGATGCAGCGGGAGGGCACGGGCATCCGCCCATGAAACGACCCCTCCGTCCCGCATCTCCGGCCCTTGCGCGATTGGCTGCTGGCATCGGCGCCGTGGTGTTTGCCGCGTCCAGCCATGCCGCCGGTCTTGCGCTGGGTGAGCTGCCCAGCCTGCTGGAGCAGCGCGAGCGCATGCCTGCGGAGTTCCGCGAGCATCTGTTCGGCAATCCGCTCACCGTGCGGGTGGAGCTGGACGGTCGCTACCTGGGGGACGCCGAGGTGCTGCTGCACGAAGACAATCGTGTGCAGCTGATCGGCTTTGGCGAAGCCCATGACAGCCCGCTTCCGCAGACGGAGCGGACGCGCTGGGTCGAGGCGCTGGCCGAGCCGATGGCGCTGGGCGTGTGCAGCCAGCAATGCCGGGGCCTGGCTGCGCTGCATTACAGCCTGTCCAATTCCCTGCTCAGCCTGCTGACTCAAGCAGGTGCGCACAAGGAAGGTCGCCACGTGGCGCTGCCGGAGCGCGGCAGCCATGGACTGATCGTCCGCAACAGCGTGGCCGTACATGGCGGCCAGGAGCAACAGACGTCCGCACGCTACAGCGCCGAGCTGCGTGGCAGTGTTGGCCGCTGGAGCACTGTCGGCAGCTACCAGTATTACGCCCAGCCGGGCAGCCGCGAGCACTATCTCAGTGCCCTGTATACCCAACGCGAGCTGGGCGACCACTTCGTGCGTGCGGGCTACTTCCTGCCCACCTTCGAAGGCATCATCCGCCAGCCGCGCGCACCCGGCACGCAGAACGATACTGCGCTGGGCTTCATGCTCGGCTCGTCGGACGTACTGCTGGCCGACAGGCGCAGCCCCAGTGTGTACCCGGTCTATGTCACTGCCAGCCGCGAAGGCGTGGTGGAGATCCTGCGCGACGGCAACCTGCTGTCCACGCAGGCCGTCAAGCCGGGCATCCAGGAGATCGACACCCGCCGTCTTCCCGGTGGCATCTACGACGTGGAACTGCGGGTCATCGAGGATGGCCACGAGGCCTCGCGTGAGACCGCGTCGATCCACAAGCCCAGTCGCTGGAGCGACCCCACACGCCGATGGCGCTACAGCGTGTTCGCCGGCCAACAGCGTGGCCTGCTCGATAGCGGTCGTGCACTGCAGGAGGGCAGGCTGGTCGCGGGTGCGGTGGTCAATTACCTGGTGCACCCGCGGGCGGTGGCCGGTGCCACCGTGCAGCAGATCGGCACGCGCCGCGCGGCGGGGCTGTCGATGGACTGGCAGGCCAGCGACCGCTTCAGCACCTACACCAATGTCTACACCTCCAGTGATGCCGGGCGCGGCGTCGACCTGCAGGGGTTGTACCGCTACCGCGCCGGGTCGGTAGTGGCCAACCATGCTCGCAGCTGGGCCGAGCAGCGCCAGCGCGTCCTGCCCGGTGACGGCTCCGCACCGCGTTGGGTAACCCGCGGGAGCTGGCAGGACACAACTGCCGTGTCGATCACCCATCGCTTGAGTCATCGCGACAACGCCAGCGTGCGGGTAGCGCGCAGCTCGGGCTTCACCAAAGGCAACGGCATCGATGTGTCTTATGGCCGTCGCGAGACCGTGTTTGGCAAGCACGATGTGAACTGGCGGGTCTCGGCCTACGATCGCCCTGGCGGCCGCTTCACCCGCTACCGCCGCCAGCGAGGTGTCGACCTGACGGTCAGCGTATCGCTGGGCAGCGAGCGTCGCAGCTACAGCGGCAGCCTGGGCAGCCGCACTGGCGAAGCCGGCCAGCGCGACACCTATGTCAGCGCGGCGGCGACACAGCGCGTGGATGGCAAGCTTGTGCAGAGCGTGAACGGCATGATCAGCGCCGAGCGCGGCGGCGTTGGCGCAGGCGCCGGTGCCTACCTGCAGAGTTCGCGGCTGGAAGGTGATGTGCAGCTGTACCGTGGCGCGGGCTCGGGCCACGTCAGTGGGAGCACCAATCTGGACAGCACGCTTGTGATCGGCGGTGGCCATGCCGCGGTGCTTGGTCAAGGCCGCAGTGGCAGCGTGGATACCGGCATCATCGTCGACGTGCGCAGCGACTACCCCGACGTGATGCTGCGCGGCGACGACAGCCGGGGCGGAGGCGTGGAACTGAAGTCCGGGCGCAACTTCGTGCCGGTGACTGCCTACCGCGCGGGCCACGTGCAGTTCGACTTCCAGGGCCGGTACGCACCCGCTGCTGCGTTGCAGCCGTCCACGGTCAGCTACCACCTCAACAAAGGTGGCGTGATGCACGCCACCGTGGATGTACTTCGCACCATCACCGTGATGGGCCAGGTGCTCGATGCGGATGGCGACGGCGTGCGCGGTGTGCAGGTGATCAACCACGCCGGGCGCAGCGTCAGCCAGGAGGAAGGCTTCTTCACGCTGGAGCTGAGTGCACGGGCGCCGGTGGTGGAGCTGCGCTACCCGAACCTGGTCAGTTGCGTGCTGACGATGGAAGAGGGACGGTATCCGCGCGAGAGCGATGTGCTGATGGTGGGCAGCTTGGGCTGTCCTGCAGCGGTGGTCTCGCGTGGGCAGGTGGGGCCGCGAATCGTAGGAGGGAGGGAATGAAACTGCTTCGACTGTGTTTCGCGCTGCTGATGTTTCTGGTCTCAGGACCCGCCTTGGCGCAAGTCGCTGAGGTGAAGGTGACCGGGCGATTCAGGCCGAGTGCGCTGAATCCCGGAAACAGCGAATTCGAGAACACGACCCCGAGGGGCAGCTTCTGCAACTGGAGACCTGAAGAATGTGACAAGAAAGGAGCCTACATCTTCAACGTCGGAGGCGGTGAATTCTGGAGAAAATCCGGCGATGGGGACAATGCCTCGCGTCGTGACACGACATACGTGCGTTTCCCAAATCCACGCATCATAAACTTGACCGAAGTAGCTACAGGACGTTCATTCCCAGCCAAGATCAGCTTCGCGGCTATCGCGCTCCGACTTGACTTTACCAATGGCGTGGACCCCTGGTACTACGGAATCAGCGGTGGCTGCACGGCAATTCGCGGTGGTGGTGGGCTCGGCTGGTCAAACGGCGGTTGGGGCGTGAGAGATCCTTCGGAACCGAAGGAATGCTTCAGCAACAGGCCTCGAAACTCGCGAACCTACAGGTATCGCAATGTTGGCATTGGCATCGAGGTGGAGTTGCCACGTGCGACCACGTTGTTGAATGGACGCTATGAGGCTTCCGAGAGTTGGTCGACAGGTGGTTTGGACGCCGATATCGACCTCGGTGACAACATCACTGGCACCAGCAGCATCCGAATGAACTTCGTGTTCGACGTGATTCATGACTTTGAGGTGATGTTCTCCAGCGAGTCTCCCACCGCACGACTTGTGCCTGATGGAGGCTGGTCTCAATGGATCGACTACGGTCTGGTGCCGAGACGATTGCATCAGGAGCTCCCTTTCAACCTGACCTCGTCGATGGACTTCAGCATGAAGCTGCGATGTGAGTATGAGGTAGATGATCGTTGCGGGATTCAGAATGCCGCCAATGATGAGCTGGTACCGGTGGACGTTGACGTCACCATTCCGGGAATGAGCAATGTGCGCGATGGACGGCCTGCGCAGAACACAGCGCTACTGCCGGATGATGCGCGGGCGCCACGCTTCACCCCGGATGGCTATCTGATGCAGCGGCGTTCGACGCTTCGATTTACCGCGGGCCGCGAGGCGGTGACGGAGATGCTGAAGTCGCCCGGCTCGCATTGGCAGGGCAACATGACGGTGGTGTTCGATGCCAATCCGTGACAGGTGGGCAGAGCGCTGGGATGCCGGCCAGCGGCCGGCACTACCTCGTGCCTTCAGAAACGGTCGGCGAACGCATCCGTGGCGCGCACCAGCGCATCCACCGTCGCAGGCTCGTTCGCGCTGTGGCCGGAGGTCACCATCTCCAGCGTGGCCTCCGGCCAGGCCTTGGCCAGGTCCCAGGCGCTGCGCGGCGGGCAGATGATGTCGTAGCGGCCCTGCACGATCACGCCGGGGAGATGGCGAATGCGATCGATGTCGCGCAGCAGCTGGTCCGGTTCCAGGAAGATGCCGTTGCGGAAGTAGTGCGCTTCGATGCGGGCCTTGGCCAGCGTATCCAGCGGGTCATCCGTGGACACGGCATCCACGTCGTGCTGCAGGGTCGCTGCATTGTCTTCCCAGCCCAGCCAGGCCTGCGCGGCCGCGATGCGGGTGGCCTCATCGGCGCTGTCCAGGCGTGCCCAGTAGGCCGCGAGCATGTCACCGCGCTCGACCTCCGGGATATAGGCCTCGTAGCGGTCCCAGCGTTCCGGGAAGATCCAGCGTGCACCGCCGTTGGCCTCGGCGAACCAGCGGTTCTCCATCTCGCGGCCAAGGAACACGCCACGCACGATCAGGCCGGTGGCACGCTCTGGGTGCGCCTGCGCGTACGCCAATGACAGGGTCGAACCCCAGGAGCCGCCGTAAACCAGCCAGCGCTCGATGCCCAGGTGCTCGCGCACCTTCTCGATGTCGGCCACCAGGTCCTGCGTGGTGTTGTCGCGCAGCTCGCCGAACGGAATGGAGCGACCGCTGCCACGTTGGTCGATCAGCACGATGCGATAGCGCGCCGGGTCGAAGAAGCGGCGGTGGGTGGGCGAGATACCGGCGCCGGGGCCGCCATGCAGGTACACCACCGGGATGCCCTCGGGCCTGCCGCACTCTTCGATATGCAGAGTGTGCAGATCGCTCACCGGCAGGGTGAACTCGCGGTAGGGCTCGATGGCGGGGTAGAGGGTGCGCATGGGGCGTGTCTCACAAGCAGGGGCGGCCAGCATAGCGCCGCCGCCCGCTGCCTGCAGTGGCACATGCTTTCGCGGTGCTGGAAATGGGCTGGCCGATGCGCATAAGCTTCCGCGATGCAAGCGACCACGACAGGGATGTCCACGCCCGACCCCAGCCTCAGCAGCGGCGCACGCGAGCTGCTGAAATGGATCGCACTGCTGACCATGACCGGCGACCACGCGGCAAAAGTGGTCTACGGCGGCTACCTGCCGGTCATAAGCGAACTGGGGCGCATCGCGTTCCCGCTGTTCGCGCTGGTGATGGCCTGCAACCTCGCCCAGCCGGGGGCGGACCTGCGCAAGTCGATCCGTCGCCTGGCCGTATGGGGCGTCATCGCACAGCCGCTGCACGCATGGGCCTTCGGCGACTGGCTGCCGCTCAACATCCTGCTCACCTTTGCTTTTGCCGCAGTGGCCGTGCATGCGCTGGCGAACAATCGGCCGGCGCAGCTGCTGCTGGCCGCCGGCGTGCTGCCGATGTTCGTGGATTACCAGTGGGCCGGTGTCGGCAGCGTGCTGCTGGCCTGGATCGCGTTCCGGCACCGGGCGTGGTGGCTGTTGCTGGTTGGGCTTGCAGCGGTGTGCTGGGCCAACCACAACGGCTGGGCATTGCTGGCCGTTCCGGTGGTGCTGTTGGCGGCGCGGGTGCCGTGGCAACTGCCGCGCTGGCGGTGGGCGTTCTACGGGTACTACGTGGGCCATCTGGCGGTGCTGGCGTTGATTGCCCATCTGCTTACGTAATGTCGGAACTGGCATGTGGCATGTCCTGAATGCCGGATGCGGTCAAGGAATGCGCGGTGCCGATGCGGGTGAAGCATGCCGCCACCGGCATGGTGCAAGTTATTGAATTTTCGGCGCGATTGTCGATATGCGACAATGCTGCCACTGCGTGAACGTTGCTGTCTTTGCACTTGGGTTGTTGGCGCCTGCCACCCTGTTGTGCACATGATGAGTTGCCATCGACAAAGGATGGCCGGGGGCTGGAATCCCCGTTGGTTGTGTTGTTCGCGCTTGTCAGCCGGCGTCGCCTTGTGCGGCGCCGGCTGACAACCCGTCCGCGCCTTATGGCGGGCGGTGCGTGGAGGTGCGCGCAAGCGTGCCTACCGGACTGTCTTCACGCAACCACCGGATTCCAGCCACGCACCGTCCGCCGCCTTTGTTAAGGGCGGTGGTCCCGCATGCCTTGCACGGAGACCTGCCATGAACGCATCGGAGTTCCCCCATCAGCGCGCCCCGGCCAATGCCGATGAAGGGCACGACATCCCGCCCGATCCCAACAACCTGACGGCCCTGCTGCATCGCATCGGGCTGGGCGCGGCTTCTGACGGCCAGCCCTGGCCCGAGCGCCATCAACTGCCGGGCCGATGCATGGCATTGGCCGATGCCGATGGTGCGCTGGCCGGGCTGCGCATCGTGCAGGAAATCCTTCTGGCGGCCGAACGCGCCCGCCAGAATGGCGGCCCGGAACACTACGTCGGCGACCGCGTGATGGAAGGGTTGAAGCTGGCCGCGCTGGCATTGGCCAGTCATGCCATCTATCGCCTGCATCCGGAATGAAAGGGTAGGCCGAGGTTCAGTAGATCCACGCCATGCGTGGATGCTTTTGGCGGATCAACATGGCGGCAGCCAGGCATGGCCTGGCTCTACTGATGAAGCGAGTCGAGCATGGCTCGACTCTACAGGTGATGCATGTCTGGCGCGGAGGCCGCCCGGTTCAGAAATCCATCGTGGCCGACAACAACACCGTCCTCGGTGCGCCCAGCGCCAGGCTGGAAAGCAACGGCATGCCCCAGTACGCCTTGTTGGTCACGTTGTTCACGCTGGCGCGCAAGGAAAGTGGTCGTCCGGCCATCGTGGTGTTGTAACGCGCACCCACATCAAACAACGTGCGCCCCGGCACAGACAGGCTGTTGTCGGCACTGATGTACTGCTTCGACATCGCGGTGGCATTGCCGGTCAAGGTGAGGCCCTGCAAGGTCGGCACATCCCATTCCACACCCAGCTTGGCCTGCCGTTGCGCTACGGCAGTGGCGATGCGCCCCTCATTCACACCGCCTGCTGTGCGGGTCAGCTTCGGCTCTACATAGGCCACGCCACCGAGGAGGCGCACGCCATCCAGTGGTGAGCCGAAGAAGCCCCATTCCACGCCACGGTTCCGCTGTTCGCCACCGAACGAGAAGATATTCGTGACCGGGTCGGTGTAGCTGCTCGGGCGCTTGATCTCGTACACGCTGAACGTGTGCGCGAAGCTGCCGAGGTCCAGCTTCAGACCCAGCTCCTTCTGCTTGGTGCGGAAGGGTGCGAACACATCGCCGGCATTGGCGGCGGTCATCGGCGCGGTGGCGCCCTGGCTGAGGCCTTCGATGTAGTTGGTGTAGAGGGAGACCGTGTCGGTGGCCTTCACCAGCAGGGCCGCTGCCGGCGTAGTGGCGCTCTCGTCGTAGCGTGAGGTGCGTGCACCGCTGGCGACATTGAAGGTCTCGCTGACCACCTGCTGGCGGCGCACGCCTACGGTCAACTGCACGCGGTCCTCGGCGAAGGACAGGGTATCGGCGAAGCCGAGGCTGTCCAGCCGCAGCTCGGTGTGCGAGATATGCGGTGCCACGAACGGCGCCGCCGGGCCCCACACCGGGTTGTACAGGTTCGTGGTCCAGTCCCAGCCCGGCACGCTGCGGCGGCCGTAGTCGTTCTGGGTGTGCTGGTAATGGGTCACGTTGGCAGCCCACTGGTGGCCGACGCTGCCGGTACGGAAGCTGCCGCGCAGGCCAGCGTCACCGGACTGCTTCTTGATGTCGAACGCCAGCTGGCCGATCACGGTAGTGAAGTCACCGGCCGGGTTGAGGATCTGCGCACTGATCGAACCGTTGTAGCGGTAGTCGGTCTTGCTGGTGCCGTAGGCCAGGTAGGCCATCAGGTGTTCGTTGATGTCCAGCTCGCCACGCAGCATCGCGCCCTTGTCCTGGCTGTCCACGTAGGCCCAATCCGGGTTGATCAGGGTGTCGCCACGCGGCGGTCGCGGAATCGCCACGCCCGGTGCCAGACCGACGCCACGCGCCGGGCCGTCCACGCGGTCGTCGGCGCTGTAAAGATCGGCCGACAGCCGCGCACGTTCGCCGCGCCAGTCCAATGCCAGCGAACCTAGCTGTACCTTCTTGCTCTGCTTGCCCACGGCGCCATCACCATCACGGTACGCGCCGTTGAAGCGGATGCCGAACTGCTTGTCGGCGCCCAGGCGGCGGCCCACATCCACATGGGTGCCGAACTGCGCATCGGAGGCGAAGTTGGCACTGACGCGTAGCAGCGGCTGATCGCCGGCACGCTTGGGCACCAGGTTGACGCTGCCACCGACCGAGCCGCCCGGCGGCATGCCGTTGAGCAGAGCGGACGGGCCCTTCAGCACCTCGATGCGCTCGAACATTTCCGGCGAGGTGCGGTAGTACGGCGCCATGCCGTTGAGGCCGTTGAAGGTGGTATCGCTGGTGCTGGAGGCGAAGCCGCGGATGGCGTAGTTCTCGCTCCAGGCGCCGGTGACGCCGTTGCTGAACACCGTGGGGTCGGTGGCGGCAATGACGTCGGTGAGGTCCTTGGCCTGACGGTCGCGGATGAAGGCTTCGGTGTAGCTGACCGTACTGAACGGCGTGTCCATGAAGTCCTTGTCGCCAAGCAGGCCGACGCGGCTGCCGGCGGCCACCTGGCCGCCCGCATAGTCTGCAGTGACCCGGCGCTGTTCCTGCACCTGCACAGAGGGCAGGGTGGATGGTGCGGAGTCGGCCAGCGCGGCAGACGATGCCAGCAGCCCCAGCGCGAGGGCCGACACCCGGTAGCGCCGGGCCATCGGCGGATGCGGATGCACGCGGGTCGCGGCGGCCGCTGCACGCTGCAGCGGGGAGGAAAGGTGGTACACGGTCATGCCAGGTTCCTGTGAATCGCAGGTGCGAGCGCGCCTGGCGCGCTGCCGACGGCAAGCACGGGGGAGGGCGCGGCGCAGGGTTGTCGGCTGGGTGGGGACCTGGCGGGAAGTGAGCCATGGGCTCGATTGCGGACGGCGGCGGGGTTGCGAACCACACGCATTCCGAATTAGTTGAGTAAATTAAACTAAACCATATGAAGCGGACAAGAGGGTCCCTTTGCTGGCACCCTCACTACGGTATGAACATGCACCCTGAAACCCCGGCGTCGGCCCGTGGCCGTCCGCCCACCATCACCCCCGATCGCTTGGCCGACATCGGCATCACGTTGGGCCTGCCGAACCTGACCATGGCCAACGTGGCCGCCGAACTGGCGGTGACCCAGGCCGCGCTCTACAAGCGTGTGGCCAACCTGGAGGCCTTGAAGCGTCTGGTGGCCGATACGGTGTTCCAGCGCTGGCAGATTCCGCGCGCGTCGGCCGATGCACCGGGCGGGCTGCAGGCTTACCTGCTGGGGTTCGTGGAATCGCTGTGCGAGGTGGTGAAAGCGCACCCCGGACTACCGCCGTACCTGTTGCGCCGTTCGGTGGCAACCACGCCGATGCTGGAGAAGATCGCCTCGCACCAAGCCCATGTGGCCGAGGTGTTCGGCCTGCCGCTGGACAAGGCGCGCTGGCTGCTGGCCACGATTGCTTTCTACTGCATTGCCGGTGCGGACACGGTCTACGGGATTGCCGACGACGAAGAGGGCCAGGTGATCACCGAGTTCAAGCAGGGCATGCGTGCGCTGGTGATCGGTTCGCTGGAGGTGTTGGAACTTCGGTAGATCCACGCCATGCGTGGATGCGGTTGCACGGTTCGCCACGGCCCCCTCCATGCATGGCGTGGATCTACAATGCGGCCATGCCTGCCACGCCCACCCTCGATGATCTGCGCCGCCACGCGGTGGCGCGCACGCTGTTCAAGCCCACCACGCTGCTGACCGCGATCCGTCGCCTGGGCTTCGTGCAGGCCGATCCGATCCGTGCGCCCGCGCGTGCGCAGGACCTGACCCTGCGCCATCGGGTGAAGGACTACCGTGCCGGTGATCTGGAGCGGCGTTATGCGCGCCTGCCAGTGGAAGAGGATTGCCTGGTGAACTACGGCTTCCTGCCGCGCGAACATCTGGCGCTGATGCACCCGCGCGTGTCCAAGCGCGAATGGGACACCGAGACCCAGCGCCGCGCGGCGGACGTGCTGGCTTTCGTGCGCGAGCGCGGCAGCGTGCACCCACGCGAGGTCGACCAGGCGTTCGCGCATGGCCGGGTGACCAACTACTGGGGCGGCACCAGCAATGCCAGCACGCACCTGCTGGATGGCATGCATTACCGTGGCCTGCTGCGCGTGCAGCGGCGCGACAGCGGTACGCGCATCTACGCGGTGGCCGACCACGCGGAAGTCGATGCCAGCGAGCAGGCACAGATTGAACGCGCCGCCGCCCTGATTGACCTGGTGGTGCGCAAGTACGCGCCACTGCCATCGGCCAGCCTGACCTACCTGGTGCGCCTGCTGGGCTACGGTGCACCGCATCTGGCCGAGCAGACCCGGCAGGCGTTGAATCTGGCCAAGCAGAAGCTGGCCAGCTGTACGTTGGAGGGCACCACCTGGTACTGGCCTGCCTACGAGAACCCGCGCTCGCGCCGGCATGCGCCGGACGAACAGGTGCGGCTGCTGGCCCCGTTCGACCCGGTGGTGTGGGACCGCCGCCGCTTCGAGCTGCTGTGGGGCTGGGTCTACAAGTTCGAGGCGTATACGCCTGCGCCGAAGCGCCAGTACGGCTACTACGCACTGCCGGTGCTGTGGCACGACCGGGTAGTGGGCTGGGCCAATCTCAGCGTGCGAGACGGTGAACTGGCGTCCAGCGTGGGCTACGCCGGCAAGTCACTGGCCCGCGACAAGGTATTTCGTGGCGCGTTGGAAGATGAGCTGCAGCGCATGGCAGCTTTTCTGTAGAGCCGAGCGGCGAATTGGCACCTATCGCTCCCGGTGCCCACCAAGGTGGGCAGCTACCAAAGCAGCGCCGCTCAGGCCCGGTAGTCGCCAACCTTGGTTGGCGCTGGCTTCCATCGTTGCCCACCAAGGTGGGCAGCTACCAAAGCCGCGCCGCTCAAGCCCGGTAGTCGCCAACCTTGGTTGGCGTCGCTTTCATCAATGCCCACCAAGGCGGGCATCTACCGATTCCACCGCCCATGCACCACCATCGCCAACACCACCACGCCCGCGGCAACGCTGGTGTGACCGGACAGCGCAGCCAGACCGAAACCCACGCCCAACCCGCGCATGGCAAACACGGTACTGAACACCAGCAGCGCCCAGCCAATCGCGCGCAGCTGCTGGGTTGCCTGCGCGCTCAGCACACGACGCAATACGTCCCGCTGATGACGCTCCATCGCCAGTGCCAGGCAGGCGAACGCGGCCAGCGACAACACGAACAGAATGACGTGGATCATGCGCTGGCCTCCGGTGCCGCAGTGCGTGACGCGGCAGACGGCCGGGCGCGTTTCACCTTCGGCGCATGCCGCCAGGTGCGCCAGGCCAGAAGTATGTGCAGGGCGGCCAATGCCAGCAGGGTCAGGTCGGTCCCTGCGAACGCCCAATCGCCCGAGGCCAGCGTGCGCCACAGCGGATGCGGCGTGGTCACCGCGGTCAGCACCGGCAGCAGCGCCAGCAGCAACGCCGCCAGCAGGAACTGTTCGATCCATGCGCGCTTCGGTGTGCGCAGCGTTGCATGCACGAACATGCCCGCCCAGACCAGGAAGAACACATGCACCTCCCACGCCGCGCGCGCGTCCATGGCAACGGGCAGCAGGCGGTTCGCCCACAGGTAGGCGGTCATCGCCACCGACAGGCCGGCGACCGTGGCAATGTTGAGTCGCTCGACAAGACGGAAGCCGAAGTACGGTCGTTGCGGATCGGGCAGCTGCGCACGGCGCTTCACCGTCCACAGCACCAGCCCAGTGCCGACCATGGCCGTGCCGGCCAGGCTGACGATGAAGTACAGCCAGCGCAGCGCAGCGTCGGCAAAGCGTCCCAGGTGCAGGCCATACAGCACGCCCTGGGTATCGGCGGCAACGCCCGAGTGTTCCTTGACCTGCAGCAGCTGCCCACCGCTGCCGTCGAACAGCAGATAGTTCGGCGTGGTCGAAACGCGGCTGGACTGCGCGCGTACAACAGCGACACGCGCGTTCTCATCGCCCGGGTTCTGCACCTGCACGCTGCCCACCGCGCCGGCTCCCCAGCGCTGCTCGGCCTGCCGCACCAGTGCGCCAATGTCAGTAAGTGGAGCGGTGTGCCCCGCGGCCTTCTGCGGTGGCAGGAACAGGCGCATCTCGCTGACCACCTCGGCCTGCTGGCGCTTGTCCGGCAGTTTGGCCAGGCCCCACGGCATGTACAGCACCGCCAGCATCACCAGCCCGCTCCAGGTGATCATGAAATGGAAAGGCAGCCCGAGCACCGACAGCGCCGCGTGCCCATCCAGCCATGAGCGCTGGCCCTTGCCCCAGCGGAAGGTGAAGAAGTCGGCGAAGATCTTCTTGTGGGTGATCACGCCGCTGACGATGGCCACCAGCATGAACATCGCACACAGGCCGACGATCCAGCGGCCCCACATGGCCGGCATGTAGTGCAGGTTGAAGTGGAAGGCGTAGAAGAAGTCGCCGCCGCCGGTGTCGCGTGCCTGCAGCGGCGCGCCGGTGCTGGCGTCGAACAGGCCCGAGTCGAAACCATGTCGGCCTCTTCCACCCGGGCTGGCCCACATCGCCGACACCCACGGCATGCGCGTGCTCGGCAGGCCCAGGTTGATCTGGCTGGCCGCAGGCGTGTCGGCCATGATCGCCGTGACGGTACGCTGCGCGACCGTGGCGGCGTCCGGCAACGTGGACGGTGTGGCGATTTCCGGGCGGGTGTAGCGCGAGAGCTCGTCGCGGAAGTAGCTGGCAGTGCCAGTGAGGAACATCGCGTACAGTATCCAGCCGGCCAGCAGCCCGACCCAGATATGCAGGTCGGACATGGTCTGGCGGATGCCGCGTGGCTTGGGAGTGCGATCGACCGTGCTCATGCAGCGCCTCCGTTGCCGACCATCTGTGCAACCAGCCACAGCGGAAGCGCGGCGACGATCAGGCCCAGCCACGCGCGCCACGCCGAGCGCACCGCGAACACCCAGACCACGGCGCCGGCGTACAGCAGGAAGCTGGCCAGCATGCCGGTGAACACGGCCTGGCGACCATCAATGGGCAGCGCCAGTGCCGCGATGCTGCACAGTGCGGCCAGCACATAGCCGCCGAACAACGCGGCGATGATGCGTGAGACCAGGGGCAGCCAGGTCAGCACGGAGGCGGTACGGGAAACGGTCAAAGCACTTCTCCAGGACACCACGCGCAATGGCGTGGCGCCCTTGAAACGAGGATCAGAAATCGACGGTGGCCGACAGCAGGGCGGTGCGCGGCGTGCCCAGCCCGGAGCCGAGGCTGCCGGCCCAGTACGCCTTGTTGGTCACGTTCTGCACGGTGGCACGCAGTACCAGCGGATGGCCGGCCGCTTGCGTCGCATAGCGGGCACCGAGATCGAATACGGTGCGGCCCGCCACCCACTGGCTGTTGTCAGCAGTGATGTAGCCCTTGGACAGGCTGACCGCGTTGCCGGTGAGGGTGAGGCCGGCCACGGTCGGCACATCCCATTCGACGCCCAGCTTGCCCTGCCATTGCGGTGTGGCCGTCGCCAGGCGGCCTTCGTTGATACCGCCCTGGGTACGGGTCAGCTTCGGCTGCAGCCAGCCGATGCCACCGAGCACGCGCAGCTGTTCGGTGGCCTGGCCGAACACGGTCCATTCCACGCCTCGGTTACGCTGCTGCCCGCCGAACGAGAACACGTTGGTGGTCGGGTCGGTATAGGAGCCGGGCTTCTCGATCTCGTACACGCTCAACACACTGGCCAGGCGACCGAAGTCGAACTTGGCACCGGCCTCGCGCTGGCGGGTCTTGTAGGGCGGGAACACGTCGCCAGCATTGGCGGCGGTTGCCGGGGCGGTGCTGCCCTGGCTCAGGCCTTCGATGTAATTGGCATACAGTGACAGGCGGTCGCTGGCCTTGAACAGCAGTGCACCGGCCGGGGTGTTGGCGCTGGCGTCGTAGCGTGCGGTGCGCTTGCCTGTGCCGCCATCGAATGTATCGCTGAGCACGGTCTGGTGACGGAGGCCCAGGGTCAGCTGCACACGATCATCGATGAAGGACAGCGTATCGGCGATGCCGAAGCTGGTGGTGCGCACTTCCGCGGTCTTCGGCAGCGACGCATCACTGAAGCTGCGGTCGATGGCAGGGCCCCACTGCGGGTTGTAGATATTGGTTACCCAATCGCGGGCCAGCAGGTTGCGCTTGAAGCCGAACTTCTGGTCGTGCTGGTACCAGGCCGCACTGATCGCCAGCGCATGATCGACCGCGCCGGTGCGGAAACGCGCCGACAATCCGGCTTCGGCGGTGTCCTTGCTGTAGATGAAGCGCTGGTGGGCGAAGTTGTTGCGGAAGTCGCCGGCGGTGTTGGTGATCAGCGTGGTGGCACTGGCGATGGAGTCGAAATCGGTATGGCCGTGGCCGTAGCTGGCATGCGCCTGCAGGTGGTCATTGATGTCGAACGACCAGCGCAGTGCGGCGGCCTGGTCCTTGACGGTGCTGAAGGTCCAGTCCGGTGCAAACAGGGTGCTGGCTTTCGGCGGGCGGGGCACGGCCAGGCCGGGCGCCAGCGAGACGCCACGGTTGAGGCCATCCACATGGTCGCGGCTGCTGAACAGGTCCAGCGACACCTGCGAGCGCTCACCACGCCAGTCCAGGCCGAGCGATGCGAGCTGCGTCTTGTGCTGCTGGTGGTCGGTGGCGGTGTCGCCGTCGCGATGCACGGCATTGAGGCGTACGCCGAACTGCTTGTCCGCGCCGAAGCGGCGGCCGACATCCAGGTGACCGCGCCACTGCGCGTCGCTGCCGTAGCTGGCGGTGAAGCGGGTCAGCGGTGTGTCGCCTGCACGCTTGGGTACCACGTTAACCGCACCGCCCACCGAGCCACCGGGCGGCATGCCGTTGAGCAGCGCGGACGGGCCCTTCAGCACTTCGATGCTCTCGGCCAGTTCGGGAGTGACGCGGTAGTAGGGGATCAGCCCGTACAGGCCACCAAAGCCGATATCCGACGAGGCGACACCGAAACCGCGGATGTTGAAGTAGTCGGTGATGCCACCACTGGAGCCACTGTTGTAGACGCTGGGGTCGGTCAGTGCGATGACCCGCACCAGGTCCGGCGCCTGGATGTTGTCGATGAATTCGGCGGTGTAGCGGGTGGTGTTGAACGGCGTGTCCATGAAGGCGAGCTCGCCGAGCAGGCCGACGCCGCTGCCGCGCGTGACCTGGCCGCCAGCGTAGGTATCGGTGGGTGCGGTCTTGTCGGCGCGCACGTTCACGGTGGGCAACTGGCGGGCGCCATCGGGTGCATCGTTGGCGTGTGCGGCGGTGGCGATCAGCAGGGTGGGCAGCAACGCCGCACGGGCGGCCAGAGACAGCGCCGAGCGGCGTGGGAGGGGCAGGGTTCGCAGGGGGAGGGACATGGCGGTTCTCGTGTGGTGGGTCGTGCGATCGGCCAGCACGGCGCCGTCTGTGACCTGCAGGGGCAGGACGACGCGGGCTGTGGAATGGCTGGCAGAGGGCACGGCACTGCCGGTGTGGCAGTGCTGCACGCGAGGTGCGTGGGCGATCTGTGGCTGGGTGGAACGAAGCGCGGGGCGCGGATACTGCGGGGTGGATCAGATATCGTCGGCGAGGTCGTCGAGGTCCTGCAGGCCACCGCCGCGTGCCAGCACGCGCTCGTAGTTGCGGCGGCGACGCTGGTCGGTCTCGGTGGTGGTCTCGCCACGTTTCCAGTAGCCGGCCACGGCAACGTCGCTGCGTGGCAGGCCGACGGTTTCGATGAAGTGGCGGCGCAGGGCACGCATTTCCTCTCGCTCGCCGGCCGCCCAGACCGTGCTGCCGGGTTCCGGCAGCAGTTGGCGCGCCTGCTGCAGCAGCGGCACGTCACCGGTGGCGAGGCGGAGCACGCGGACACCTTCAATGGCGGGCAGTTCGTCTACCGGGAATGCATCATCCGAGGCGATCCAGACCTCTGCGCGCAGGTCGGCCGGCCACTGCTGCAGCAGTGCAAACAGAGCAGGGATGGCGCTTGGGTCGGCGAACAGGAGGGCCCAGGTGCCCTCGCGCTGCGGTACCTGCAGATGGGGGCGCGGTCCGGTCAGAACGAAGGCATCACCGGGGCGCAGCGCACGTACCCAGGCCAGCATCGGCCCCGGCGCCTCGTGCAGCACTACGTCCAGGGTGAACTGGCGGGTGTTGGGATCGAGGCTGCGCACGGTGTAGATCCGTGACACATCGCCGAACGTGGCGCCGAGCTGGATGCGCACGGCGGTGTTGGCACGCTGCCAGGGCGCGAGTTCTGCATGTTCCGGCAGCTGGACCACGAGGCGCAGCAGGCTGGCGCACGGCTGTGCAACCGCGACCACCTGGACCTGCAGCGCCTGCAGGCCGCGATCATGGTCGGCGCCGCGCAGCGGCCCGGCCGGGGTGATTGAAGTGGGGGACGCGGACATCGACAACGATCCTGGACACTGCAAATGCTAATTAGTTACATCATAGTAAACTAAATTGATCGCGCCGCAACCGGGGCCTGTCCACGGACCGCAGCGACGCGTTGACCGCGGCGTCGCTGCGGACCACCATGACAGCCCTTGCCCGCGCACCGCGCAGGAACCGTTACCGCATGGCTGCACCGAAAAAGACCGCTGCCCGTGGGCGACCGCCCAGCATCACCCGCGAGCGCATCGCCGACGCCGGCATTGCCATGACGCTGCCGGGGCTGAGCTTCGTGGGCGTGGCGGCGGCGCTGGGGGTCAGCCACATCGCGCTGTACAAGCATGTGGCGAATCTGGCGGCACTGCGCGAGCTGGTGGCCGAGGCGATCTTCGAGCGTTGGCAGGCACCGGCACTGGATGCCGCTGGCCGGCGCAGCATCGAGGAGGATCTGCGTGCGTTCCAACGTTCACTGCGGACGCTGGTGGACGGGAATCCGGGCCTGGCGCCCTTCTTGGTCAGCCACGGCGCGAAGACGCCGGAGATGCTGGCCCGCATCCAGCGCCACCATGCCGAGTTCAGTCGCGTGCACGATCTGCCGCTGGAGCAGGCAGCGTGGCTGCTGTCGACCGTGGCGTATCACGCCGTGGCGTTGGCCGACACCGTGTACTCGCGGCATGCGGTGGTGGATACCACGCGACGCCCGCTGGATCGGAAGGCGCAGGAGGCCGAGTTCGACCGCAGCATGGAAGCGTTGATCATCGGTGCATTGGCGATGTGCGGGCGCATGGCAGGCGCGAGGTAACCGCCAATCCTGGTTGGCACCGTTGCCCCGGTAGTCGCCAACCTTGGTTGGCCCCGCGATGTGTCGGTGCCCACCAAGGTGGGCGTCTACCGGTCAAGCGGCGTCCTTGCGCTCAGCATCCTCCATGCCCGGGCTGACGCGGCGGCCGATGTCCTTCCGCTAGATAATCGCCAATCCTGGTTGGCACCGTTGCGCCGGTAGTCGGCAACCTTGGTTGGCGCCGCTATACATCGTTGCCCACCAAGGTGGGCATCTACCGGTCACGCGGCATCCTTGTGCTCCGCATCTTCCATGCCAGGGCTGACGCGGCGGCCGATGTCCTTCCACGAGGTAACCGCCAATCCTGGTTGGCGCCGTTGCCCCGGTAGTCGCCAACCTTGGTTGGCGCCGCGATACATCGTTGCCCACCAAGGTGGGCATCTACCGGTCACGCGGCATCCTTGTGCTCCGCGTCTTCCATGCCCGGGCTGACGCGGCGGCCGATGTCCTTCAACCGCGCCAGCTGATCCACCATCGACGGTGCATCATCCAGGCTGCCGACGAACGTCCACAGATAGGTCATCACCGCATACACATGACCCGGGGTAACCCCGTCGGTGGTGGCGAGACGGCCGATGGTCAGCGCGAACAACACCGCCGCCGCCGCACCCACCACCACGAAGGCCCCAGCTTCTCGGTCCGAGAGCAGGATGCGCAGCCGCGACAGCGTGGTGTAGTGGCGACGCAGCACCGAGGGACTGACCCGGTCGACCAGGCGGATCTCATGTTCCAGCCGGTTGTTCAGGCGTCCATGCAGCTGCTCGTTGCGGCGTGCGAACGACGGCATCAACAACACTGCGCCGAGCAGGGCGATCAGGCTCGCGGCGCCCACCAGCGGTTCGATCACCAGCAGCATCACCGCCGCACCAAACATTGATACGAGCGCGGTGGCGATGATCGGTACGTGCTTTTCGAAGAAGTCGACGAACTCACGGGCCAGCACCACGCGTGCGGCCGAGGTGGAGGTGGCCTGGCCCAGCTTGCGCTGCGCCTGCACCACGTTCACCGCCAGGTCGGCATAGATGCGGGTGAAGGTACGGGTATCGACCGCACGGCGGGCAGCACCGACCAGCCAGAACAGCAGTACCACGCCGGCGTAGGAGATTGCGTGGCCGATGTTGCCGCGGATGATCGCGTCCACCGCGAAGCCGGCAAACAGCGGATACGCCAGCAGCAGCGCATTTTCCAGCGCCACCAGGGAAAAGGTGCCGGTGAGCTGCCAGGGGTAGGTGCGCAGGATGGCCTTGAGAGTGGCGGCCGCGTTCTGCTGGCCGATGCTGCCGGCGGCGGCCGCCGGATCGTGTGGGGGTTGCATGGGGATGCCTGGGTGGGTAGGAGTCAGGGCAGGGGACGGGTGCCTGCCATCTCCCGGATCGCGCCCAGTATCTGCAGCCCTTTGGAGAAGGCATGGAGGGACGATGGAGATTGCGTGGAGAAACCGGCGCCGTTCAGCGATGCGAATGTCCACCAAGGTGGGCCGCTACCAGGGCAGTGTCTACCGCCTCAACGGCGGGCATGCACCGGCCAGCGGATTTCGAAGGCACTGCCACCACGTTCGGTGGCCCGGCATAGCGCTGTTCCGTGATGGGCCACGGCAATCGCACGCACCACGGCCAGGCCAAGCCCGGAGCCACCACTCTGCCGCGAACGCGAGACATCCGTGCGCTGGAAGGCTTCGAAGATGCTGTCGCGAAGGTCGTCCGACACACCGGGGCCGCCATCTTCCACCGTGACGGTGCAATGGCCTTCTGCCAGCGTCACGTACACCCGCAGCGGGCAGGGAATGGCATGGCGACGCGCGTTCTCCAGCAGTGCCAGTACTGCCTGGCGGATGCGTGCAGGATCGCAGTCGGCCAGCGAAGGTCGTGCGTCCAATGTCACCGAGAAACCACTCTCGGTCAGTGCCTCGGACATCGCTTCAACCACCGCGGCCACCTGCACACTGACATCGCTGCGCTGCAGGCGCAGATCCAGGTGGCCACTCTCGGCCAGGCTGACCACGCGCAGGTCCTCGATGATGCGGGTCAGGCCTTCCAGCTGGGTGAGCATGCTGTTGAACTGCTCAGGCCCCGGCTCGAACACGCCTTCGGCGATGCCCTGCAGGCGGCCGCGCAGGATGGTCATCGGCGTGCGCAGTTCATGCGCGATCGCCGCGTTCCAGAACACCCGGTTCTCGGACATCCGGCTCAGCCGTTCTGCCATGGAGTTGAAATCGCTGACCAGCGTGGCCGCTTCGGCCATCGTGGTATCACCACCGCGTGCACGTGCTTCCAGATCGCCACTGGCGACCCGGCGCAGGCTTTCGGCCACCGAGTTCAACGGCGTGATGATGCGCCGGGTCAGGCGCGAGGCGACCAGCGTGGCGAAGATGACGACCACGGTGGCGGTCAATCCGATCCACAGCCATTCCAGCCCGGACGGCATGATCGTTTCCGGCTCGTCGTACCAGCGCGGATAGAACACCTCCATGAGGTAATAGAACAGGTAGAAGCCGCTGATCGACAGCACCGTCGAGCACAGCGAGGCGACCGTGATGGACAGCGTGATCTGGCGGCCGATGCTCTTGCCTTTGGGGTTCATCATTCAGTCCAAGAAGCGGTAGCCGACGCCGCGAATGGTGGCGGGAATGCCGATCACACCGACATCCTCCAGCTTGCGCCGCAGTTTGCTGACATGGCTGTCGACGGTGCGTTCCTGCGCATCGCCTTCGGGCAGGCAGGCATGCAGCAGATCCACCCGCGCATGCACCTGCCGCGGCGCGCGTGCCATATGCACCAGCAGCCGGAACTCGGTGAGGGTGAAGTTCAGCTCGTGCACCTGCTCGCCATGGCGCACGGTCACCTCGTGGCTGCGCAGGTCGATCTCGAAGGGCCCTTGGCGGATCAGCCCGTTGGGCGCTTCGACCAGGGGCCGGGAACTCCGGCGCAGCACGGCCTGGATGCGGGCGACGATCTCGGCCGGATTGAACGGCTTGGCCACGTAGTCGTCGGCGCCCACGCGCAGGCCGGTCAGCTTGTCCACGTCCTGGTCGAGCGCAGTGAGCATGATGACCGGGGTGTTGCCGATCCGTCGCAGTTCGCTCAGCACCTGCCAGCCATCCAGTTTTGGCATCTGCACATCCAGCAGCACCAGGTCCGGACGCAGTTGGCGGTGGCTGGCGAGTGCCGCCTCACCGTCGGCGGCGCGGGCGCTGCGCAGGCCGGAACGGGCCAGATAGGCATTGAGGATGTCGGCGATTTCGCCCTCATCTTCGGCAATCAGCACCAACGGTGCCTGTCGGGTACGGAGATCGTGTTTCATTGCGTGCTGCGGGTTCGGGGCAGGGGTGGGCAAGGGCGGGATCTGGGGCAGGGTCATCGTCGGCACTGCATGTCCTGCGCCTCTTCGTTGGCAGCCCAGGCCAGGGTGGCCAGCACCAGCGTGCGCCGCAGACTCGGTTCCACTGCACCTGCGCCGCGCAGCTGCTGCAGCATCAGGGTGGACACCGCCGCCGGCAGCTTGCTCCAGCGCGATGCCATGGGAGTGGCATCTACCCGGGCCTGCAGCCGCAAGGCCATGCCCAGGATGGCGCGCAGACGTAGTGCCAGCAGGGCGACGACCACGAGAGTGGCTAGGGCGAGCAGCAGATGCAGGGTGGCGTCGGCGACCGGGTGCGTTGCCGCCCAGACCGCCAGACCAATCAGCGCCAGCGACGCGGGTGCGCCGGAACGGCCAGTGCCACCGGGCCCATCGCTGCGGAACCCCACCAGGGCGGCCGCCCCAAAGCCCGCCAGCAGCGGGGGTAACGGATCCGGCGCGGCCAGCATCCAGCTGGTGGTCGATGCCAACACGACGGCGATCAACCACGGCGAAGGCGCACACCACGCAAGGTAGGCACGGCGCACATCGATGGGTGGCAGGTCTGGATGGGAAAGGGACACGGCAGGCGGGCAGTCGGCGAGGCCGACGAGGCTAGCGACCGTTGATGGAGACTCGGTCGAGATTGTGTCGAGATTGCGTGGACGCAGGCCGCAGCATTCAGGCGCGGGGCTGGTGCCTGAACGGCTGCCGCGCCTCCATGAAATCTCCACAGTGGCTCCAAGAAACGTCCATCCGCGGCTTCCAGACTGCGGTTTCGGCGGTCGCACTGGGCGACTGCACGCAGCCGGGCGTTTCGATGAGCAACCGCAGGACCTGGATCATTGCCGCTACTGTGGCCACATTGGCCGCCGGCGCTGGATGGTGGGCGTTTGCCGGCGGCGATGATGCCGCGCTGATCACCGCGCCGGCAAGGGTGGCGGATCTGGAGAAGACCGTACAGGCGGTCGGCCGGGTCCATCCCAAGGAGCTGGTGGCGGTGGGTGCGCAGGTGTCCGGCCAGGTCAAGCGCCTGCATGTGGTGCTGGGCCAGCGCGTACAGGCCGGTGACCTGATCGCCGAGGTCGATTCGCAGCCGCAGCGTATCGCGCTGCGCAGTGCCGAGGCGGCCACCAACACGCTGCGCGCCCAGCATGCCGCCAGCCAGGCCCGCTATGCGCAGGCCAGTCGTGCTTACCAGCGGCAGTCGCAGCTGGTGGCATCGCGCCTGGTGTCACAGGAAGGTTTCGAAGCCGCGCGCGTGGCACGTGATGCGGCGCGTTCGGAGGTGGCCGCGCTGCAGGCGCAGATCGACCAGGCCGTGACCCAAGTCGAAACCGCACGGATCAACCTGGGCTATACCCGCATTGTGTCGCCCAGCGATGGCTACATCGTGGCCATTGTCACCAAGGCCGGGCAGACGCTGAACTCGATGCAGACCACGCCGACGATCGTGATGCTGGCGCAGATGGATACAATGACCGTGCGTGCCGAGATCGCCGAGGCTGATGTCGAGCTGGTGGCACCGGGACAACCGCTGTGGTTCTCGACATTGGGGCCGAGCGGCCGCCGCTATGAATCCCACCTGCAGCAGCTGGAACCGGCGCCGTCCTCGATTGCCGACGTCGCCACCGGCAATGCGGGTGGCTCTGCGCAGACGCCGAAGGCGGTGTACTACGCCGGCCTGTTCGACGTGGCCAATCCCGGCCTGAAGCTGAAGCCCTCGATGACGGTGAAGGTGACCCTGCAGCTGGCGCGGGTCGCCAACGCGCTGCAGGTGCCATTGACGGCGCTGGTCGATTCGGATGGCAAGGACGGCAGCCGTGGAACCGTGCGCGTGGTGGACACCAAGGGCCGCCCCCAGCAGCGTGCGGTGACGACCGGCCTGCGCACCGCCACCGCCGTGCAGATCCTGTCCGGCCTGCGCGAGGGCGAGAACGTGGTGGTCGGCCAGGCATCCAGCGGCGCTGAACCAGAAGCCGCCAGCCTGTTGGGGATGTGAGCATGGCCGACGCACTGCTTGAACTGCATGGCGTATCGCGCGCCTATCGCTCGGCCGCCGGCGAGGTGGTGGTGCTGAAGGACGTGTCGCTGCGCGTCGATGCCGGCGAGTTCATCGCCATCATTGGTCCCTCGGGCTCGGGCAAGTCCACGCTGATGAACATCCTTGGCTGCCTGGACCGGCCGACCGAGGGCAGCTACCGCGTGAACGGCGAGGCCACCGAGCAGATGGCGCCGGACGCGCTGGCACGCCTGCGCCGCGAGCATTTCGGCTTCATCTTCCAGCGCTACAACCTGATGGAGAACCTGAGTGCCACCGAGAACGTGGCGCTGCCGGCAGTTTATGCCGGCGTGGAGGCGGACGTGCGCACTGCCCGTGCACGCACGCTGCTGGAAACACTTGGGCTGGGCGAACGCATGGCGAACCGGCCGAGCCAGCTGTCCGGCGGCCAGCAGCAGCGCGTGTCCATTGCCCGTTCGCTGATGAACGGCGGCGCGATCGTGCTGGCCGATGAACCCACCGGCGCGCTCGATCACGCCAGTGGCCAGCAGGTGATGGCCGAGCTGAAGCGCCTGCATGCACAGGGCCACACGGTGATCCTGGTGACGCATGATGCGGCGATTGCCGCCAACGCGGCGCGGGTGATCGAGATCGCCGACGGCCGGGTGGTGACCGACCGCGGCGAGCGGGGATCGCGTGCTGTGGCTGAAACACCCGGGACCGAACGCGGCGTGTCGCCGGTCACCGAGCGCCGCGCAAGCATGGATGCGATTCGCGAAGCCGCGCGCATGGCCGTGCGCTCGATGCTGGCCCATCGCCTGCGCACGCTGCTGACCATGCTCGGGATCATCATCGGCGTCGCGGCCGTGGTGACCGTGGTTGCGCTGGGCAAGGGTGCACAGGCGCAGGTTGAATCACAGATCAACGAACTGGGCGCCAGTACGCTGGAGATCTTCCCGGGCTCGGATTTCGGTGACCCGCGCTCGGCGGAGATCGAGACGCTGGTGGTGGGCGATGCGGACCATCTTGCGGCGTTGAGTTACGTGGACAGCGTGAGCCCGAACCTGAGCGGATCGGTGGCGGCGCTGCAAGGCAATCGGCGTGCCAACACCCAAGTGCTGGGCGTAGGCGCCGACATGCCGCGCGTGCGTGGGCTGCGGTTGAAGGCCGGCCGCTTCTTCACCGACGCCGAAGTGGATGCGCACCGTGCCGTGGGCGTGGTCGACCAGAAGGCGGCCAAAGCGCTGTTCAGCGGCAGCCCGATCGGCAGCACGGTGCTGCTGGGCGGCATGCCGGTGGAGGTGATCGGTGTGGTCGGGGCCAATGCGTTCGCTGGCGGTGCAACCCCGACGGTCTACGTGCCGTATACCTCGGCGGCCTCGCGGCTGCTGGGCAGCGAGCGCCTGGAGAGCATCACGGTGCGTGTGCGCGACGACGTGCCCACCAACGCCGCCGAAGCCTCGCTGGGAGCCGAGCTGGAGCGGTTGCATGGCCGTCGTGACTTCTTCATCTACAACGCCGACCAGATCCGCAAGGCGGTGATGAAGTCCAGCCAGACCATGGCTGCGTTGGTTTCGGCGATTGCGGCGGTGGCGCTGGTGGTCGGCGGCGTGGGCGTGATGAACATCATGCTGGTCTCGGTGAAGGAGCGCGTGCGCGAGATCGGCGTGCGGCTGGCGGTGGGCGCGCGGCAAGGGGACATCCTGCGCCAGTTCCTGATTGAAGCGGTGTTGATCTGCCTGTTCGGTGGTGTGCTGGGGGTGCTGTTCGCATTCGGCGTGGGTGTGCTGTCCAGCCTGCTGTCGCTGGGTGTGCCGTTCCTGTTCACCGCGGGCCCGGTGCTGGCTGCACTGGCGTGCTCGTCTGCGATCGGGCTTGGCTTCGGCTACTTCCCGGCGCGCAGCGCGGCACAACTGGATCCGATCCAGGCGCTGGCAGCGGAGTAGGCGCAGGCCCGGTGCGGGCATTTGTGGAGCCGAAGGCAACGGCAGGATCCGTTGCCTTTGGCTCCACAGGAGCAGCCTCAGGATGAGGGGCGCGGATGCGTGCGCACGCGTGCACGCTCGCGATACAGACGGCTGTCGGCGCGCTGCAGGGTGTCGGCCACCGTCTCGCCGGGTGCATGGTGGGTCGCGCCCAGCGAGAAGGGTGTGGGTGACTGCCCGGCATGCTGCGCATACCACTGCTCCAGCGCGGCCAGCCGTCCCGGTTCCGGTGCAGTCAGCACCACCATGAACTCGTCGCCACCCATACGCACTACGCTTTCCATTGACCCCAGTGGAGCGCGCAGGAAGGCGGCGAACTCCACCAGCACCGTGTCACCCCGTGCATGGCCCTGGGTGTCGTTGATCTGCTTGAAATGATCCAGATCGAACATCAGGCAAGCCCAAGGCTGGTCGATCAGTTCGTCCAGGCGGGGCAGGAAGCGGCGGTTGTAGCTCTGGGTGAGGGGATCCTTGAAGGACATCTCGCGCAACTGCTGTTCCTGCATCCGCAGTGCGGTGACGTCCTGCGCATGGCCGAGCACGTAGGGTGGGGTGGCCTCGTTGTCGAGCACGTTGTGATACGCCCAGAAATGCCGGGTACCATCGGCGGCGATCAGCTCGATGACGCCGGCATCGGTGTGGTTGACTGCGATGCGTTCCAGATACGCCTTGAACGCGGCCCGCTTCTCCGGCGGCATCAGGTCGCACAAGCTGCGCCCGATCATGTAGCTCTCATCGAAGCCCAGTGACTGCACGGCCGCTGGGTTCACCGAGGTCAGCACGCCCTCCAGCGTGTGGGTGCAGATCAGGCCAAGGCTGTAGTGGAACAACCGCCGGTAGCGGGTTTCGCTTGCTTCCAGTGCATCCAGCGCGGCGCGCTCCTCGGTGATGTCCTGTATGGCCCCGACCAGCCGCGGCCGGCCATCGACCTGCTGCCGGCCTCCAACCACGCGGGTCCAGATGGCTCGTCCGTCGGCGGTGGTCATCGGCAGCTGCACCTCCCACGACGTGCCTTCATCGATGCAACGCTGCACCGCCGTGCGGATGATGTTTCGGCTGTCCTCGCGATAGAACGAGAGCGCAGTTTCGAGCGTCGGTTCGAAGTTGCTGCGCACGCCGTGGATCTGCTTGGTTTCGCGGGTCCAGCGGACCTCGTTGCTGACCAGGTCCATTTCCCAGCCACCCACCCGGGCCGCGCGGTTGGTGCGCTCCAGGAAGTCCTCGCTGCGCTTCAATTCGCGATGCAGGGCCTTGGCCTGGCCGACCTGCGCCATCAGCGTGCTGCGCTGCTCCAGCACCTGGGTGGTGACCCGGGCCAGATGCACCATCAGTTCGCGTTGCGAAGGCGACAGCACGCCGGGCATCGGGTCGAGCAGGCACAGTGTTCCGATGCGTGCGCCGTGCGCCGAGCCCAGCGAGATGCCCGCGTAGTGACGGATGCGCGGGCCGCCGGTCACCAGGGGATTGGTAGAGAAGCGAGGGTCCTGACGCGCGTCCGGAATCTCGAACAGCGTGTCCTGCTGTATGGCATGGGTGCAGAATGAAATCTCGCGCGCGGTTTCGCTGACACCTTCCAGCCCGATGTTGGCCTTGAACCACTGGCGCTCGTCGGCCACCACCGAGATCAACGCCATGGACATGCCGGTGGCGGCGCGGGCGGCGGCGACGATGGCATCGAACACCGGCTCCGGGGGCGTATCCAAAAGGTGCAGTCGTTCGATTTCGAGCAGTCGTTCGGCTTCGTCCATGGCGCTTTTCAGGGCTGGGTGGCGAGGGCGGTTGCGGCGGCTGTCTGGCGCTAAGCTAGTGCACGCGCCGTTATGTATCGCCACGGCGGGGTGATGCGGATGTGAGGTGGGCGCGCCGGCTCAGTGCTGTTGCAGCGATGCCTGCAAGGCGGTGGCCAGAGCGGCGTCTCCGGATACCAGGTCCTGCCAGCGCAGTGTGATGCCTTTGCGCCACCCCTTCTCAACCAGCTTGAGGCCCTCAGGGGCCACGGTGAGAGTGTAGGGTTGGCCGTCGATGTGCAGTTCGCGGCGCAATGGTTTGTCGAGCGGGGTCATCATCGTTTCCTCGCTGGGGCGGAAGCGCGACGTGGCTGGATCGATACGTGACGGTGATCACGGATGTGCCAACGCCAGGGGAAATCAACAGCGCGGGTGATGCCGATGCGGGGCCCAACCACTGGATCCTCCGGCGGCGGCACGCCATCGCTGGCGATGACAATGCCGTGGTTGCCGGTCACCAGATCAGCGCCGTCGAAGCTGCGGTCCAGCCCGAAGGCCTGCGAGAGCTTGCCGGGCCCGCTGGCCAGATCGTGGTCGCGGCGCGCGGCGGGGCGCAGTTCGCGCATGCGCTCCAGGCCCGCCAGCGGCTCGATGGCCCGCAGCAGCACCGCCACGCCTTCACCCACTTCGCCGCAGACAACGTTGCTGCCCCAGTGCATGCCGTAAGTGAAGTAGACATACAGGTGGCCGGCCTCGCCGAACATGCTGGCCGTGCGCGGGGTCTGCCCGCGATAGGAGTGTGCGGCCGGATCGACACTGCCCGCGTAGGCTTCGACTTCAACGATGCGACCGGCCCGGCTATCGTCACGGACCAGGAGTTTGTTGAGCAGCTCGGGCGCAACCTCGACGGGCGGGCGCCGGTAGAAGCTGCGGGGGAGGATCTGAAGAGCGGCGGGCAACCAATCCGGCACGGTAGAGGCAGGCTCGGGTAAACGGTGATGGCACTGTGGCACCAAACAGGTGAAACGGGCGCAGACGCAGTGTCATTCCTGCGCAGGCGGAACGGCCAGTGCGGCGCGGCGGGAGGCATAGACCTCGGGTGTCTGCGGCTTGATGAACAGTGCCACCAGTTCCGGATACTCACGCTTCACGGCTGATTCGATGCGGGTGATGCACGCCTCGATCTGCGGTGTCTTACGGTCATCCTCGAACTCGGCGCTGAGCATGGCCACGACCTGTTCGGGGCCCATCTGCATGGTGGTCACGCCATTTGCGCGGCGCAGGTCCGGGTCGGTTTCCGCCACGGCCATGATCCGCTCGGCCACCGCCGGATGGGCTGGCTCACCCACCAGCAGTCCCTTGGTTTCGCGTGCAAGAAGAAAGGCGGTGGCGGCAAGCACGCCGGCGATGCACAGCGACGCCACACCATCAAGCACCGGCATGTCCAGCATCTGGGCAGCCACGAGCCCGATCAGTGCGAAACCCAGGCCCAGCAGGGCCGCGCTATCCTCCAGCAGCACGGTGAAGGTGGACGGGTCCTTGCTGCGACGGAAGGCTTCGAAGTAGCCCAGTTTGCCCTTGGTACGCCGGAACTCCCGTAACGCGACCCACCACGAAGCCCCCTCGAACAGGATGGAGATGCCCAGCACGCTGTAGCTCAACGCGTGGTTGGTGGCCGGCTCCGGCCGGCGGATGTGCTGGATGCCCTCGTAGGCCGAAACACCGGCGCCGGCGGCGAACACCAGCAGGGCGACGATGAAGCTCCAGAAGTACAGCTCGCGGCCATAGCCGAACGGATGCACGGGGTCTGGCGCCTTGCCGGCGCGGCGCAGGCCGTACAAGAGCAGGAGTTCATTCAATGTGTCGACCAGCGAATGCACGCCCTCACTGAGCATGGCCGAGCTGCCGGAGATGCCGGCAGCAATGAACTTTGCGATGGCAATGGCCAGGTTGCCCGCGAGGGCGGCGTAGATGACCAGACGGGAACCGGTGGGGGCAGACATTCGGGTGTGGGTAGATACAGTCGGAGTGGCTCATCCTCCGCGCCTGGCCGTGCTCAGCACGTCGACGGCCTCCGCGTGGCGGGGCGAGAAGGGCTGCGCCCACCGTCGACGTTTCCCCGAGCAAGTGCATCCGACACCGTGGCTTCAGCTGCCATGCATTTTCTTGGGCAGTTTTTCCTTTGGCGCGATCTTGGGAGGGGACGTCGAAGAACGTGGCGCATACTCGGCCAAAGGTGTCGCCGAGGGAGGCGTTGCGTACCACGTCACCACATCGCTGGCCGGGATCGGAACAGAGCGAGATGGCTTCTTTGGCGTCCAACCGGACTCTGCAATGACCATGTGGCTACCAAGGCGATTGAGAACGAAGACATCGTGAATCTCATAGAGTTCCTTCCCTGAGCCTTGGACCGTGCTGCATGAAGCAATGACCGAAGCGGCCTTGGCGATGCGGCAACCTTCACTTGATACAACAACATTCTGATGCGGGCGCAGGCCCAGTTGGAACGTCGCCGCAGCACGATCAAGTGCCTCGAACATAGTGCCTGCCATTGAGAGCAGATAGATGATTGTAATAGATGCGGCGATAAGCCTCTGCTGCATGGGCAGAGCGCGAAGAGACAGAAAGAGGAAGTGGAGCAAAGGGAGCGCGAGATAGATACACACCAGTTCGGCGGTGGTTAGATTCTCTGCGGCTGAATGCGTGCCGAAAACTACAAGGGTCAAGAAAGGAAAGAAGAAGAGGTAGAGCCCTGTCGAGAACGCAACCAGTCTCAATGACCATGCGATGCGGCTGACCGGCTTGGATGCATCGCGCTTTAGAAGGATAGGGGCGAACGAAAGCAGCGCGCCAAGAAGCAGGAGTAGCGGAAGTGCCCACAAATTTTGCTCGCCAGTTTCAGTGAACAACGCGGCCCAGAGGAAAATTAGAGCGATGACGCCGCCCACCAGTAGCAGCAGCAAGCTGAGTCCAGTGGGTGCAACCCAAGGCCCATTGCTATTCCTGGGGCTGAGCTTGTCTGTGATGGCCCCGGCCGCATGCCACTCGCGCAACAAAGCGACGGGTAGCAAAGCGTAAACAACGAGCAGAACTATCATCAAAGCCGAGAATGCGACAATGGCAATTGCAACCAGCCCGAGGTCGGTCAGCGTCATTGCAGGCAGATATCGAACACGCCAGAAGAACGCGACCATTACGAGGGTGCCGAGCAGCAGGAACAGCCACTTGTGCGTGTAGATTTCAACAAGCAACTTTGAAATCGCTGGCCAAAGTGGGCGGGGCGGTGGCGGGGTCGTGTAGGGGTAGGGCGGTGAGAAAGACAATCTGGTTCTTCCATGGGGGGAGTTCCAAGAAGAAGTATCGGCTGCAGGGCGCTTTGCTTGAATGTTCGATCTTTGCAGGCAGCCGCATCGTTCGCTGCGGCCAAGAACCGAGCACAGCTTGGATGTTGATGTGCACTGGCACTGATGCAACTGCGCCAATGCAAGCTACAGGCGTGGCAATGATGACTTCCTGGAACTAATGCGAGTCAGTCAGGGCAGTTCTGCCCTTGGAGTTGCGGCCAGCGGCCGGCACTACCCCATCACCCGCCCAATGGCATCGGCCAGCAGCGCCCGCACCCGTTCCGGCGGCAGGTCGGGATCGCGCACGGCGCGCATGGCCAGACCTTCCACCAGCAGCCGCAGCAGCAGGGTGCGGCCTGCAATCTGCTCTTCGTCCACGATCCGGCCCTGATCGACATCGCGCTGGCGCAGCCAGGCATGGATCGCGGCGCTGGTCTGCTTGTCATGGGTACGCAGCACCTCGGCCAGCACGGGGTCGCGGTGTGCCTCGGCGTTGATTTCCGCATACAGGGCCACGCTGGCAATGGCATTGCCGTGGATCGGCAGCACCTCGCCGCGTGCCCATTGCTGGTAGCACTCCAGCAGCCCATCAATCAGATCGGACGCCACCGGCATCTCGCCGATCGAGGCCTGGTCGTGACGCAGCTGGCGCTCGATCAGGGCCAGGATCAGGGCGCGTTTGTTGGCGAAATAGCGGTACATCAGCCCTTGGCTGATCCCAGCCTCGGCGGCGATATCGCCGATGGAGCCGGCATGGAAGCCGCGGGTGATGAAGCACTTCTGTGCGGCGTCGAGGATGCGCCGGCGCTGGGCTTCGGCATGGGCGTCAGCGGGTACGGCTACGGCGGTTTTCGGCGTCATTGCGTGAAGTCGGGGCGTCCAGAGGCGGGATAGTACGTCACAAAAGGTGTGAATGAACGGTCATTCATTTGTAATTCCCGCCTCCCAGACTGCGCCGGCCTTCTCCTTCCGCGAATGAGTCCGATGCGCCACGCCCTGCTGCACCGCCCGCTGCTCACCCTCGCCATTGCCGCCGCACTGCCGGCGCTGGCCCATGCCGAAGACAGTCCCAGCGCCGACGCCGAGGCATCCGCCGATGCCGCGCGCACCGTGGTCGCCCTTGACCAGGTGATGGTGACTGCGCAGAAACGCGCCACCAACCTGCAGGAGACCCCGATCTCGGTATCGGTGGTCGATGCCGAAGCGCTGAAGGACCGCAGCGCGATTTCGCTGGGCAGCTTGTCCGATGGCTCCATCCCATCACTGCGGGTCACGCCGTTCGCTACCCGCAGTTCCGCGCTGAACATCGGCATCCGTGGCATCGGTGCCTCCGGCGACGCCAACCAACCGGCCCGCGATGCCGGCGTCGGCATCTATGTCGATGGTGTGTTCATGGGCCGTGCGCAGGGGCTGGGCAGCATGCTCTACGACGTGGAGCGCATCGAAGTGCTGAAGGGGCCGCAGGGCACGCTGTTCGGCCGCAACACCGAAGGCGGTGCAGTGAGTATCGTGACCAAGCAGCCGACCGGTGAATTCGGCGGCAGCGTCAGTGCCGGTGTGTCCAACTTCAGCGGCTACAACAGTGCGCTGCACCTGGATCTGCCCAGAGTGGGCGATGTCAGCTTCAAGATCGACGCCGTGCAGGCCAAGCGCGGTGGCACCACCGACAACCCGATGCGCGGCGAGCGGGACTTCAACAGCTACGACAAGCGTGGCGCACGACTGAGTGCGCTGTGGCAGCCGAGCGATGATTTCTCGCTGTTGTACGCGTTCGACCGTTCCTACGACGCCACCACGCCGTACCACACCCAGGTGCTGGTGCCGGGCGCCTACCTCAGCCCACTGCAGAAGGCGGGTGCCAGCCTGGACCGCCGCGACAGCGCCATCCTCGGTGGACCGCAGGAAGACAACATCGGCTGCACCAGTGGCCATCTGTTGAACCTGTCGTGGGTGTTGAATGACAACCTTGAGCTGAAGTCGATCAGTTCCTACCGCGAACTGACCCAGGGCCAGTTCGACATGGGCCTGGTCGATGCGATTTCCGCCTATGGTGGCGCAGGGACGCCGTTCGGTCGTTACAGCCTGGCGCAGGTCTACCAGCACCAGTACAGCCAGGAGTTCCAGCTGATCGGCAACACCTCGCAGGTGCAGTTCCTTGGCGGTGCGTTCTACTACCACGAGACTGCCGGTGACAATGCGCAGACCCCGAACATGCTGGTCTGGGGGGCGGGTGGCAACAGCTACACCGTGAATCCGGCGACCAACCCGCTGGATCTCTCGCGGGTACGCATCGATCGCGCCAGCAAGGCCTGGACCGACAGCCTGGGCGTCTTCGGCCAGGCCACGTGGACCCCGGAAGCGATGCAGCGGCTGCACCTGACAGCGGGTGGCCGCTATACCCGCGATGACAAGAAGGGCAGCCTGTACATCGTCAATGGTGCGGCGACCAACCTTGCGTTCAAGGATCGCTGGAGCCGTTTCGACCCGATGGTCAATATCGCCTACGACCTCGGCGAGCACGCGATGGTCTATGCCAAGTACAGCACCGGCTTCAAGGCCGGCGGTGCCAACTCGCGCTCGACCAACTACAGCGCGTTCGGTCCTGAAGAAGTGACGGCCTATGAGCTGGGCTTCAAATCGCAGTTCTGGGACAACCGCGCGCGCCTGAACCTGGCGGTGTTCGATTCGACCATCGCGCACAAGCAGATGGACTTCTCGCTGCCGTTCGACCCGAACAGCGGGGAAACCCGCACCACCATGGTCACCACCAATGCACTGAGCGATGGCAGGTCGCGCGGCGCAGAGCTGGAGTTCAACGTGATGCCGGTCGACAACCTCACCCTCGGCCTCAACTACGCCTATACGAAGATCGACGCGCAGACCGCGACGGACCCGTTCGGTGCAGGGGTGCAGGTAACGGTCCAGCCGCTGCTGGCGCCGAAGAACGCCGGCAGCCTGTCGGTCGACTACCTGGTGCCGTTCGCGAACTTCTCGGCACTGAAGTTCCATGTGGACGGCAACTGGTCCGATGGCTACTACACCAGCGAGTACGACCAGATGCTGACCGACAGCTCGTTCGTGGTGAACGCACGGGTGGCGCTGGTGGATGTGCCGGTCAACAGCACTGGCACCACCATGTCGTTCTCGTTGTGGGCACGCAACCTGCTCGATGAGCAGCACCTGTTCTACAAGATCAACAGCGCGGCGCTGGGCCAGAGCGGCATCTTCAACGACCCGCGTACCTTCGGCCTGGAAATGGCCGTCAACTTCTGATTCGAACGGAGAATTCCATGAAGCACCGCTCTACCGAACTTGTCCTGGC
The DNA here is from genome assembly GCF_054473855.1 of Stenotrophomonas genospecies 3. Lineage (NCBI taxonomy): Bacteria > Pseudomonadati > Pseudomonadota > Gammaproteobacteria > Lysobacterales > Lysobacteraceae > Stenotrophomonas > Stenotrophomonas genospecies 3. The sequence continues at coordinate 315,360 of NZ_JBTMUR010000002.1, forward strand.
CCTGATGCTCAGCCTGCCGATGGCTGCGACGGCTGCTGCCGCTGATGCGCCGCAGGTCGCCGCCGCGAAGCCGACGGCCGTTGCGAACGTGAAGCCCGTCGCTGCCGATGCGCAGCGCGTGATCCCGCTGCAGGGCGCCTGGAACGTGCGTACCTTCGCCGGCCTGCAGGGCCGCCACGGTCCGATTCCGGCCGATGCGTTCGTGCGCACCGCAGACCTCGGCCGCCTTACCGATGCCGACCGTGATGCCCTGGCCGCGGCCGGCGTGAAGCTGGATATCGACCTGCGTACCGCCGATGAAGAGGCGCAGTCGCCGGACCTGCTGGCCAGGGATGATCGCTTTGCCTACCAGCGCATTTCGCTGATGGGCACCGAGAAGATGGACCTGCAGAAGATGATGACCAGTTTCCCGGATTCGCTGGGCGAAGCCTATGTGCAGTGGCTGGGCTACAGCCAGCCGCAGTTCAAGCAGGTGTTCCAGCGCATCGCCGCGCAGCAGGACGGTGCCGTGCTGTTCCATTGCACGGCCGGCAAGGACCGCACCGGCATCATCGCTGGCCTGCTGCTGGACCTGGCGGGCGTGCCGAAGGCCGAGATCGTGCACAACTACGCGATCTCCGCGCACTACCTGGAAGGGCAGCCGAAGGACAGCGCGATGAACGCGCAGATCATGGCGCTGGTCAAGCAGAACCCCGAGATCGCCCGCAAGATGGCCGGTATGGCCGGTACCGCACCGGACAACATGGAGCAGTTCCTGGCGGCGTTGCACAGCCAGTATGGTGGTGCGGAAGGGTACCTGAAGTCGATCGGAGTGAGCGAGCAGGAGATCCAGCAGTTGAAGGTGCGGCTGGGGCAGGCTGGCTGAAGACTGCCAGGCTGAAGGCAGGTGCCGGACAGCCCGGCACCTGCCGTGCGTCATCACGGCTGCTGCGGTGCTACCAGGATGGCGGCATCCAGTACCGGGAAAGTCTGCGGTGCCTGGCCGGACGATGCGACCAGGCGGATCTCCAGCGTGGTCGTTCCCCCATCGGCGGCATTCAGTGCCTGCAGGGCCCCCAGTTTCTGCGGCAGCGGCACCGCGAACGTGGTTGGGTGGCTGTGATCCATCCCGGCCATGGTCGGCCCGAAGAACGATACGGTGCCGGCGTAGTACGGACTGTCGGCCGCCACGGAGGCGGTGCCCGCCGGTGCGTTGATCAGCACGTCGAACTCGCGCGTATTGTTCAAACCGCGTGGTCGCTCCAGGGTCACTTCGGCAATCAACTGGCGCGGGCCCGATGTGGTCAGGTGCGCGCGCACCGCCTCATTGGGGACAGCCACGCGGACGGCGCCATCGGAGCGTGTGCCGCGCACCAGCCGCACCGCGCCGGCAGCTGCTGGCAGCGTGACCGCCTCCAGCATGTCGTTGCGGCGCGCGTAGACGTAGTCGTAGTCGAAGGCCGTGGTGGAGAAGAACGCGCTGGCCGGACGCTCGCCAACGGGCTTGCCCTGTGCATCGACGAAGAACCGGAACGGTTCGTTCATGAACTGGCGCCGCTGGTCGACATTGACGGGCATGATCGGCTTGCCGCGGGATTGCTGCAGCTGGTTCCACACATCCCACAGGCGGTCCATGTTGGCGTGGTGCAGGTAGAAGATCGGATCGAGTGGTGACAGGAAGTTGGTCATGTTGCCGTAGGGGCCGGGATCGACCGCGCCGACGCCACCGATGCAGTTGTGCACCTTGTTGTGCGGGAATCCTTCCAGTACCGAGAATTTCGTGGCGCCGTCAGGCTGCACCACGTGCGAGGCCGTACGCGAGCTGGTGAAGCTGCGGCTGACATCGTCGTTGTAGAACTCGACCGGCGACAGCCCCGCGTGGATGGTGTCGGGAGACACGGCCGAAGCGGTCTTTGCATCGAAGCCGGGATTCTCGCGCCAGAGGTAGCGGGCGCCGCAGGTGATCGCATAGGCCGCATTGCCCGAGATGCCGGTCTTTTCCGCGACGCTGTAGCCGGTCACATCGTTCCAGACATCGTCTGCAGTGAGGTAGCCGCGGAACTTGAGCTGGCCGCGCTGGCCTGCATCCAGCGTATCCCAGTAGCGCTGCAGCGCCGGGCGCATGAATCGGGTGAAGACCGCCAGGTTGCGCGTATACGGCGCATAGGCGCCGTCAGTGGGCGTCAATACGCCGTCGAACATCGCTGGGGGAATCCGTGGCAGCTCGGTCCAGTCCCAGTAGGGCATGGCGAACTGCGGATCACCACTGAGCGTGCGGATGGTCTGTTCGAAGTAGCCGACATAGCCCCGGTGCCAGACGTAGAACCACCAGTTGCCGTGCGGGCAGTCCATCAGGTGCACGAAGGCGTTGCGGAACCAGTTGCGTGGATCGTCTGCCGGCAATGCCAGCATGGCCTTGATGCCGCGTGCATAGCTGGCCAGCATGCGCTGGCCTTCGGGGCTGGTGACGTTGTAGCGGTGGTAGCGTGCCTGCGCGGCCTTTCCGGCCGGTGCGGCGCCGCTGGCCCAGGCCCCGGGTGCTACCAGTGACGCCAATGAAGCGCTGGCGGTGGTGGCAAGAAAATCACGACGTGTGTAGCGCATAGCCTTCCCCTGGTGATTGGTTGAACCGCGTTGGGTTACAAATCACTGGCAGGGCCGGCGGCAGCGTGGCGGCCGGCCCGACGGGGACATCCAGCCCCGCCGCTTCCACCGGCAGGTGCAACGATGGCCGGGGTGGAAGCGGCGGTAGTATAGGCATGGCAAACAGAGCTGATCTGCGAAGCAGGCCACAGTCGCAGGCGCGTACACATCTGCCCGGCTGAAGCTGTTCACCGTCGTCGTTGCGGCGTTGTCGATCAGCCAGGCATGGCCTGGCTCTACGGGTCGGGTTTCACCCTTGCCACCCGTTTCCGGTACTCGTACACGTTGTCACCGCGTATGCGCTTTTCCTCGGTGCCGGTGACCCGGCCCACCTGCTGGTCCGAACCGGTCACGGGCTGCGCCTCGATTTCGGTCTCGTGCTCGAAGGAATGCGATTTGTCGGTGTTGCGGTAATAGCGGTACAACGCCCAGTACAGCGCGGTTGCGCCGGCCGGACCTGCCGCCAACAGCCAGAGGCCACTGTCGTCGCTCATGTCGATGCCACCAGGAAGGCAATTGCGAGGGCTTCAATGACGGTGCCGGTGGCAAGGGCCGCCAGCAGCATCTTCCATTGCTGCACGGGCACGCTGCCCATGGTTTCGCCGGTACGGCCGTTCACCGCGATGTAGTGCAGCATGCCGCCGTTCTTGCCAGGCTGATGGTACGAGTACAGCCAGACCGGCAGGTACATCGACACCCAGCGGGTGCCATGCACCTCCAGCTGTTCCTGCTCCCAGCGCACGCCGCGGTTGTAGCGCTTCACCGAGCCTTCCACCTGTGCGCGGGCAATCGACAGCAGCTGGTCTTCCAGCCGCGGCCGCAGCTTTTCCACATCCAGGTTGCGCTTCTCCGAAGTGAAGCCGGCCAGGTAGGAGGCGTTCCATTTCACCGCGTTCTTGGTATCGAACGGCAGGATGGTGTTGATGATGTTGTTGGTGTTGGCGCGGGTATCCAGGTTGCCGCGCTCGGCCGAGGATTCCAGCGGAAGATCGTCGACGGTGAAATCGACCTGGCGTTCGACCTGGTAGACATCGGCGTCGTAGAGGGTGCGCTTGTTCTTCTCGCTGCCGACCGTGTACTCACGGGTCTTGATCTCGCCTTTGCCGGCCACCGCAGCGCTGACATTGCTGTCGACGATCATGTAGGGCAGGAACACGCCCACCACGTTTTCCGGGGTGAACTGGTCCTTGAACGCTTTCAGCGCGAACATCCGGCGCTTGTCGACGAACTGGCGGATGCGCGCGACCGCGTCGTCCTTCTTGATATGGAAGGGCAGCACTGCATCAGGTACCGCGCCATTGCTGATCTGTTCGTTGACGCCGAATACGTGGCGGCACCAGTGGCAGCGCGCCGTCATCGTGCTTTCGGTATTGACCGTGACTTCGGCGCCGCAGCCGGTGCACTTGAACGTCATCAACGCCGAGGTGTCGGCATCGATGTCGCGTGCGCCGGACGCGATGACGGTGCCGCGCAGCTGGTCGATGGCTTCGCCCAGCCCGAATTCCTCCTCGACCCGCGCGCCATGCCATTCGTGACGGCAGTACAGGCAGACGAGGATGTCGGTGCCGGCCTTGGGCCGGATGTCGGTGGCGCCGCACTTCGGGCAGCGGTTGAGGCCGTCCTTCAGCTCGCTGGCCGAGGTATCGATGGCCACGGGATCGGGCGCTTCCACTTCATCGCGGATGGCCTGCGGCAGCTTCGAGGTGTCCAGCGGGAAGCTGCCGGGCAGGGGAGGGACGTCCTGCGGCGAACCGGGCCCATCCAACGACGACGCCGGCAGGGGCGGCGGCGTCGCGGGCCCGGATCCGGGCAGCGGCGGTGGGCCGTTTCGGGGATCGGACATGTTCGTTGTGCGTCCTGCTGTTACAGGCCCAGTGCCTTGGCTTTCAGGGCGTCATAGTCGCTCTGGGTGATCAGGCCCAGGTCCAGCATTTCCTTGGCCTTCTTCAGCTTGGCGACCGGATCGTCTGCCGCCGGGGTGACCGGCTGCTGCATGCCACCCACACCGAACATGCCCGACGCCATGCCGACGCCGACCAGGCCCGCCGCGCCGCCGTTCTCACCAGCCGACTGGATGCCCTGGGCGACACTGGCCTGCAGGTTGGAATTGCCGCGCGAACCGGACAACGCATCGGCGCGCTGCACGGTCTTCAGCAGTTCGCGGGTATTGGCGTCGTACTCGATCGAGACGATGGCGGTCTTGACGATGGCCAGGCCACGGTCCGACTTCCACTGGTAACCCTGTTCGACGGCGGCCGACAGGCTCTGCGCGAAGCCCAACGAGTCCTGCTGCAGCTTGGTGATGCGGTTGCCCTTGCTGGGATCGTTCGTATACAGGCTGAAGGCCGGCGCCAGCGAACCGACCACTTCATTGAACAGCTGGCTGGCAGCGGCGTTGTCCAGATCGGTGAAGTCGAACACCTGGCCCGGCCGCAGGTAGCTGGCCGGTACGAAATTCTTCACGAACAGGATCGGGTCGACGATCTTCAGCGTGTACGAGCCGCGGGTGATCGCACCGACCTGGGTATTGAGGAAACCGTCGTCCCAGTAGATTTCCGACTGGGTGCCGAAGCGGTTGTCCGGCAGCTCCTTCAGCGAGACGAAGTAGGCCGCCTGCTGCGCGCCCGGCTGGCCACCGAACTTGAAGCGCTCCCAGCTCTGCTTGATGAAGGTGCTGACCAGGCCGTCGCCGGCGAAGATCGACTGCGAGTTCAGATCGTCCGAACGCCACTCGTAGCCGCCCGGCTCGGCAACAAACGCGGTGATCGCGCCGTCCTGGAGCAGCAGCAGACCGTAGCCTTCCGGCACGATGATCTTCGAGCCATTGGTGATGATGTTGGACGAGCCGCTGGTGTTGGAGCCGCGGCCGGCATTGGTGCCCTGCGGCACCGCCGCGAACAGGGCCGCCGTGGACGGCAGGCCCGCCGGCACGGTGTAGAAGTCCTTCCACTGGTCGGCCAGCACACCGCCAACCGCACCCTTCACCGCCTGTACCAGACCCATGACCAACTCCCTGTGATTCGAGGGCAGGCACCATGCCTGCCGCGCTGGACTGAATATAGCAGTGGCCGGGGGCGGCTGTGGTGCCGGTGGGTGAATGCCGTCTCTGCCTTCGACCGCTTGTGCCGCGAATGGCTCAGCAGGTCCGGGCAGTAGATTGATCTGGCGTCAGGGCGCCCCACCGGGACATAATCAGCCCGCCTCGAGCGAGGCAATATGAAATTCAGAGTATCAACGGACGAACAGGGGGATTCATGGATGTTATTCGCGTTCTGGTTGAAGAGCCTTCCGAAGGCAATGTAAGAAACGGCCTGGCGTCGATGCGTTCGGGCATGGCACGTGTGGTTGAAGTAGGTGCCATGGAAATGGATGATAGTGTCCGGAAGATGGCCGAACATTTCTCGAAGATGCTGGAGGACGGCTTTTTGGCCTCGACTTCAGTCGTTGTGGATGAAATCGAACTTTCGTTGGCCGTAACCGCAAGCGGCGGCGTTGAGTTGCTCGGGAAGTTCTCTGCTGGGACCCAGGCGGGGCTTAAGCTCAAGCTCAAGCGGAAGGGCTGATGAGATGAGTACTGAGGCCAGCAGTTTCATCGAGCGTCGGAAGCGGGAGCAGGATCATCCTCTAGGCAAAGTGCGCCCGGAGCTGATCGCGGAGATTGCCGAGGAACTGGAACTACCTGCGGCAACTGGCTTGCCAGATGCCGCCTGTCGGGTGCAGATGGTTCTTCAGGATCTGCGGCCCCTGCTTCCAGAGTCCATCATCAGCCGCCTTGACGATGGTCGGATCTCAGCTGCGGAAATCTACGAGTACAACCCAGCCGTATACGTCCAAACGTTCCAGGACGGGAGTTACGGCATCGTGATGACATCAGCGCTCCCCGAGTATCTCTATCGGGTCGCAAGGCCTCTTTCCAGTGCGCTCATTCGCCTTGAAAGCAATCCTTCCAAGGGGCTTGAGCTCGACGAGTTGGCGCGCATCCTGGGCGAGATTGTCTGGTGGCAGTGCGAGGGTAGTTTCGGCCCTGACTACGAAATCTCAAAGCATCAGCGCGCCTATGCCAGCGAGCTCGCCATGCGTGCTCAGCGTTTTCTGGTTGCACATGAACTCGCGCATGTGATGTGCGACGTTGAGGATAAGCTGCGAGAGGCGCGGCCAGAAGCCGTCGGGCCTGTGGAGGAGGAGCTTGTTTGCGACTACATCGCGGTGCAGCTCTCGATGCACGCCAGTTCGGCGCGTGATGATGATCCGGATTTCCACATGCTCAACTATGCAGCTGCGGAGTTCGCGCTACAGTCGTGGTCCTTGCTGGAACGCTTGGGCGATCATGCGACTGATGCGGGCTCTCATCCTGCTCTCCCAGATCGGCTTGGGGCGATGCGACAGGCACTGCGCGATTGCTGTGAGGATGAAGCGACGTTCGAACAGATCGTATTGGTTGCAGATCTGATCGATCGTGCATTCGCCCGGGCTGCTGATCTGTTGCCAGACATCGAAGTGCGGTTCTCCGCCGACGCCGATGCTTTCGCATGCGACATCCATGCACTTCTTGATGAGTGCTCGCTCGAAGACGTCCCTGACTACTCCCGATTCCGGGAAGAGATCAGGCCCATTCTTGGGCGTGGCTATCCAGTAAAGCTCGTCGAGGCGGTGCTGAGTCCGGTGATCGATGGGTTCTTCCTCGCAAACCGATCGGGATCGCCTGAATTCTCTGATGAAGAGATCAAACGGCGCTTTCGCCGGATGAAGCTCCTCTATAGTCTGCAGGGCAATTATTCAAAGGCGATGGACACACTTCTGGAGTGTGTATTCAGTCGATACCGATAATGAGGGCAGGGCAGCCGTCCCAGCCATGCCGATGACTGGCTGGGACGAGTTGTTCAAGTAGCTACAACATGTACGGAATCTTGAACGCCAACGTGAAGTCCGGCGCATCCGGGGTCAACCCGATGCCCAGCAGCGTCACCAGCGTGGTGTGCTGGTTCAGCGCATAGGTCACGCCCAGGTTAAGTGATGCCGCATTGGCATCACTGCCGATTACCTTCATCCACTTGCCGCCCTGGAAGCGGGTGGAAGCGCGTGCGCTGATGCGGTCACTGAAGGACAGGCTCAGGCTGGTCCGCTCGTTGAATGCGAAGGCCACGCCTGCGCCGAAGTACACCGAGCCGCCCAGCTTCACATCGCCCGGGTTCACCGTGTCCGGATTACTGTCGATGTCGTTGAACCCGCGCGGGATGGAGTGCACGTAGCCGATGTTGGCAAACAGGATGGCCGGGTCGGCGGTCTTCACCATCGACAGGCCCAGGTTGGCCTGCCATACGCCATTGCCAGTGGGTTGCTCGCGCGGCACGGCGAAGCGGATGTAGTCGTCGTCATCGCGCTCGATCACCTTCCAGTCCAGGCCGTAGGGTGCGCGCCCGGTGGGGGCGGTGACGCCGGCGGTAAGCACGGTCTCAGGACGCCAGCCGCGTTCGCCGAACAACCGGTAGTTCGCACTGAGGCCGATATCACCCAGGCCGTTGCCGTTGGTCTCTTCCTGTGCAATGGCGGCCGCTGCTCCGCCGGCGCCGCCCTTCTGGTATACGGTGCGCCGGGCCAGGTAAGGCACGTCCAGGTTGAGCGTCAGGTTCGGGCTGACACCCCAGCGGGCCGCCACGTTGTAGGTCAGCGAGTCGGACTCCACGTTCTCGATGGCGATATTGCCGAGGAAAATGGCGTCCAGCGCGAGGAAGCCGTTGAGGGTGAGCTGCTTGCGGTCGTAGCGGGCGTAGGTGAGGCTGTTCTCGATGGTGAAGCGGCGGGAGAACAGGGCCGATTGCTGTTGCTTCACGTCGTCCACGCTGCGCCGCGACTCCTGCTTGGCCTGTTGCGCCTCGGCGGCGGTACTGGCGTAGCCCTCGCTGCTCGGAGGGACCGCGGCGGCGGCCGCCTGCGCCAATGGTGCGGCCGGTGGGGCTGTGACCGGGCCAACCCGCCCGCTCAAGCGCGCCTGCATGGCCTGGACCTGCATGTCCAGTTCGCGCAACCGCCGCACTTCCTGTGCGTAGTTGGCCTTCAGCTGTTCCAGCTGGTTGGCCAGGGCCTGCACGTCAGCGCCATCGTCGGACGTCGGCGGTGCGGCAAGGGCGGTGCCCGCCAGCGCCGCCAGCGCCAACGGGGTGATCCTCATCAGGGTGTGCATGTTGGTGTCCTGCGTTGTGGAGCGTTTCCCCCAATGCCAGGCCCTGTTACTGGCCTGGCCCCATGCCGCGGTTCAACGCAATCGCCTGGGCCACGTTCTGGCTCAACGGCAGGTTGCTGCCCACGGCGTTGCGCACCAGCTCCAGCCGCAGCTGGTTACTGGCGATCTGGCCGTCACCGGCGAGGGCGATACCCTGGCCGACGCTGCCATTGCGGATCCACTGCTGCACCAGCCCCTGGCCATCCACCTGCAGCAGCAGGCGTGCCTGGTTGCCTTCCAGCACGGCGGTCGCGCTGGCGCCGGCCTGCTGCGCGGTGACGTTGCCTGCGCCATCAGAGATAACGGCTGGCACGCCACCCTCGCGGACGGTCAGCGTGGTGACGTTGCGCGCGACATTGTCATCGCCGGCCACCTGCACGCTCTGCACCAGGCCGCTGGCGTTGGCCAGGCCGCTGCTGTCGATGCTGCGTCCGTGGGTATCGGGCAGCGGCGCATCGGCTGCCGTGACATGCACGCTGGGCTGGAAGCTCAGCTTCGGCGCGCCACCACCACGGAAGTCCATGCCCAGGGTGAGGCTGCCCTGCAGCGTCGCGCCGTTGCTGGCCTGCCACTGCGACACCATGGTGACCCCGAACCAGGCAACGTTGTTGCCACCCACGGTGTAGCGCCCCCGCATCAGGCTCAGTTCCGGGTCCGGAATTTCCTTCAGGCCGCGACCGGGAGCACCCTCTGCCGCCTGCAGAGGCAGGGAAGGGAAGGCCAGCAGCAGAGCCATCATCATCGGTTGGCGGAACATGGTCGAACCTCCTTCAGAACAGGTCGGCGTGGCTGAAGCCGAAGTCGACCAGTTCGGCATCGGTGATCGGCCCTTGCCGCGCGTAGAGCGCGCGGGCGCTTGGCCGTTCGCTGGGTTGCAGAAGAGCGGTGTTGCGATCGAAGTCGCTGCCGATCACCACGAAGACCGCGCGCGATGGCCAGGCGGCCAGGAACTCCGGAAGGGCCAGGCTGCGGTTGCCCAGGATCGGGTCGGCCACTTCCACGGTGCCGTTGCGCACCTGCTTGAGCACCACGAAATGGCGGAAGCCGCGCACGTCCATCAGCACCAGTCCCGGCACGCGAAGGGTGCGCAGTCGTGTTTCGTCGATGCGGTAGCCCCGGCCACGCATGCCCAGCGACTCCACGTAGCGCTTGATGTCGAGCAGCGAGAAGCCGCGCTCGGCTACCAGAGCGGGATCTGAGACCCCCATCATTCCCTCGATCACCGTCGCCTCGTCGGTCTGCAGGTGGTAGGCGTGGCGCAGGATGGTCGCCAGCGCCGCAGCCCCGCAGCTGTAGTCGGTGTGCTGGCGTACCACGTTGCGGTAGCGCCGCTCCTGCATGCTCTCCACCTTCTGCTGCAGCAGCGCGCCATTGGGCAGTACGCCACTGAAGCGCACGTCGCCCGCCCACGCAGGAACAGTGGCCAGCAGCAACAGGCAGGCCAGCAGGCACATCGAAAGACGGCAACGGATCATCACAGTCTCCGGCAGCAGGGGGGAGCCCCTGTCCCAAGGGGGAGGAGGAACAGGGGCTCCCGGGGACCCGGCCATTGGCGGACGGCCGGGGTGTTGCGCTTACTCGCCGCTGCCGCCACCGCCGCCGGTGCTGGGCTGGGCGACGGCCAGGGCCAGGCTGTTGGCCTGCAGGTTGCCGGTGCCCGCAGCAACGTTCACGCCGATGTTGCCGGAGGCGCCGGAGAAGGCACTGCCGGACAACGCCGAGGTGTTGGTGGCGTTGACGTTCACCCAGCGCGTGGTGCTGACCGTGCCGCTGAGGCTGGCGTACAGATCGGCCACGCCCAGTTCGACGAACTGGCTGGTGCCACTCTCACGCGTATCGAAGCCCAGGCCGCCCACCCCCGGCCGGTTGGGGTTCATCGTGGCGTTCTGGATCTGGTTGTCCAGGTCGATGTGGCCGGTGCTGTTGCCACCCGGGTGTGGCAGCTCGCCACTCCACGTATCCAGGTAGTAGTTGGCCATCTGGTAGGCGTTGCCGGTACCGCGGTAGGTGCCCGCGCCATAGGCCAGGGTCAGGCCACTGACGCCGCCACGCATGCCGACCTGCACGGTATCGGTGTAGGACTGCACGAAGCCGGCGTTGCTGACCGTGTTGCCGGTGGAGACCTGGTTGGAGCTGATGCTCGACTGGGCCACCGCCGTGGTCGCGACCGAGGCCGCGAGCGCGTTCTTCTGCTCGTTGTTGTTGCCCGAGGCGATGTTCACGCCGATGTTGCCGGACGCGCCGCCGAAAGCGTTGCCGCCAAGACCTGCGGCGTTGGTGACGCCTGAGTTCATGGTGGCGTTGCCGAAGCCGGCCTGGTTGACGAACACCTCGGCGTCAGCCATGCCGAAGCTGAAGGACGCATCGGCAGCAGACAACGACGCGGCATTGTCCTGGGCATTGTTGTCGCCGGAGGCCACGTTGAAGCCGAGATTGCCCGATGCGCCGGCACCCACGCTGTCACCGATGGACGCACTGTTGGTGACCAGGCTGTTGCTGGTGGCGTTGTTGCTGATCGACTGGCGGTTGTCGATCACGGCAATGGCCGCCGAGTCGAGGTCGATGTCGCCGGTGATGTTCGGATCGCCGGAGAAATTGATGTCGGTGCTCAGCCGCAGGTCCTTCTCCAGGTTCACGTCGACGCCGTGGTTGTTCTTCTCCTTGCGTTCGTCGGCCTGGATGTTGCTGTGCTTCTGCACATTGACGTTGACGGTGCGGTTGCGCACGTCGTTGTCGGTGTGGTTGTGCGTATCGTTGCGGGTTTCACTGACGGTGTGGTTGTGGTTGATGTTCGCGTTGGCGTTCTGGTTGTCCCAGCCATTGGCCGCAGCGGCGGTCGAGGCAGTGGCAATCGCCATGGCGAGCATGGTCTGTTTGACGGTCGCTTTCATGGTGCCCTCTCTCTCATCAGGTGGTGCATCGGTTGGGTGGTTGTCACGGGCGGTCCTGCACGACCAGGCCCAATACGTTGGCCGTGTCGTTGCCGTTGCCCGCGATCTGATTGAGTTGCAGGACCCCGTCGAATCCCCGCAGTGCGGTGCTGGCTACACCTGCGCTGCGGGTGCCCGTCGCGACGCCGTGACCGGTGTCGTCCCGCCCCCCTGCCAACACGGAACCCTCGGCGGCCAAGGCCGTATCGTCGGTTTCGCGTATGCCCTGTCGGGCCAGCGTCGCGCTGACGACGTTGAGCGTCGTGTTGGCGACGCCGCTGGCCTGGTTGATGGATGCGATGCCACTGGCATCGGCCAGTGCGTCACCGCCAATGAATGCAGTGGCCTGCAGCGGCCCGGACAGCACGCGGTTGCCCTGCTGCAGTTGCCGCGCATTGATCGCGACGTCGGCGCGATCACCCTTGGCGATACCCCGTAGGTTGGTCTGCACGTTGAGGTCGCCGGCGGCCTGGTTCACGGCGATGGCGCCATTTGTTCCGGCAAGTGCGTGGCCGTCGATGCGGGCCACGTCGAGATAGGCGAGCATGCCGCTGTAGTCATCGGCCCGGGTCGCCCAGGGCGCGGCAGCGAGCAGCAGAAGCAACCCGTGCAGGGGCTTCATTTTCCACCTGCCGGGGCCGTGCCCTGCAGCGGGAACTGGGCCAGTGCGCCGCGCACGGTATCGGCGATACTGCGGGTGCTGCTGCCGACCGCACCGAGCGGCCCACTCATGGCCCCCCCCAGATTGCTGCCGACCATGCCGTCGCCACTGCGGCCCAGCGTGCCGCCCAGGGCCTGCTGGGTGACCTGTTCAACGGTGGTGCCACCCGGCGCCGTGATGGACGCGGCCTGGCCGGCGCCCATGCCGGCATAGTCCTCATCGCTCAACTCGTCCATGCCGGTCGTTGTGCCGCCGGCACCCAATGCGGTGGCGATCTCGCGCTGCGGCTTCGGGTCGGCAATCAGCGCCATGCCCGGCGGCGCCATGCGATATGCCGGGCGCGCGGATACATCCCGCAGCAGGACGATTTCGCCCGGTTGTGCCTTCACGCCTTGGCGGGCGCCGGATGCGGATGCGCCCGCGCCAACCGACAGCAGGGCCACTGCCAGTGCTGCGGCCAGGCCGCGAATCAGGGTGGAGCCGTCCATGCCGATCTCCCGCGATGGGTGCGGCGAAACCACGCATCAACCGTGCCAACTTCGAAGTACCCACCGGCCAATGTCGGCACCGTGCCGCACCTGACCGGGCTGCTGCCACGCTGTTACAGGCACGTCGTGGAATTGTTGGGATTTCGAAGCCCCAGGCACTGCAGGGCAAGGGCGGCGGGCGACTGTCGCATCCGTGTTACAGGTGGCGTCGCGGTCTGCAACGGTGCCGCTTCAGCCAGGAATTTCTTGACGCACTGCTCATTGCGCCACCGTTTAGGGAAGCGCTAGGATCCGCCCAACAAAGGCCGCCCCGGTGGCCGTAGAGGTCCCGGCGGGGGGCGGCACGCCGGTGATTGCCTGACAGTCCGCCGACGGTGTCCGGATGCTGGGGGAAGCATGGCAGCGGTCCCGGAGGCTTCAACGTCACGTTGCGTGCTCTGGTTTGGCGAGCCGTTGGCGAACGAGCGCAGTGCGCTGGCGGCAGCAGGCTGGTATGTGCGCAGCATCCGTCCCGATCCCGCCATGGCGATTGGCCTGCGCGGGCGCGATCGCTTGCTCGCCGTGCTCGATCTGCGCCACCTCGATGCGGTCGCGCTGCAGCTGCTGGTACCGTGGATCGAGCAGCACCAGCATCTACCCTGGCTGGCGGTACTGCCACCGGGTGGCGGACCTGCTTCAGCGGCCTGGCTGCCGTTGCTGCAGCGATGCCGTGCCCGCTTCACGCTGCCGTTCGGCCTGCAGGATCTGGTCTGCGCAATGCGCCAGCAGTTCGACGCAGATGATCCGCCTGTCGACGCAACCTGCAGCGGGCAGGGACCGCACGCATTGATTGGCGAAAGCGCTGCGCTGCATGCGGTGCGCACGGTGCTGCACAAGTTCGCGCCGGTGGAGCTGCCGGTGCTGGTCACCGGCGAAACCGGTACAGGCAAGGAACTGGCCGCACATGCGCTGCATGCGTTGTCGGGGCGTGCTGGGAGGCCTTTCATTGCGGTGAACTGTGGTGCGATTCCGGCCAACCTGGTGCAGTCGGAGCTGTTCGGCCACGAACGTGGCTCGTTCACCGGTGCCGACAAGCGGCAGATCGGCGTGTTCGAATCCGCGCACGGCGGCACGGTGTTTCTGGACGAAGTCGGTGACCTGCCGTCGGAGGCACAGACCAGCCTGTTGCGTGTACTGCAGGAAGGCACCTTCGAGCGCGTCGGCAGCAGCCAGCCGTTGCGGGCGGATGTGAGAGTGCTGGCTGCCACCCACGTGGAACTGGAACACGCGGTGGCGCAGGGCCGGTTCCGCAGCGATCTCTACTACCGTCTGAACGTGCTGCGCCTGCTCATGCCACCATTGCGTGAGCGCGGTGCCGATGTGCAGCTGCTGGCCGAACACTTCCTGCGCTGTTTCCGGCAGCGCCACAGCGTGCGTGCACGCGGCTTTGCGCCGGCCGCACTGCAGGCCATGCGGCGTTTCGAATGGCCCGGCAACGTACGCGAACTGCTGAACCGTGTGCAGCGTGCAGCGATCATGGCCGAGGGCGAGCTGATCAGCGAGCGTGACCTGGAGCTGGGCGCATCGGTGGCGGTCCTGCCTGGGGCTATGCTGCACGATGCGCGGGGGCAGGCCGAGCGCGATGTGCTGCTGCAGACCCTGCGCCAGACCGGCTACAACGTTTCCGAGTGCGCGCGGCAGATGCAGATCTCGCGGGTGACGGTGTATCGCCTGTGCCGCAAGCACCGGTTGGAGCTGCCTGCGCAGCGCTGATCAGCCGGCCGCCAGGTGCTTGAACAGGCGCAACGGCTTGCCCGTGACGCGCTCGATCACGCCCTTGGCTTCCAGGTCCAGCTGCACGGCCTTCAACCACCAGCCGGCGGTGGCGCCTGCCGGGAACAGGGCGGCGGGCAGGTGCGGCAGCAGCGCCTGCTTGGCCTGCGCAACGGTCAGGCCTGGCGGTTGCGCAGGCAGGGCCTGCAGCAAGGCATGGCGCATGGCGAGATACTTGGCACGATCCACACGCTGGGTGTGCCCGGGCGCGGTGATGCTCTCGATCTCGATCCGCTCGGGCTCAGACATGGCTATCTCCCGCGACTTCGATGCGAGGGCTGCGGAAGCCCATGGCGATCCACGCCTTCATCAACCGTGCATAGAACCGCAGCGACCGGGTCTGCAGGTTCGGCACATCGTCCGGAAGGACAGACGCATCAGGAAGATCACTGACCATCGTCCGCATCTCCACGGCGGGTCTTGCCGATGCGGGCCACAACAGGCCATACAGGCTCAGCCAATGGCCGCCACTGAACTCCAGGAACAGCGGCGTATTGCAGCAGCCCGCCAGGACGCGGCGGCTGCCGCCCCTGCTGGACAAGCGCAACGCACGCAGCATGGAATGTCCGGCGTCGATGCTGACGCGATCCTTGCGGTGCATTACGAAAAGCGTCTGGCCGTGCGGGCCCAGTACTTCGGGTGCTCGGGGCAGCGACTGCAGCATGGCGCCGGCCTTGCGGCAGCTGTCGCAGCAGCATTCGACGGTGGCAATGGGTTGGCCCGTGGCGGTCAGGCGGACCTGGCCGCAGGCGCAGGCAAGGGACTGTTGGGAGGGCATCTGCATTTTCTCCTGGGTACTCATCCTCTCGACGAACCGGGGCGCCGGGAATCGACAACATCCGCCTTCAAGGGCGCTTCATCCGGTAGTGGATGCGGTACAGGTCCAACCCTGCACCGTCCGCACGCCGCGCCGAATAGGTCAACGTGCCGGGTTGCGAGCCATCCAGCATCGCGCCGTAGCTGTTGCCGGAGGTCTCGTTCAAGGGCGAGGGCAATGCATGGCCCGCGTCATAACGGCCTCCACGTTCGTAAGCAATGAACTGGCGCACCGGTGCGCTGCCGAAGTCGAGAGCGCGGGCAAAGACCACAGTACGGCCATCCCCGAGGAAGGTGGCATCGAACTCCTGCGCCGAGGTATTGAGGTCTCCGGGCAGTGGCCGCGCGGGCTGCGCCTCACCACGGACCATCGCTGCGACGTAGAGGTCATGGCCATCCGCACCGCCTGCACGATCGCTGGAGAACAGCAGCGTGGCTGCGTCTGGTGAGAGCATCGGCGCGAACTCATCGGCCGCGCTGTTCACTGCGGGGCCAAGATTGACCGGCTCCCCGAATCGGCCGTCGCTCCCCACGCTGACCCGATACAGATCGTCGCCGCCCTGGCCGCCTGCGCGATCCGAACAGAAATACACCACGCGGCCATCGGCGGAAAAGGCGGGATCGAAGTCGCGCCCCGGCGAGTTGAACGGCACCGGCATCGCCGGCCGCCAGCGCTGACCATCGTTGCGGGAGACCCAGATGTCATACCCGCCCGGACCGCCGGGCCGGTTGCGGCTGAACCACAATGCGGTTTTTCCGTCCGGGCTCAAGGTCAGTCGAATCTCGTCGTACTGCGTGGATGCAATGCCCGGAGCAAAGCGCTCGGCCGGGCCGACGATCTGCAGCACCCTGGATGGAGACGCGCCAGGCGATGCAGACACCAGCAGCATCACGGCCAGCAGCGCCTTCATGCCTGTCGCTCGAAGTCGCTGACCCAGTTGGTTTCCCAGCTGCGTCCACCATCGGTCGAGGCCGCCTGTTCCCAGCGCGCCGAACGCGGGGTAATGCGTGACCAGATCACCCGCGTCTGGATCGCTCGTCCGTCGTGCTGGTCCTCGCCGAAGAAGCGACCGACACCGGCCTCGAAACCACCGCGCAGCGGCGCGCCGATCCGGGTCGGTTCCCGGCCATCCAGCCACCAGCTCAGCCAGTGCCGCTCCGCCGCATTCCAGGCGCGGATGCCCATGCCTCGCAGCGGCGCTCCAGGCATGTCCATCAGGTTGTCACCCACGTTGCCGAATCCTCCCAGCACCGGCCAGTTGTGCAGGGTGCCGTCGAACGCGTCCCACGCATCGCTGCCTGCCAGCCGAGCGCGCAGGCGACGATGGCGCACATTCCAATGGCCCACCAGGAAATCAAAATCGCCCGGTGCATCCGGCAGCTTCGGAAGCGGCGAGGGGACCGCAGCTGTGCGGCGGAACCAGTTGCGCCAGTTCACTTCCCAGTGCGCACCGGCATCGTCGGAGAACGCCTGTTCCCACCACGGCTCCTCGCCGTGGATGGCGTGCCACCTGAACCACACGTCGATGGGGCGTCCGTCGATCCGGTCGGTGCCGCGAAAGCTGCCGGCATCGCCCTTGAAACCGCCGCGTACGGGGGCTTCGATATGGGCAGGATTGCGGCCATCGATCCACCAGATCGACCATGTGGAAGACACCGGATCAAAGGCACGCACGCCCAGGCCCCTGTAGGGACCCGAGGGCAGTTCCATGACGTTGTCATCGATGGTGCCGAGCCCGCCCAGGGTGAGCCAGACCGCGCTGGCGCCGGTGAAGGCTTCCCAGCGGGTATCGCCCACCAGCCGCTCCTTCAGGCGTTGGTGCCGGACCTGCCAGTCGCCCTGCAACCATTTCCAGTCTTCGCTGTGACTGGCCAGGGCCCACCCGGCGGGCAGGGCGGTGGACGCGGCCGTGGCGGCCAGGGTGACCAGGAACTGCCGTCGATCCATATGCGTGATCCCCTACCGAAGGTGCCCCCATGGTTGCGGGTACGAAGGGGATTGACCACGCAGATATCGGGGCTCAGGCTAAGTCACACTTATGGTCACCCAACGCCAGCTGCCATCGCTTGCCGCCATCCGCGCCTTCGAGGCGGCGGCGCGGCTGGGCAGCTTCGCGCGTGCCGCCGAGGAGCTCGACACCACTGCGGCATCGGTGAGCTATCACGTGCGGCGGCTGGAGGCCCAGACCGGTACCTGCCTGTTCCTGCGCCACGCACAGCACGTGGAACTGACGGTGGTGGGTGCCAGCGTCGCGCAGGAAGCCACCCGGGCATTCGACGCACTACGCGCCAGCTTCATGCGCGCCGCTGGCATGGATGCGGCGCGACTGCGCCTGTCCGTACTGCCAACGCTGGGCACCAGTTGGTTGACGCCGCGGCTGGGTACGTTCCGCGCCCGCCATCGGCAGCTCCTGCTGGAACTGGATCTGTCGGCAGAGCCGCAGGATCTTGCCGCCGGCCACTTCGATGCCGCCATCCGCAACGGGCATGGCGAGTGGCCTGGGCTGCAGGCCACGCCCTTGTTCCCCAGCGTTTTCATGCCGTTGTGTGCGCCGGCGCTGCTGCCGGCGGCCCGTGGGCTGGGCAGCACCGCGCTGGAGATTCCCCTGCTCGGTCGGCCGGACTGGTGGGCCCTGTGGTTCGCCGCGCACGCGCACCTTCCACCGCCGGCACCAGGGAGTCTGGTCACGCCCTTCGCCGTCGAGCATCTGGATGTCGGTGCCGCGATCGCAGGGCAGGGCATCGCCATCGGTTCGCCGATCCTGTTCCAGGCCGAGCTGGAGAGCGGGCGCCTGGTGCAGGCGCATCCGGGTGTCGCCAGCGACGGTCGCAGCTTCTGGTTCGTGGCGCCCTCGGCGCGGAGTGGCAGCGCCAAGGTCATCGCATTCCGTGACTGGTTGGTCGAACAGGCCGCCGAGGCACGGCACGCAGCACGCCATCATCTGGCGCAAGCGGTGACGCCGTGAACCAGAGCCCCGAACTGCTGCGACGACTGCTGCGTGCCAAGGACCGGATGGACCGGGCCAGCCATGAGGAATGGCCAGTCACACGCCTGGCCGAGGTCAGTGCGGTGTCGCCGGCGCACTTCGCCCGCTCGTTCAAGCAGGCATTCGGGCTGCCGCCGCACCGGTATCTTCTCAGCCGCCGCATCGAACGGGCCGTGGCGATGTTGCGTGACACCGACCTGCCGGTGACCGAAATCGCCGTGCAGACCGGGTGGGGCAGCCTGGGCACCTTTGGCCGCATCTTCCGTGACATCACCGGTGACAGCCCGGGCAATGTGCGTGAGCGTGAGCGTGCAGGCCAGGCGGCGTCGGCCAGCGTGCCGGAATGCCACGCACGTGCCGCACAGCGACCGGACCTGAAGATCGCAGTTTTGGAGAAGCGTCGCCGCGAGGCGGTTGCTAACGTGGACCCCACCTGAGGGAGGTCCCATGACGAACACTGTGAACACGGTCGGCCTGTATGTGCGCGACCAGGATGAGGCGCTCGCGTTCTATGTCGGCAAGCTCGGCTTCGAAGTGCATACCGATGTACGCAACGGCAGCTACCGCTGGCTGACGGTACGCAGCCCGGGCCAGGACGGTTTCCAGCTGGGCCTGTTCGTGCCTGGCCCGCCCACCCACGATGCGGCCACCGCACTTTCGCTGCAGCAGCTGGTGGCCAAGGGCGCAATGCCGCCGCTGGTGCTGGCCGTGGATGACTGCCAGGCGTGCTACACGCAATGGCTGGCGCTGGGCGTGGAATTCACCCAGGAGCCGATCGAGCGCTATGGTGCCGTGGACGCCGGATTCCGCGATCCATCAGGCAATGGCTGGAAGATGATCGAAGCCCGCTCCGAGACGAGGCGCCGGCAATGAGCCGCGGTGGCTGGGCACGGCCCGTGCATCGTTGGACCTCGATCGTGTTCACCCTGGCGGTGATCGCCAACTTCGTAGTGCGCGCGATGGGACAGGGCGAGCCTGCGGCGTGGCTCACCTACTCGCCGTTGCCACCCCTGTTCCTGCAACTGTTCACCGGCCTTTACCTGTTCGTGCTGCACTACGCCGGAAGGCGCCGCAGCGCCGCACTCGGCGCTACGGGCTGAGGCAAGGTCAGGCGACCGCGTCGACCGCATGGGCGGCAAGCAGGGCGGGCAGGTCTTCCATGCGCTGGAAGATCACCTGTGCACCCGCTGCACGCAGGGCCTCCGGCGTACTGTGGTGCGGACCGCCTTCACTGAAGCCGAACACGGTTGCGCCAGCGGCCACACCGGCCGTTGCACCGGTAACAGTGTCCTCGATCACCGCGCAACGCTTCGGGTCCACGCCCAGCGCAGCGGCGGCGGCCAGATAGACATCCGGATGCGGCTTGGTGTGCGGCATGTCCTGGCCGCTGAACACGTGGGCCCCGAAGGCATCAAGGATGCCGACCTTGCCCAGCTGCAGCTTCACCTTGTGCAGATCGGCGCCGGACGCGCAGGCAATCCGGCCTCCGGTGAGCACCGCGATCGCACGCACCGCCTCGGGCGCACCCTGGATGGCAACCAGGTCACGTTCCAACGCGCGGTTGCGCTGCTGGCGGAACTCTTCCAGCCATTCCTCGGTGAACGGCTTGCCGGTGCGTTCTTCGATCAGGCCGGCCAGATGGGCCACGGACTGGCCCAGGAACACCTCACCGGCCTGCGCCGGGGTCAGCGGCCAGCCGCGCTCGGTCAGCATTTCCGAGAGCACGCGGGCGACCAGCGGCTCGGAATCAACGAGTACGCCATCGCAGTCGAACAGCACGGCATCGAAGGGGAAACGGGACATCTACAGCTCCTTGAAACAACACCCATGGGGGCGATCAGCGGGTATTTTCCCACGGTGGAGACGGAACGAACGCCTAGACCAGCGCATCCACTGCGGCACGCACCTTGGGAGCAAGGTCGCGGGTGGTAGGCCAGAGCGCATGCAGGGGCGCGCCCGCGCTACCCGTGGCAGGGAATACGGCCACCAGTGCGCCGCTGCGCAGCGCGTCCCCCACCAGCCAGGTGGTCGCTTCTGCAATGCCCAGCCCGGCCAGCAATGCGCTACGCAGCGCATCGCCGTCACTGATGCGGTGGCGCCCTTCAATGCGGTGCTGGACAAGCCCGCCGGAGCCGTCCGGCACCGTCCAGGGCAGCGCGTGCCCCTGCCGGCCGAAGGTGATGCAGTCGTGTCCGGCAAGATCCTCGGCGCGCACCGGGACGCCACGTGCCGCCAGGTATCCGGGTGCAGCGCATATCACGGCATGCTGGCGGCCGAGCGCCCGGGCAGAGAGCGAGCTGCTGTCGTCAAGCGGCCCCAGGCGGACGGCCAGATCGACGTTTTCCTCGAGCAGATCAACCCTGCGGTCGGTGAAGCTGACATCGAGCTGCAGCCGCGAATGGCGTTGCGCCAGTCCGATCAGTACCGGCATCACCCAGCGCTGCCCGAACGCTACCGGCAGGCTGACCCGCAACAGGCCGGAAACCTCTTGCCGCCGCGACGCTGCGTTGGATTCGGCTTCGTCCAGTTCGGCCAGGATGCGCCGGCAGACCTGGTAGAACTCGGCGCCCTCGACAGTGAGCGCCAGCCTGCGCGTGGTGCGATCCAGCAACCGGGTGCCCAGTCGCCGCTCCAGCGTGGCCACACTCTTGCCAACGGCCGATTTGCTCAGCCCCATGCGCAGACCGGCTGCGGTGAAGCTGCCGGCGTCCACGGCCTGGACGAACACACTGATGCCCTGCAGGCGCGCCGCACTGTAGCTGGTCATATGCGTCAATTGGGGAATTAATGGATTCAGTGTATCGACAATATCCCGTCACTGAACACCTGCGTGCGTCAATAGACTTTCCTGGCGCACTTCCGCGCGCCAATGAGTGATTTCCCATGTCTGTTTCGACCATGAAGGTCTGGGAGCTCGATGCCCCGGGCCTTGCTCACCTGCGCTGCGTACGGCGCCCCATTCCCAGGCCAGGCCCTGGTGAGGTACTGGTCAAGGTCGGTGCCGTGTCGCTCAACTACCGCGATCGCCTGGTGATCGACGGCGGACTGTTGTCCGGTCCGCTGCCACACCCGTTTGTTCCCGCTTCGGACATGGCCGGCGTCATTGTCGAAACCGGAAGCCCAGCGCGACGCTTCAGCGTTGGCCAGCGGGTGATGGGCAATTTCTGGACGCAGTGGCTCGATGGCGCGCCTCCGCCCGAGATGCTGCAGCACGGACTGTCCCTGGGCGGTCCGCTGCCGGGCGTGCTGGCGGAGTATGTGGTGCTGCCGGAGGACGTGGCAGTCGCTACGCCCCCCCTCGTTGTCTGACCTGCAGGCCAGCACGTTGCCGGTGGCGGCGCTGACGGCCTGGTTTGCACTGGTCGAGGCCGGCCAACTCGCTCCTGGCCAGACCGTGCTTGTGCAGGGTACCGGTGGTGTTTCCTTGTTCGGGATGCAGTTCGCCCAGCGGCTGGGAGCCCGGGTAATCGTGACTTCACGCAGTGACAGCAAGCTTGCCCTTGCAGAACGGCTGGGTGCATGGGCGTCGATCAACACGCGGCAACATCCTGCATGGGGCGCGCGAGCGATGGAGCTGAGCGGAGGGCAGGGCGTCGATCATGTGCTTGAGCTGCTCGGAGGCGGCGACCTCGCCCAGAGCGTGGAGGCGCTCGCAGTGGGCGGGCACATCCTGCAGATCGGCTTCCTCGAGGATCCCGACCTGCACATGCCGGCGGTTCCTCTCATGCTGCGCCGCGCGACCCTGAAGGGGGTTTCGGTTGGCCATCGCCGGGCCTTCGAGGCGATGAACGTCTTCATCGAACGCGAGCGCCTGCAGCCTGTCATCGACAGCGTGCATTCGTTCGCCGGCCTGCCTGCGGCTCTGGCAGCACTGCAGCAGGGGCCGTTCGGCAAAGTGGTGGTGCAGGTGGCAGAGCACTGAATCCAACTGCGCCGTGCCTGTCCAGGCGAAGTGCGCCTGTGCGGCCGGAATCGCGACCGCACGGGCGTCCTGGCAGCTCAGCCCAGATCACAGCCCGCCGGCTGCGGCCAGGTGGTGACCGGCAGCATGTTCTTCAACGAAGCGGGCGCGTTGATCGCCACATAGCTGGCGCCCAGCAGCTCCTCCAGGTCGGCGATGGTCACCAGATAGCTGTCGAGGCTGCCCAGATTGGCTTCGTTGGGAATGATCCAGCTGATCGCCTTGGCGGTGCCGGTGTTCGGGTCACGGGTGATGATGGTCTTCCAGAAGAACTCCGGCGTCGGGATGCCGTGGCTGGAAAGGAAGTAGTCGTTGGAGGCGTCGCCGTAGACCACGCCACCATAGACATCCACCGGCGCGATGTCGCGGTAGCACTCGGCCACGTTCTCGGCCTTCACCCAGATGCCCTGGTTGAAGCTGGACACCTGCGGAACGATGTTGGTCATGTAGTTGGCGCGACGGATGTAGGTCGCGTTGTAGTCCATGTGGTTGGAGGTCACCAGATGGCCGCGGTCATAGCCGCTGCGGATGCTGGCATACGACGCGGTGCTGTTCTGGCCGAGGCAGCCGGCCGGCAGGTCCGGGTCTTTGTAGAAGCTGGACGGGCGCGCGGCGGAGCCGGTGTCGGCGGTGAGCGTGTACTCGTAGCGGGTGGCGCTGTGGATGCTGCAGTCGTAGGTGAGCACGAAGCCGCCCTTGTTGAGGGTGACGACCTGGGCCTGGGCGGCACCGGCGAAGGTACTGAGGACGAACGCGAAGAAGAAACCTGCAAGGCGCATTGCGATTCTCCAGCAGAAGTTCAGGACGCAGCCGCCCGCCACGACCGGGCCAGAGCGAGGTCATGTGAGGACACTGCGGAGTCGGGTAGTGCGGAATGCGTGGGACGTGACCGCGATGACAGGGCCGCGGAGGCCGTGCGGTGTCGTAAGCGTCACAAGCTGTCGTCTTTCGGTCAATGGCGAAACGACGAAGCTGTGACAGCGCGCAAGCACTGGAGATGTGTCAGATCATGCGGCGCGTGGATGAAACGCAGGCGTGCTAGGACATCGCGCTGCCTGTAGCGATGGTCAGGGGTTCGTCTTCAACACGTAGTCGCCCTTGCGTGTTCCCGGCACCAGCGACCATCCCGGCTTCAGGCTCAGCGACCACCCCGGCCCCTCCAGTGGCGGTTCAGCACTTGCCGGGGCCTGCACGAATACGACCTTCCAGTCGCTCTGCAGCAACGCACCGTCGGTGACATCCAGGCTGCCCCAGACGTCGGACAGCCGCATTGCTGGATACACCATGCCTTGGCCTGGCAACGGCTGCATGGTGTTGGGATCGAACTGGATGCGCATGTTGCGCAGATCCAGGCGCACGACCGGGCCTGTCACGAAGCGCGCACGGTTGTGTTCCAGCTGCGCAAGGCGCTGCTGCTCGCGCAGCGTTTCGGCTTCGTGCAGCTCTGGCCCGTCATAGCGCGCGGCAGCCGCTCCCAGCGCGGTCGCGTCCAGCTGCAATGGGGCCTGCGTCACTTCGGCCAGACGCGTGCCGAGATCGCGAGACTGGTGGGCGAGGTCGCCGCGCCAGCCAGGTGCCGCCTGGTCCAGCAGCAGGCCATAGGCCGGGCCGGTGGCATAGGCGAAAGAGCGGACGAAGCTGCGATCACCCACGTGTGCGCGAAGGTCATGCAGTGCCGCCTGGATACGTGTCGACGGCGTCGGATTGCCGACGAACACGCCGGTGTACTCGGCCAGGCCCTCGTTCAATTCCAGCGCCGCTTCTTCCTGCGCGGCCGCAGGGAACCGGCGGTAGCGCTCGGCGCGGAATGCGAGCGCGTCCGTCATCGCAGTGTGCTGCGCTACTGCATCGGTGGATTCAAGTGCGTCCGCAAGCGCGCGCCATTCCAGCTGCAGCCAGTAACGTCCTTCAAGCGTGTCGAGGTGTTCGTTTCCACCTGCCGCCGGCGCGATGATGGGCAGCGCCGGCTGCAGGCGATGGAACATTTCGTGAGCCAGCAGCGTACTGCGTCTGGACGCGTCCTGCGGCAATGGCCAGAGCAGCTGCGTCCAGCGTGTGCCGGACCAGTCCACGGCGGTGTTGGCGACGATCGCATCAGACGGAAGCTGGCCTGCGAACACATTGCCGCGCTCCTTCAGCGCACCTTGTGCGTCTGCCTGCGAGGCGATGACCTGCCGGCTCTTTGGATCCACCAGCATCATCGGCCCGCACAGGGACTGACCCCACAATCGACCCCGGTCTCCGTTGCAGAGCTGTTCGGCGCGCCGGAAGACCTCGCGGGCCGCCGCGTCGGAGAACGCCTGCTCGTTGGCCATCACAGTTCGTTGCGCACATAGCGCCAGTACAGCGAAGAGCAGGAAGCGTGACCTCATGACGTCCATTCATCCTTTGGGCCCAGCTCTCATAGCATCGATCCCATGGGCCGGCAATGCAGCAAACGTCATGTTGCGTCGCAAGGTGCCACCCACCATTCGCACTGGTACGGTCCAACCCGTTGCACCACCACCGACGGGGACAGACGACGATGCGCAAGGTATTGCTGCTGTTGATCCTGCTGACCGGACTGGCGCCCACCGCCTGGGCCGCTACGGTCAAGACCACCCACCGGACCATTCCCAGCTGGGATGGAACGCCTCTCGGGGCCTTCGTCATCGAACCGCAGGACGCGGGCAGCGGGCGCTATCCACTGCTGGTGATGCCCAGCAGCTGGGCGGTACCCAGCGTGGAGTATGTGGGGGTGGCGCAGTCGCTGGCGCGGCGCGGCTATGTGGTGATCAGCTACAGCTCGCGGGGTTTCTGGGAGTCCGGCGGCAGCATCGACATCGCAGGGCCAGCCACGGTCGAAGATGTCAGCGCCCTGATTGATTGGGCGCTGGACAACACCCGCGCCGATCCGGCCCGGATCGGCGTTTCGGGCATCTCCTACGGCGCAGGCACCAGCCTGCTGGCGGCGGCGCGCGATCCACGCATCAAGGCCGTGGCGGCGCTGAGTGGCTGGGCCGACCTGCAGGCCTCGCTGTACAGCAACGACACCCCCAGCGCGCAGGGCATCGCCTTGCTGGTGGCAGCCGGCCTGGCCACCGGCCGCCCGGGACCGGAACTGACGACCATCAATCGCAATGTACTGGTCGGCAACTACCAGGGCGCGGTGGATTCGCTGTTGCCGGTGGCGGCGCAGCGCAGCCCTGGGGCCAGCATCGATGAGATCAACGCCAACCAGCCAGCGGTGTTCCTCGCCAACGCCTTCAACGACAGCCTGTTCCCGCCGGGCCAGCTGGTCGATTTCTTCACCCGGTTGAAAGGCCCCAAGCAGTTGCAGCTGCGCCATGGCGATCATGCGCTCAACGAAGCCTTTGGCGCTCTGGGTGTTCCCAACGAGGTCTACGATTCGGTGGGCGACTGGTTCGACCATTACCTCAAGGGTGAAGCCAATGGCATCGACCGCCAGCCTGCAGTACAGCTGAAATCGCAGAAGGGCAGCTGGAGTACCTATCCGAACTGGCAGGCGACCAATTCCGGCGCTGTCAGCTATGCGCTGAGCGCGCCCAAAGGACTTCTGCTGCCCACGGGCGGCCTGGTCGCGAGCGGCAGCAGCACCGGCTGGAGTTGCCGGATCGGCAGCGGGCTGCTGACCGCCGCCAATTCCGGCGTGGCGATGGCCTCCGGTGCATTGCAGATGATCAACCTGCCGCCCGGTGCCTATGTGCCCTTCGTGGGCCGCAACGCCGCAGGTGTCTGGCAGGGGCCGATCCAGTGGAGTGCGCAGCGCCTGGATGGAACGCCGGAGGTACGCTTGACCGTCACGCCCAGCCGCGCCAACACCACGCTGTACGCCTACCTGTACGCCGAGGATGTGCTGGGCAACGGCCAGCTGATCAGCCACAAGCCCTATACGCTGCGTGGTGCCACGCCGGGGCAGGCGAAGACCATCGACCTGCGGTTGGAAGCCAGCAGCTGGAACCTTCCGGCCGGCAGCCGCCTGACCCTGGTGGTGGACACCGTGGACCTGCGGTACGCGGGCATCAGCCAGCTGGGTGGCACGGTGACTTTCAGTTCGCCGGCCAATGCGCCATCAGTGTTGAAGGTGCCGTTGCATTGATGGAAGGCCGCGCCCGTTGCGGCGGGCGCGGTACGTCAGGCAGTAGAACTGCGAGACTGGCGTTTGTTCCGGGGAAGGGAGGAATCCATGGTAACTGCATGGCTGTTGCTCGGTGCAGTGCTTGCGGCACCTACCGCGCAAGGCGCGCCGATCGACTGGTCGGATACGCTGTTGAAGGATCTGGACGCTGCCGACGCCGCCATGCGCGGCAGCCATCCGGGCGCCGTGGACCTGCGGAATCCTGGTTTCGGCGCACAGCTGGACGATGCCCTGGCGCTTGCACGCTCGCGCGCGGAACGGGTCGCCAGCTACCCGGGCTACTGGTGGGCGATGAAGGGCTATGCGGCCTCCTTCAATGATGGCCATGTCAGCCTCAATGCGCTTGCCGATGCTCCCGATCTTCCAACGCAGTGGCCCGGCTTCCTGACCGGCTTCGATGGCGACGCACAGGTGGTCATGACCGTGGATGGTGGTCCGGGCCATCCGCCGCTGGGGGCTCGAATGCTGGCCTGCGATGGCATCGATGCGCAGACGCTGGCTGCACGCCGGGTGGGTGACTTCAACGGGCGCTGGAACCTGCAGGCCAGCCGCATCCAGGGTGGCGGTGAAGTGCTGCTCGAACAGGGCAATCCTTACGTGCCTGCATTGCGTACCTGCGTTTTCCAGGTGGGCGGACGTGAGACATCCTATGCACTGCGGTGGCAGCCGCTGCAGGCAGCACAGCGCAAGGAGCGCTTGGCTGATACCCGGCGCAGCTTCCGTCCCCCCAACGGCTGGCACGCGATGCCCGATGGCAGTTACTGGATCACCACCAGCAGCTTCAATGCCGACCCTGCGGAGCAGAACTTCAAGGAACTGACCGCGCTGCTTGAGCAGCTTGCACCGCAAGCCGAAGGGTTGCAGCAGGCACCGACGGTGGTGCTGGACGTGCGTGGCAACACTGGCGGTGCTTCGCAATGGAGCATCGAACTGGCGCGATTGATCTGGGGCCGGGCCGCTGTCGACGCGCTGCCCGACCGCAGCTGGGTAGAGTGGCGGACCTCGGAGGGCAACATCGCCCGGCTTCGCGGCTTCCTGCAGAAGCTGGAACAGGCGCCCGACGCGTCGCCCGAGCTGCGTCGCATGCTGGAATCGGTGACGGCAAGCATGGCGCAGGCTCGCGGCCGGGGTGAGGCTTTGTGGCGCGAGCCATCGGAGGCCAGCGCAGATCCAGCATCCGCCGCAAGCCAGGCCGGACCTGTGCGCAAGGGCAGGGTCCTGGTTGTGGCCGATGCTTCCTGTGGCTCGGCCTGCCTGGATGCATTGGACCTCTGGAAGCGGCTGGGCGCGATGCAGGTGGGCGTCGAGACCTCGGCCGACAGTCTGTACATGGACGTGCGGCCGGAGCGGTTGCCCAGCGGGCTGGCCAGGATCTCGGTGCCGATGAAGGTGTTCCGTGGGCGGGTACGTGGTTCGAATGAACCGCATGTGCCCGATCATCGCTATACGGGCGACATGCGCGACACCCGGTCGCTGGAAGCGTGGCTGCTGACGCTGTAAGTGCGCGCAGGACCTCGTGCAGGGCTGAATTCCGCAGGAGAGGATCGCATGAACATCCCGCCACCCAGCGCTGCCAGGCCGCCATCGCGGGCAGGAGCCTTCCGTCGTTGGATGCTGACACCCGGTGCATTGCTCGGCGTGGCGCTGCTGAAGTACATGGTCGGCGTGCGTGTGCCGCTGGCCAGGCCGAGCGGCCTGTAGGGCGGAGCGAGATCAGCGCCGGACGTCGAACTGGTCACTCTCCAGCAGCGCCCAGACCTCGGCCTCGCACACGGGACTGAAGTCTCCGGGAATGGAGTGCTTCAGCGCACCTGCAGCCAGACCGAAGCGCACGGTGCTCTCTGCATCGAACCCGGACGCCAGCCCGTGCAGGATGCCTGCCGCGAATGCATCGCCGCCGCCGATGCGATCAACGATACCGGGCAATGGCCGCGAGGGGGCCTGCGCACGGGTACCGTCGCGTCCCAACAGCAGCGCGCCCAGGATGTGATGGTCTGCACTCACCACGTCGCGCTGGGTGCAGGCCAGCCACTGCAGGTGCGGGAGCGCCGCGAACGCTGCCGCTGCAGCCGCCTCGGTCCGCGCGATGGGGCTGTCCTCGGCGAAGCGCAGTCCCAGCACCAGTTCGATATCGCGATGGTCGGCAAAGACGATATCCGCCTCTGCGAACAGTTCCCGCAGGATGGCGGCGGCGTTGCCGCCCCAACGCTGCCAGAGCGAAGGTCGGTAGTTGCCGTCGAAGGACACACGCACGCCTGACCTGCGTGCGGCCCGTGCAGCGCTCAAGACGGATTCGGCCACATTGGCGCCCAGCGCGGGACTGACGCCTGAAAGGTGCAGCCACTGCGCATCACGCAACAGCGTTGGCCAATCATGGTCGGCAAGGGCAGTGTTGGCGAATGCCGAACCCGCCCGGTCATACACCACTTCACTGGCGCGCCGCAGCGCGCCGGTGGCCAGGAAATACAGGCCCATGCGGTCGCGGTCGACTTCACGCACACCTGCCACGCCCACACCATGCCGCCGCAGCTCGGCCACGGCATGCCGGCCCAGCGCGTTGCCGGGCACCGTACTGACCATCTGCACATCGTGGCCGAAACAGGCCAGTGAGACCGCCACATTGGCCTCGGCGCCCCCCACGTGGACCTGCAGCTGCGGTGTCTGCAGCAGCAGTTCACGACCGGGTGCGCCCAGGCGCAGCAGCAGTTCACCGAAACAAACGACGCGGCTCATCGGTTCTCTCTCATTCGGTGGGGGTGCAGCCCAGCACGCGCAGATCGATGGCATCGGCCATGCGCCGGTAGCCTTCGTCATTGGGGTGCAGGTGGTCGCGGGTGATGTCGTTGGGCAACGATTCCACGGCCTTCGGGTCACGCAGCGCGGCATCGAAATCGATGATGCCATCGAACCCGGTCTTCCCACCGCGTGCCCACTGGTTGATCGAGGTGCGGGTCGCTGCGGACACGGGCTCGTAGCGCTCGGAACCACCGAATGGGGTCAACGTACCCAGCCAGGCGCGGATGCCGTGCGCATGCAGTCGCGCTGCAACCTGCTGATAGCCCAGCAGCATGTCCGCCGCACTGCGTCCAGGCAGCGGCTGCGTGCCACCACCGTGGCGGATGTCATTGATGCCCTCGAACAGGATGACCTGATCGGCATCGGCCACCGCGATCACATCGCGATCCAATCGTGACAGGGCGCTGTGGCTGCGGCCATGGTCAAGCAGCTTGTTGCCGCTGATGCCCTGATTGAGTACCACGAACCGGTTCGGGCAGGCTTGCTGCAGGCGCTGCGCCAATCGCTCCGGCCACTGGTTGAAGGTTCCGCGACGGGCGGTGGCACCTTCCGTGATGGAATCGCCGAGTGCCACGATCACCTGGGGACGATCAGCGCGCTGCACCATCACTGCCGAGAACACGTTCTGCTGGTAGCTCAGCCGCACGCTGTCGGCAACCGATGTCTGCCTGCCGTCCGCTACCCGCACTTCGGTGCGGCGCACCGCCGGGCGGGTCGGCTGCGGAAAATAGGCCGTCACGCTGATCTCCTGCAGCGGCGTCACCGGCATCGGTACCGGGTCGCTCAGCAGCGCGGCACCCACCGGCACCTCGATGACCGCGCGGCCATCCACCGTTACCGGCAGAGGGGCGGACGTGCCGTTTTTCACTCCTGCGCGCAGGTCCTCGACCCGTAACGGCGCCGTGCCGAGTTCGTTGCTGATGCGCAGCCGCAACGCATCGCCACGGCTGCCGATGCGCATGTCCTGGCGCACGGTCTGCGCGGCGAACTGTACGGGGGCCTCGGCGATGCCATCCTTGCGGTCCGGTGCCGGCGAGGCGGTCCACGCGGTGACCCAGACCGGTGCGGCCAACGCGCCAGGCGCGGCCGCGGCGGAACAGATCGTCAATGAAAGCAGGAGCGTCCAGCGCTGCATGGTCAGGATTCCAGTCAGGAGAAGTAGGTGCCGCCGTTGACGTCCAGATTCGCACCGGTGATGAACGCCGCCGCATCCGAGGCCAGGAATACCGCAGCGTCGGCGGCTTCGTCCGGTGCCCCTTGGCGGCGCAGCGGGGTAGCGCCGGCAACGGCCGTTCGTACTTCCGGCTTGGTGAACTCATCATGGAAACGGGTGGCGATCATGCCGCAGCACAGCGCATTCACGCGGATGCCCTTCGGCCCCAGCTCCTTGGCCATGGCACGGGTGAAGGTCATCACTGCCGCCTTGGCGGTGGCGTAGATCGATGCCCCCGGGCCGCCGCCATCACGACCTGCCTGGGAGGCGAAGTTGACGATGGCTGCGCCGTCGCGCATGTGTGGCACCACCGCGTGCGTGGTCAGGTAGGTCGAGGTCAGATTCAGGTCCATCACGGCGTGGAAGAACGCCGGGTCGATGTCGGCCAGCGGCCGACGCTGCACCATGCCACCGGCCACGTTCACCAGCAGGTCGATACGCTCGCCGAACGCGGCCTGTACCGCAGCGACCAGGCCGGCCACGGCGGCGGCATCGGTGACGTCGGCGCGATGCACGATGGCCTGGCCACCGGCCGCCTGGATCTGTGCCAGCGTTTCCTGGGCACTGGCTTCATCATGGGCGTAGTTGATGCAGACGCGTGCACCGGCGGCAGCCAGTTTGATCGAAACGGCGCGGCCGATATCGCGGCCACCACCGGTGACAATGGCCACCTTGTCCTGGAACGACATGCGGAAAACTCCTTGGTTTGCGGGGGAATGGATGTACTTGGAAAAGAAGGAGACCCAGGCTCAGCCGCCGCGACGGTCGAGCTTCTGGATAGGTCCGGTCCACCACCACAGCGCAGCAAGCGACAGCGGCACCAGCGCGGCAACGAGGATGAAGATCGGGGCGTAGGAGTGGCGGGTCAGCACCGGCACCAGCCAGGTGGTGATCAAGGTGCCGGCGACCGCCGCCAGGCCACCCAGGCCTGCCAGCGTGCCCACCGAACGGCCGTCGAACAGGTCGCCGGGCAGGGTCTGGATGTTGCCGATGGCTACCTGGAAGCCGAACAGCACCGCAGCGATCGCCAGCACCGCCAGCAGCGGCTGATTGGCCAGCACAGCACCCAGCAGGGCAGGCGCCATGATCACGCACCCCAGGGTGATGGCCAGCTTGCGGGCGCGGTCCACGCTGTGTCCGGCGCGGATCATGCGACCCGACAGCCAGCCGCCACTGAGGCTGCCCAGCATCGCGCCGACGAAGGGTACCCACGCGAACAGGCCGATCTGCTTGATGTCGAAGCCGAAGGTTTCAGCGAGATAGATCGGCAGCCAGGACACGAACAGCCACCAGATAGGATCCAGCAGGAAGCGGCAGGCGAGCATGCCCCAGCTCTGGCGATGGGCCAGCAGCTCGCGCACGCTGGCTTTGGGCGCCGCCTCTGTCTGTTGCCCGGCTTGGTCTTGCTGGATCAGCCGGCGCTCGGCATCGCTCACCCACGGATGCTTGTCCGGCCCGGCGCGGTAGACAAACAGCCACGGCAGCAGCCACAGGAAGCCGATCGCACCGACCAGCACGAAGGTGCCGCGCCAGCCCAGCCACAGATAGAGGCCGGCGATGGCGGGTGCGGAGACGATCGCGCCGATCGACGCACCCGCGTTGAACACGCCCTGCGCCAACGCGCGTTCGCGCGCAGGGAACCACTCGGCATTGGCCTTGACCGCGCCGGGCCACGCACCCGCTTCGCTGATGCCGAGCATCGCCCTTACCAGGCTGAAGGAGAGCATCGAATGGGTGATCGAGTGCAGCGCGATCGAGATCGACCACACGCTGATCGACAGGGCGAACCCCAGGCGCGTGCCGATCATGTCGAACAGGCGGCCGAACAGGAACTGGCCGGCGGCGTAGAACAGCATGAACACCGTTACCAGCAGGGCATAGTCGTCCTTGGTCGCGCCTACTTCCCTGGCGATTTCCGGCCACATCACCGCCAGTGCATTGCGGTCGATGTAGTTGATGACCGTAGCGACGGCGATCAGGCCCACGATCAACCAGCGCACTGCTGAACGCACCGGCACCTTGCGCAGGTTGGCCACCACGGCAGGGCCGTTCATTTTCCGTCACCCTTGCTGCGGTCCATGCGTGCATGGCTGCCGTTCCAGCGGTAGGCATGGCCGTCCACGGTCACGCTGTGCTCGCCCTTGGCGCTGCTGTCGTCGGCCACGCCGAGGGCGATGCGTGCACCGCTGGCCAGGCGCAGTTCGATCACCTCTGCATCGCTGCCCCGGCTGCGCACGATGTCCTTGATGCGGCTGTCCGCGCCGTGCACGTACTCGGCGGTGCCGTTGTACTCGCCATGCGGCTCCAGCACGCTGAAGAAGGTCACGTCCTTCTGGCCTTCCACGCGCTGCAGCAGGGCCGGTTCACGGCGCAGGTTGAACTCCGGATCGTTGGCACCACTTTCCACCAGCAGCGCCTGTGCCGGCGCACTGCTGCCGAATCGGTAGGTGTAGAAGCGCCCATCCAGCAGCCACGCCAGCGAACGCGATTCGCTGCCGGGCGTGCTGCGTGCATCCAGCCACAGGTGCTGGTAGCCGTTGTCCTTGCCCAGCACCGGGCGCTGGGTGGGGAAGTGTTCTGCCTCGAAGCCGGTGGTGACGATGTGGCCCTTGAAGTGCAGCGGCAGGTCGTAGCGCGCGGCCTTGTCGCCGTGCACCTGCAGCAGGTCCAGCACCACCGGCAGGCCCAAGTCGGGATGGCGCAGCAGCGCCTGGGTGCGGGTGAACACCACGCCGGGGTAGGCATCGCGCATGGTCGCCGAGGCAACCTGGGTATCGGCATCGGCCTGGAAGAAGCGCACCTGCGGGGCATGCTCCTCGCCGCGCTTCCAGTCGCCCTTGAAGTGGCTCTGTTCGTCCACCACCAGGGTGTTGTGGGCCACGGTCTGTTTGGCCCAGCTGCGGTTCTCGGCCAGGTAGATGCCACCCCGCTTGGCTTCCACGTTGAGGAAGCGGGCAGCGCCGTAGTCAGTCACCACCGGATTGCCGTTGTCGTAGAACAACCAGTTGAGTTTGTCGAAGTGGCCATGGCCCATGCCCTGCATCGTGTCCTTCTGCACCAGCGCCTGGCCGCGTTCGCCGTTCATGCGCAGGATCGCCAGGCCACCGCGGTCGCCGTCCGGGCCATCGCGCAGCAGCATCGGACGGTAATCGAAGGGCTTGGCCTTGTTGGCGGCCAGGGCTTGCGCCACCTGTAGTCCCTCGGGGGACAACAGCAGGCGTTTCTGCTGCTGGGCCACCGACAACAGGCGGTCGTCACCGGTGCGCGCATAGGCAATGCCGATACCGGCCACCAGTTCCTCGGTATCGATGCCCTTGTCCAGGATGGCATCGTTGATCGGGAAGAACAGGCCGTCATAGCTGGACTGCACCAGCACATCCACGGCCTTCAGCAGCACGCCGTCGCGGCGCGCGAAGATCCTGCGCTGCGGTTCGTTGCGTTCGATGGCGTTGGCGAACAGCAGGAACGGTGCCAGTGCGTAGCGCTGGTAGTACGGGCCTTCCTCGTAATAGCCATCGGGCGAGAACAGCAGGTCGATCTGGCGAAGGAAGCCGAACTGATCGTTCTTCTGGCTGCCGCGCAACGATTTCTCCACCAGCTCAGGGTCGCGCAGCACGTAGCCGGTCATGCCAGTGGCGGCCACCGCCCAGGTGGCGTGGTTGTGGATCTGGTCGTAGTTCTTCGGCTCGCTGACGAGGAACTCAGCCATCGGCCGGAACACCTTCGATTCGATGGTGTCGCGGTCCTCGGCGGACAGCGCGTCGCGGATCGCGTCGTAGCCCTGGATGGCATTGACCAGCCACACCGAATCGTTGAGCACCTGCCAGAACACGCGGCCTGGAATCTGTCCGCGGCCTTCGGGGTGCGGGCCCAGGGTGGGGTAGAGCGTGGCGTACTGCAGCAGCATGTCGCGCGCGTAGTCGACATAGACCTTGTCGCCTGTCAGCCGGTACAGGGTGCCGGCCGCCATCAGGGCCTGGTAGTTGCGCTTGTGCTGTTCATGGGTGCGGCCGCCGCCCTTGTCCTTCGGTACCGGCACGTCGATGCCGGCCTTCATCATCTTCTTCAGCGATTTTTCCGTGCGCGCCTGTTCCTTGGCGAACCACGGGTAGCGGCCGCCTTCGCTGGCCATCCGCTGCCACTGCGCTGCGGTCACCAGCACCGGCGCGGTGTCGGCCTGCCTCGCTGCGGCAGCGGGGGCTGCGAACAGCGGCGCGGCCGGCAGCAGGGCAAAGGGGGTGGCCAGGGCCAGGGAGACGAACAGCGGCTGCAACCTCATCGATCAACTCCATTGCGGGTGCGTGACAGGGCAACTTCGCCCACCTTGGGATACCAGTTGACGCCGGTCGCCTCGCGCGCGGTCATCGCCAGGGCAGGATCGGCGCCCACGGCGGGCAGGGCAGGCGCGGCCACCCACAATCCGCTGGCAGCCTGCTGCAGGCTGACGCCACGCCCCTCTACGCCGCCCGGGAATACGGTGCTGGCTGCCGGTGACTGCACGTTGCCACTGAAGTCGATGCCGGCCAGCGAACTGGCGGCATTCGGCGGGTTCCTGCTGGTGCGGTTGACGATCAGGTTGGCGCTGAAGCGGCTGTTGCTGGCGGCGACCACGATGCCCTTGGCCTCATCATGGCCGACGCCGAAACTGATCTTCGCCACGTCCACGAAGGTATTGCGGCTGATCGTGGCATTCACCACCGGCGCATAGCCGGACAGCGGCGGATCGGCCTGCGCGTCCATCACCGCCAGCGCGGAACGGTTGCTGGAGCCGGCCAGTCGTTCGAAGTAATTGTTGCTGACGGTCTGGTCGGCATTGATGATGCGCACGCCGCCGGTGCCGGTCTTGTCGTCGCCCAGGAACACGTTGTCGATCACCCGGTTGCCGTTGCCATGGCGCAGCGTGAGCGCGCCGGCCGAACGGTAGAACACGTTGCCGCGGTAGGTATTGCCGCCGGACTTGTTGCTGATGATCTCGGTCTCGCCGTCGCAGCCTTCGAACCAGTTGTTCTCCACCGTACTGTTGGAATCGCTCAACGAAGTGTCGCTGGTGCCGACGCGGAGGGTTTCGCCGCCGTTGACGCCCAGCGCCGGGCGCGGTCCGAACCAGTTGTGGTCGATGCGGTGCTGGTTGTCCAGGCCCTGGGTGGCATCGCGCACCACCACTACCGTGGGCCCGGCGTTGGTCTTGCCGCGCAGCTGGCTGTGATCCAACCGGTTGTTGCTGCCATACAGCGATACCCAGTAGTCCTGGTCGCTGGCATCGGGGTTGGTGTAGTCATCGATCACCAGGCCGGTCACCCGGCTGTGGCGGGCCACCGCCTTGCTGGATTCGCGGAACGCCACCACCGCATCACCCGGCGTATAGCCGTTGCGGAACACCAGGTTGGACACCTGCAGGTAGCTGCCCGCCAGGCGCAGGTCCGAACGTCCGCTGAGGACGACCTTGCCGGCGGTCTGCGCGCGCAACACGATCGGCGCGGCTGCCGTGCCGTGGCCTTTCAGCAGCAACCGCGCGTCGGTCCAGGTGCCGTCAGCCAACACGATCTCATCGCCGGGCTGCAGCGCCGAGGCGGCGGTCGTGAACTCAGCGACATCGTGGACGAGCCAGCTGGCTGCACTTGCCGCTGAAGTGGTCAGGCACATGGCCAGACCAGTGGTCAGGCAAAAAAGTGATGGATTGCGGAGCGGATGTCGAGCAAGCGGACGAATGCGCATGAAATCCTTCCAGAGACGGGCGGGCCGTCGTTTCAGGGTGGGTCTGCATACCACTTTCGAGTCCGTTGTAAGCCAGCTTTCGCGCAAAGTCATGCTGCATGAGCACATTAAATTGCGTTCAACTGGTATGGATCAAAGGCATTTGAACGTTCACATACCAATTGGTTGACATTTTCATCTCGCCGTGCCGAAGCTGCGTCCCACGCCTGGCATGCAGGCGATCCTTTGGGAGGAGGAAACCATGCGGCGACCCGCCGGAGCAGTGCACAGCATCTCGTTGTCCCCCACACCCCTGATCGTGGCGCTGCTTGCCCTGCTGGCAGGCATGCCCGCGGCCCAGGCGCAGTCCAGCAAGGACGCGTCAGGGCAGGATCCCACCACGCTGGACCAGGTGCGGGTCACCGGCATCCGCGAATCAATGCAGAGTTCGATCAACAAGAAGCGCGACGACACGGTCATCGCCGACGTGCTCTCGGCCGATGACATCGGCGACCTGCCGGCACCGTCGCTGGCCGATGCGATCGAGACCTTGACCGGCGCCGCCTCGACCCGCGACAAGACCGGCGCCTCGGAGATCTCGATCCGTGGCCTGGGCGCCTTCCTCAGCAGCACCAACTTCAACGGCCGCGAGATCACCAACGGCAGCGGCGACCGCTCGGTGAACTTCAACATGTTCCCGGCCGAGCTGATCAATACGGTGGCCATCTACAAGACCCAGCGCGCCGACATCATCGAAGGCGGCGTGGCCGGCACCATCGGCCTGGAAACAGTGCGCCCACTGGAGTACGGCAAGCGTGCAGCGCAGCTGGACCTGCGCGGCAGCTGGGCGGAGTACGACAGCAAGTACCGTGACAAGGACGGCATCGGCTATCGCGGCACCGCCAGCTACATCGATCAGTTCGAGTTCGGCAACGGGCAGAAGCTGGGCATCTCGCTGGGCTTCCAGCGCCTGGACGGCACCGATCCGGAAGAGAGCATTACCAGCGGTTCCACCTGGTATGCCTGCGATGGCACGCAGAACGTGGGCAATGCCAACTGCAACGAAGTGTCCGCGCAGGCCATCGCCAACGGCGCGCCGTACTACCTGGTGCCGAGCAGCCGCATCTACCGGCTCAAGCAGGAGCGCAACGACCGGCAGAGCGAGTTCGCCGCACTGCAGTGGCGGCCAAATGATGTGGTTGAACTGAACCTCGATTTCGAGCACACCGAGCGCAACTGGTATGAGAACCGCAGCGATCTGAGCCTGTCCAACGCACGACGCGGCATCACCCAGCGCGAGGTTGACGAAGACGGTATCGTGCGCCACCTGCACGGCAGCACCTCGATTGATTCCACCTCCAACCGCTACTGGCGTGGCGAGGAATACACCGGGGGTGGCCTGAACCTGATCCTGCGCCCGACCCCGGCCTGGGAGCTGTCTACCGATCTTTCCTACTCGCACACCAATCGCCTCGACAGCGAGCGCATGACCCGTCTGCGCGCCAACCAGCGCGATGTCAACAATGCCGTCGTGCCCGGTATCAGTAGTGGTGCCACCGGCTACGTGGACTATGACTGGGACTGGCACGGCGAAGTGCCCAGTGTTGCCCTGGCGCCGAACTTCGACCCCAACAACTGGGACGCCTACACCGGCGCGGCGCGGGTGACCTCCAGCGCCACCGAGAATGACCACAGGATCAAGGCCGGCCGCTTCGATGCCAGCTTCATGCCGGAGTCCGGTTTCTTCACCCGCATCAAGGGCGGCGTGCGCGCCAGCCAGGCCGACTACCGCCTGCGCGACAACACCCTGGTAACCGACTACGACCAGCGCGTGGCGGCCGACAAAGCGAAGATCATCGCCGCCAACCAGGCCTGCCGTTCACCCTTCCCGCAGGATGACTTCATGGATGCCGCCAGCGGCAACACGATCTCCTCGTGGGCGTACTTCGATCCGAACTGCCTGTACCAGTCGTTCCGCGGCAGCCTCGACAGCGGGCTGGATCCGGGTTTCCAGGATCCGAACAATGTCGACATCACCGAGAAGACACGCGCGCTCTATCTGATGGGTGAGTTCAGCAGCACCCTGTTCGGCTTGCCGGTGACCGGCAACCTCGGCCTGCGCTGGGTCAAGACCGATGTTCGTTCTGAAGGCGTGCGTACCGGGCTGCGCATCGAGGACAACGGTGACGGGACGATCCGCCTGCAACCCACCGGCGAGTACAGCACGCAGGTGTTCAAGGCGGGCAACGACAAGCTGCTGCCCAGCCTCAACGCGGCCTTCGAGCTGCGCCCGGACGTGTTGCTGCGGGTCGGTGCATATCGCGCGATGTCACGGCCGGACATTGCCGCGCTGGGTGCCGGGCGCACCATCAACGTGAGCAGTGATGCCACCTACGGCAACCTGGCCGACGCGCTGGATGACATCAGCGCCAGCGGCAACCCCGCCGCGCAGCCGCTGATGTCCTGGAACGGCGACCTTTCCCTGGAGTGGTACCCGAACCCGGACACGATGCTGGCCGGCGCGGTGTACTGGAAGCAGTTCAACGGCGGCACTGCCACTGCGCTGGTGCCGGAGACCTACACCATCGACGGCCAGAGCGTGACCGTGCCGGTGCGGCAACAGGTAACCACCGACGAGAACAGCACGCTGACCGGCTTCGAGCTGACCGCCACCCATCGACTGTCGTACCTGCCCAAGCCGTTCGACGGGCTGGGTTTCAAGCTGAGCTACAACTACGCCGATGCCGACTATCAGACCCAGGACTCGCGACTGGGCGAGCAGCTGGCCAGCGATGGCACGATCATTCCGGCCATCGTGCCACCGGCTGGCCTGAGTGGTTTCTCGCGGCACGTGCTGTCCGGCTCGATCTACTGGGACGTCGGGCGCTTCAACATCCAGGCCATCGGCAAGTTCCGCTCGCACTACTACCAGGACTTCACCGGCAACACCGCGCAGCAGAACCGCTACTACGATGACAACACCAGCGTGGACCTGCGCCTGCGCTACCGGGTGAACAAGCAGTTGTCGCTGTCGCTGGAGCTGATGAACCTGACCAACGAGCCGCGCGTGGCCTACCAGCCGCTTTATGGGAACTTCCGCGAAGTGGTGACCTACGGGCGGCGTGCGTATTTCGGTGTACGATACAAGTTCTGAACAGGGCGGCGCGGCCAGTGGTCGCGCCGTCGCTCCAACCGGACCCTTGCCGGCCGCGGTGGCAGGGCAGGGACCCGGAAGGAATCGCCAAGGGTCAGCCGCATGTCCGCCAACCGCCTTTACCAGACCATCGCTGCCAAGCTCCGCAAGCTGATCGAGGACGGCGAATTTCCGCCGGGCTCGCGGCTGCCGGGCGAGCGTGAGCTGGCCGAACGGTTCGGTGTCAGCCGGGTCACCATCCGCGAAGCCGAGATCGCACTGGAAGCGCAGGGCTGGATCGCCATCCGCATCGGCTCGGGCGTGCATGTGAAACCGCGCCCGACGCAGGCGTCCGGCGGGCTGCCGGATGTCAGCGCCTTCGACCTCACCGCCGCCCGCGCGGTATTCGAGGCCGAGGCCGCCGCTCTGGCTGCCAGCAATCTGGATGATGCCGGCATTGCCGAGCTGCAGGCGTTGGCCGAAGCGCTGTGCCGTCGCGACCTGAGTGACGCGGAAGCCGGCGAGTACGACCGCCGTTTCCACCTGGCCATCGCACGGCTTTCCGGCAACCCGGTGGTGGAATTCTTCGTGCAGCAGATCTGGCGCATGCGCAGCGAACTGCCGCGGGTGACCGAGGTCTATGCCCGGGTCTGCCATGATGATGGCGCCAGCCGTGCGGACGAGCACATGGCGATCTTCGAAGCCCTGCGCGCGCGTGATCCGGTGGCCGCGCGCAATGCGATGCGCCTTCACTTCCAGCGCCTGTTCGAAGCCATGCTGCAGGCGACCGAAAGCCAGGCGCTGGAGGAGATCCGCCGCCGCACGCAGCAGGACCGCGAACGGTTCATGGCAACGACGCGGATCTGAGCGCCGCGTTCAACACAATCGGCGCTGCGACCTTCAGCAGGGCAGCTCGCGCTCGAAGCCTGATGGATATGAGAAATGGGCATGACTGCGCCGATGCCCAGCCTGTCCGCAATGCCTACACTGCCCGCGGGTCATAGACGGCCCGTTGAGAAAGCTGCATACACACAAGGAGCAGGGTATGAAGTTCTCGCTGTTGGGCGCGGCGCTGCCATTGGTGCTGGCACTGAGTGGAGTCCCCGGTGGAAGCGTCAATGCAGGACCGATCGCGGGCACCGCGACCGCCACTGTAGTTACGAAGGCCACGTACGCGCCGGATTCGCTGGAAGCCGGCTACATCGTCGATTGGATCAAACGGAATTCGCCCGCCTACGCGCCGGCGTTGCAGACGGGCGAACTGGCCATCTCGCACAGCTATCAGTCTGCTGGCAGCCTGAAGTCGGCCGGTGCGGCGGGCCCGCCTGTTCCATTGCCTGCACGCGGTGTGGAGGGCGAGGTCATCTCGATCTCCAATACCTTGCCGAGCGGTGCTTCCGAGTCGTGGACATACCGGTGGTCGAGTGGGGCGTGGAAGCTGATCAAGTACAGCTTTGATGCATGCCAGGGCCCGGCCAGCATCGGTGCGAAGGGATCCGGCACGGAGATCGCTGCGAAGGGACCTTGCATCGACTGAGGGTGACCGGTCCTGGCAGAACTGAACCAGGTCTGCTGCAGAGCAGTGGTGCCCCGGGAGATCATCGTCCCGGGGCGCCGCTCCATATTTTGGCGTGCCCTGCATCGTGTCCTTCGAGCATTGA
This sequence comes from Stenotrophomonas genospecies 3, assembly GCF_054473855.1. Taxonomy (NCBI): domain Bacteria; kingdom Pseudomonadati; phylum Pseudomonadota; class Gammaproteobacteria; order Lysobacterales; family Lysobacteraceae; genus Stenotrophomonas; species Stenotrophomonas genospecies 3. The sequence continues at coordinate 356,492 of NZ_JBTMUR010000002.1, forward strand.
CCTCGGCGATCGGGCGGAGATCACCCACGGCCCGAGCCAGTCGCTGGGTCATGCAACCCACGCAGCTTCTTCTTGTTGATCTTGCCCACGCTGGTCCGCTCGATCGATTCCACGAAACTGACCCGTTCCGGAATCGCATACCGTGAGATGTCCCCTGAGCGGCTTCGCGCAGCGACCAGTTCGATGATCTCCGCTTCGGTCACCTCACTGCCAGGCTGCCTGACCACCAGCGGCAACGGCCGCTCGCCCCATTTCGTGTCGGCGATGCCGATCACCGCGACTTCGCTGACCGCCGGATGCAGGGCGATGATGTCCTCCAGGGCGAGCGAGGAGATCCACTCACCGCCGGTCTTGATCACATCCTTGATCCGGTCGGTCACCCTCAGGTAGCCGTATTCATCGATGTTGCCGATGTCCCCGGTATGGAGATAGCCTCCTGCCCACAGTGCTGCAGATGCATCCGGATCGTGCAGGTAGCCCTGGGTGAGCCAGGGTGCGCGCACGACGACCTCTCCGGTGGCGATGCCGTCGTGGGCGACATCCTTCATGTCCGGATCGACGATGCGCAGGTCCACCAGCGGTACCGGTATGCCGGCCTTGGTGCGCAGCGACAGCACCTCATCGGCATCGGTCACGCTGTCCACGTCGATCTGGGCGATGGTGAGCAGAGGGCAGGTCTCGGACATGCCATAGCCGCCGAAGATGTCGATGCCCCGCGCCAGCGCACGCTGCGCCAGCGCACGCGGCAGAGCCGCACCGCCGATGATCACCTTCCAGCCCTCCAGGTCGGTCTGCGCCGTGTCCGGATGCTCCAGCAGCATGTGCAGGATGGTTGGCACGCAGTGCGAGAAGGTCACCTTCTCACGGGCGATCAATGCCAGCAGCTTCGCAGGCAGGTAGCGCCCCGGATAGACCTGCCTGATGCCCATCGCCGTTGCCACGTAGGGCAGGCCCCACGCGTGCACATGGAACATCGGGGTCATGGGCATGTAGACATCGTCACGATGCAGGCGGCCTTGACGGGGTGCACCGCCAAGCGCGGCCATCGCCGCCAGCGAATGCAACACCAGCTGCCGGTGGCTGAAATACACGCCCTTGGGCAACCCGGTGGTTCCAGTGGTGTAGAACACCGTGGCACGGGCGTTCTCGTCGAAGTCCGGGAAGCAGACGATCGGTGTGGCATCGCGCAACCCCGCTTCGTACTCGGTGGCGAAGCCTGGCGGCAGCGGACCGCCTGCATCGTCCAGCAGGATGCGCGTGCGCAGGTCCGGCAGCTGCTCGTCGATGGCGTCCAGCAGCGGCAGGAACTCGCGGTTGGCCAGGATCACCCGCGCCCCGCTGTGGTTCAGCGTGTAGGCGATCTGCTCTGGGGCCAGGCGCACGTTCACCATCATCAGCACCGCACCGATCATCGGCACGGCGAAGTAGGCCTCCAGGTAGCGGTTGCTGTCCCAGTCCATCACCGCCACCGTGTCGCCGTGGCCGACTCCCAGCGAGGTCAACAGGCCGGCCAGCTGGCCGATGCGCACCTGCAGGGTGCGGTAGTCGAATCGGACCTGGTCGCCGTAGACGATCTCCTGTTCAGGGCTCACCGCCAGCGGCATCAGCAGCAGCTGCTTGATCAGCAGTGGATAGGCATTGGCATCGGGAGTGGGGGCGGATGACATGGCATTTCCTCGTGGGCGGCGTTGCGGTCGCCGGCCTTCTCCGCACCACACTAGCAAGCCCTTCCTGCTGCACCAGCGTACCTAGGTACCTGTTCCTGCGCGCACCCGATTTGATAATCTCGCCAGGACATGCCCACCCTGCTCATCGCCGACGATCACCCTTTGTTCCGCGCGGCACTGCATCGCGCGGCGGAAGAGGCGGTCGCCGATCTGCAGATCAGCGAAGCTGATTCGCTGGACAGCGTGCTGGAGGTGATCGAGAACCAGTCGATCGATCTGATGCTGCTGGACCTGCACATGCCGGGCAACCACGGACTGGCCGGGCTGGCCACGATCCGTGCGTTGCAGCCGGGTCTGGCGATCATCATCGTCTCCGCCAACGAGGAGCCGCAGGTCATCCGGCGTGCCATCGACCTTGGCGCCGCGGGCTATCTGCCCAAGAGCTCGGGTTTGAACGAGCTGCAGTCCGCGCTGCAGTCCGTGCTGGAGGGCGAGCGCTGGATCCCGGCGCTGCTGCGCGAACCGGTGGCCCGGGTGGCGACGTTCAGCAGGGATGCCGACCTGGCCGCACGCCTGGCCAGCCTGTCGGCACATCAGTACAAGGTGCTGGGCCTGGTGGCCGAGGGCCTGCTCAACAAGCAGATTGCCGACCGGCTGGGCGTACAGCTGCGCACGGTCAAGGCGCACATGACACGCATCATGGAGCGGCTGGGCGTGCGCAACCGCGCGCAGGCCATCCGCGTGCTGCACGAAATGGGATTGGCCGATCCGTCCCGGCAGATCGAAGAACTGCCTGAGCCCTGACCGGTCAGGGCGTGGTGCTGGCCGCCAGCAGGTGGTTGATCGCCCAGCGCAGCGCCAACGGTTTGAACGGCTTGTTGAGCAGGGACAGCCCAACGCCGCGCACCGCCTCGCGCGTCTCGCTGCCGGCATCCGCACTGAGGATCACCGTCGGACGCGGCCCATGCATGCCTACCAGCCGCTTCCACAGCGCAACACCGGTATCGCCATCATCCAGGTGATAGTCGAACAGCCACAGCGCCGCCTCGTGCGCTGACGGTCCGATGTCATCGGCTTGGCCTGCCGCGATGACATCGCAACCCCAGGAAAGCAGCAGCTGCCGCATCGCCTCCAATGCGTCCGGGTCGTTGTCGACCACCAGCACGCGGACTCCCTTGAGCGCGCTGCTGCCGGCTGCCGGCGGCGAGCTGCGCGGGGTCGCAGGGGGTGCTGCGCGTTGCACGCTGATCGAGAAGGCCGAGCCGTGCTCGGGCACGCTGCGCAGGTGCAGGGGTGCGTGCAGCAGGTCGGCGATGCGGTGTGCGATGGTCAAGCCCAGGCCCAGTCCCTGGCCGTTGCTGCGATCGACCCGGTGGAATTCCTCGAACACCACCGCCTGCTGCTCCGGAGCAATGCCGGGGCCGGTGTCATGCACACCGATCAGCAGTGCCTGTCCCTGGCGGCGCACACCGAGCAACACACCGCCATGGCGGGTGTAACGAATGGCATTGGCCAGGAAGTTCTGCAGCACCCGGCGCAGCAGCAGGGGGTCGCTATGGACCCAGGCCTGGCTCCGCACATGGCGGAACTGCAGGCCGCGCGCCGCCGCCAGTACCGCGAACTCCTGCGCGAGCGGATCCAGGACGGTCGACAGCGCGAAGGGGCGCGGATCGGCGACCAGTCCACCCGCCTCAAGCCGGGAGATATCCAGCAGCCCGGACAGCAGGTCGTCGGTGGAGTCCAGCGCACCACGGATCTGGCGCAGGAAACTGTCGAGGAACTCCGATTCGATGTGCTGCGACATCGCATCGGTCAGCAGCTGCGCCGCATGCAGTGGCTGGATCAGGTCATGGACGACCGCCGTCAGGAAGCGTGTCTTGGCAACGTTCGCGCGCTCGGCTTCGTGCACTGCCTGTTCCAGCCGTGCGGTGCGGTCCTGTACGCGGCGCTCCAGGGTTTCATTGCTGCGCTTGAGCGCTTCCTCGGCGCGGCGGAAGGCGGTGACGTCGGTGAAGGTGGCCACGTAGCCACCGCCGGGCATTGGATTGCCACGGATCTCGACGATGGTGTTGTCGGGGAAGATCCGTTCGGACAGATGCGGCGTGCCACGCCGCATGTGTGCGGCGCGACGCTGCAGGGCCTTGTCGCGAGAGTCACCAGGGCCGTCGCCGATCTTCAGTTCGGCCAGCGCCCACGCTGTCAGATTGACCACCGGCTGCCCGACCTGCAGCAACTCGGGCGGAAACTTGAACAACGCGGCGTAGCGGCTGTTCCAGGCCACCAGCTGCAGCTGCGCGTCGACCACGCTGATGCCCTGGCTCATGTTTTCCAGCGCCGCTTCCAGCAGGCGCTGGTTGAAGCGCAGCGCCTGGGTGGCTTCGCCTACAGCACGGGTTACCGCATCCAAGGGCGCGGCACCGCCATCGCGAGCGGCCTCCACCAGCAGGCGCGCCATGCCCGCGCCGACCACGGCGCTCAGTTCGCGTTCGATGGTGATGACCCGGTCGTCGTCCAGCAGCTGCCCGGCATGCCCATCCATCAGTTGCCGGGCCCGCTCCTGGCCGAGGAAGCGTCCGGCCGTCCTGCGCAGCGAGGCTGCTGCCACCGCATCCCGTCGTCGCGGCAACGAGGGACGCACCGCGCGCGACACCAGCGCAACCGTCAGCAGGTTGACCGCCAGACTGGCGCCCATGCTGATGGCGATATGGCCCGACTGCAGGCGCAGCGAGACCACGGACAGCCAGTGCAGGTCATCGGGCCCCGAGGCGGGGGGCGTGGCAGGGATCACCATCGGCAGCAGCACCAGCCACAGCCAGGCCAACGACCCCAGCACGATGCCGGCGATGATGGCCGGAGAGGGCGTGCGCGGGCGATACACCGCCAGCAGGACCGCCGGCGCCAGCTGCGAGAGGGCGGTGAAGGACATCAGGCCGAAATCGCTGAGTGCCTCGGTGTCGCTCATCGCCCGGCTGTACAGCCACGCCATCAGGAACACGGCGAGGATGCCGGCACGGCGGAAGGCCAGCACGCGTGGACGCAGGTCGGCCGCCGCGGCACCGCCGGCAATACCGTCCAGCAACCGTGAGCCGAAGCCATGGTTGCCGAGCATGATCGACAGGGTCAGCCCCGAAAGGATCATCATGCCGGTGGCGGCGCTCAGGCTGCCCAGATAGGCCAGCAAGGCCAGCAGGTGGTGGCCACCGGCCTGCGGCAGCGCCAGCACGTACAGGTCAGGCGACACCGATGCGGGCAGCTGCGCGGCACCGGCCAGCGCCATCGGCACCGACGGCAGCCCGATCAGCAGCAGGTAGACCGGGAACAACCAGCGTGCCGTCCTCAGGTCCGAGGTCTGGCGCAGCTCGACCACGCCGACATGGAACTGGTGCGGCAGGGTGAACGCGGAGATCGCGCCCAGCGCGACCATGGTCAGATAGTCCGGCATGATGGCCGGTGGTGGCAGCTGCGTCATCTTTTCCAGCAGCGGCGTGCCCGCCTGGCGCACCGACAGCGCCGCATAGAGGCCAATGGCGAGCAGCGCCACCAGCTTCAATACCGACTCCAGCCCCAGGGCGACCACGATGCCACGATTGGGCTCGGTGGCCGATGCTTTGCGTGCACCGAACAGCAGGGTGAACGCGGCCATCGTCAGGGCGAACCAGAACGACATGTCCAGCTGCGCGGCAGCAGGCGCGAAACGATCGCCCAGCAAGGCGCCCAGGCCCTGACTGACGGCTTTCAGCTGCAGGGCGATGTAGGGAATGATGCCGAACAGTGCCACCAGAGTGATGGTGAAGCCGAGGCCGCGATCGGCACGCAGTCGTGCGACGACCAGATCAGCGATGGTGGCACTGTTGTGCTGCTTGGCCAGCCGCCCCAGGCGGAGCAGGAACGGCAGACCGAAGGCAAAGATCAACGCCATGCCGGCCAGGGTGGGTGGAATGGGGAAGCCCCATTGCAGCCCCTGCGAGGCTGCGCCGTAGTAGGTCCACGCGGTGCAGTGCACGGCCAGCGACAGCGCATAGATGAGCGGCCATGCCTTCGAAAGCCGGTGCCCCCGGCGCTCACCCCACAGCGCCACGCCAAACAGCAGTGCGGTCCATGCAATGCAGGCGAAGAGGACGATGGAGGGCGTCAACATCGCTCCAGTGTAGGCAGAGAACCGGGCAGGGTGGTGCTAGGGGACGACCACGATCAGTGACAGCTGCTCAGCGACCAGTGCCAGCTCGCCATCGGCAACCCGCTCGACGGCCTTGTGCTGGGTCAGCAGCCACTGGCCGGGCTGGCGCGCCTCCAGTGACAGCAGCTGCGAGCGTACCCGCACCCCCGACCCGCTGGGTACCGGCGCCAGAAAGCGGACCTTGTTGAGGCCGTAGTTGAGCGCATGGGCGATGCCGGGGAAGCCGGTGAGGGCGACCACATCGTCCTGCACGGTGAGCGAGAGCAGCAGGAAACCGTGCGCGATGGTCTGCCCGCCCGGCAGCTGCGTCTGCACGCGGCCTGGATCGACGTGGATCCAGTTGTGGTCGCCGGTGGCGTCGGCAAAGGCATCGATGCGCGCCTGGTCCACGTGGGTCACGCCGCTCACCCGCTCGCTGGCCGCCCACTGCTGCAACGCCTGCAGCGCGGGAGGCAGATTGCTCTCCGCACTCACGCCACACGCTCCAGCAAGGTCAGGATCGCGTCACGTGCCTCTGGCTCGGACAGCATCGGCGCATGGCCCACATCCGGCACTTCCACCAGGCGGGCACTTTCCGAGGTGGCCGCCATCTGCCGCGCGACATCGGCCGGCAGGATGTCGGACAGCGCACCGCGCACCACCAGCACCGGCACCCGTGCGGTCAGCCCACGAACCGCACGCCACAGCAACGGCCGCAGCAACCACAGCAGCCAGGGACGTGTCGTTCGGATCACGGCCGGATCGTAATCCAGCTCCAGCAGTCCATCGCTGCGCGGGCGGAAGGTGCGCACCGCCATCTGCCGCCAGTCGTCGGTACTGAAGCGAGGGAACGCGGCCTTGCCGATGGATTCCACGTAAGCGGTGGCCTGCACCAGGTCCATCGGCGGCACCGGCTTGCCGGCGTACTTGCCGATCCGTGCCAGCGCCTCACGCGGCACCTTGGGGCCGGCATCGTTGAGCACCGCGGCCGCGATCCGCTCGGGCGCGCGCGAGGCAAGGGTGATGGTCACCAGCACGCCCAGCGAGGTGCCGACGAATACCGCCTTGGCGATGTTCTGCGAGCGCAGCAGCGCAACCATGTCATCCGCATAGGCACGCGGGTTGTAGCTGGACGGGTCATATGCGCGTTCCGACCCTGCGCGACCGCGCAGGTCGACCGCGATCACGCGCCAGCCCTCGGCGGTGAGCACATCGGCAAGCGCATCGAAATCGGCGCCATTGCGGGTCAGCCCGGGAATGCAGACCACCGTGCCACGCGCTGCCTGCCCCGCATCGGGTGCATGGTCGCGCGCGTGCAGGCGCAACCCATCATTGCTGTTCCAGTACAGGTCGTCGTAAGACTGCGTCATGCAGAAGCTTCCTGGAGATCGTAACGGATGCGCTAGAAATCGTAACGGACGCTGAGGCTATATTGGCGTGGCGGACCATAGAAGCCAATCAGCGTGCCGACCGCCGGGATGTTGTAGCCGGTGGTGCGGTATTCCTTGTCGGCCAGGTTGGTGCCCTGCAGCGAGAAGGTCCACGCATCATCCAGGCGCCAGATGACGCCGGCATTGACCAGCCCGTAACCCTGCTGGCGGATCACCGGACTGAGATCAGTGGTCGGCCACACTTCGCTCTGATAGCTGTAGCTCACCCGCGCTGACAGGTTGCTGCCGTTGGCCAGCTCGGTGCGGTATTCCACGTTGAACGCACCGGAGAATTCCGGTGAATTGGTGAACTTCATCTGCCTGGCCACATTGACGCCACGATCCATGTACTCGTCGTACTTGGTATCCAGCCACGCCAGGTTGCCGGAAATCAGCCAGTGCTGGCTGGGCAGGTACTGGTACTCGACTTCCAGGCCTTTGACCGTACCTGCGCCGGCATTGGTGAAATCACCGAAGAAGGAGTCATCGACGCCATCGCCATTGGTATCCAGGCCGGTGAACACCGACAACTGGATGTCCTTGTACTTGTTGTAGAAGGCCGACAGATTGAGGAACAGGCGCTGGTCGAGGAAGGCCATCTTGCTGCCGACCTCGTAGCTGTCCACGGTCTCGTCATCGAACGGTTCGGCCGAGCGCGGCACGGCCACCGCGTTGGCGCGGATGTTGTAGCCACCGGACTTGAAGCCACGCGTGGCCAGGCCGTAGACCATGATGTCCGGAGTGATCTGGTAGTCCAGCGAGACCTTGGGCGAGACGTTCTTGAAGTTGGTCTTCTTGTCGAAGTCCGCGGTCACCGCCACCGGCCGGCTGAAACCTGGGTCGGCGTACAGGCGGTTCAGCACGATCGCGCGCTTGTCCTCGTCGGTGTAACGGGCGCCTACATCCAGCTTGAGTTTGCTGGTCAGGTCGAAGGTCCAGTCCGCGTACAGCGCGATGCTGTCGGTCAACACCTTGCCCTGGTTGTCGGCGAACTGCGCACTGAAGTAGTTGTTCTGGATCTGGCCGCCCGCCTCGCCACTGAACTGGTACAGGCCGACCACACCGCGCACCCGGCCGCCGGCATCGTAGTTCAATTGCACTTCGTTGCTGACCTGGTCGTCGTGATAGGTGCCACCCACGTCGGCCAGCTTGACCGGCGCGGTATCGAAGTCGATGTTGGCCTCGCTGTCCGATTCACGCTTGGCGACCACGTACTTCAGTGCAATGTCGTCGTTCGGCCGCCAGTTCACCGTGGCCGAGGCACCCTTGCTCTCCACGTTGTTGAGATTGCGCATGCCCGAGCGGATGTCGTAGCGGCTGTCCATCGGTGGATAGGCGCGCAGGAACGGATTGGGCTCCAGCATCTTCGAGCCGCGCATGCCGGATTGGTCGTCGATCCAGTCCAGTGCGAACTGCACGTCGAAGTCATCGCCCGCGTACGCGCCCAGGTTCAGGCGTGCCGCATTGATCTGCTTGTCACTGACCGGCTGGCCGTTGAAGGTGTTCTCGCCAAACCCGTCGTGGTTCATGCTGGCCACCGCCACACGGGCGCGCAGGCCACTGTCGGCGCCGCCAATCGGGCCGCCGATGGCCGCCTTCGCATCCAGCTGGCTGTAGTTGCCCACGGTGATCTGGGCGAAGCCCTCGGTCTGGGTGGGCAGGCCGCGCGAGATGTACTTGATCGCGCCGCCGATGGTGTTCTTGCCGTAGAGCGTGCCCTGCGGGCCGCGCAGCACCTCGATGCGCGAGACATCGAACACATCCAGCAGCGCACCCTGCGGGCGTGCGATGTAGACGTCATCCAGGTAGATGCCTACACCCGGATCGGCGCCCCAGGTGGGATCGGACTGGCCGATGCCGCGGATGTAGGCGGTGACCGTGCTGCTGGCGCCGCGCGCCGCGTAGATGGTCAGGTTGGGCACCTGCGCGTCCAGGTCGCTGATGTCCTGGACATTCATCTTGTCCAGCGCCTCGGAGGTAAAGGCGGTGACTGCCACCGGCACTTCCTGCAAGGTTTCCTCACGCTTGCGCGCGGTAACCTTGATGCTGTCCAGGTTGGTCGGCGAAGCGGATCTGCCTGCCGTCGGTGATTCCTGTGCCAGTACCGGCCCCGTGGCCAGCAGCGCGCCGATCATGAGACTCAAACAATTCCGTTTCATTCGGTCCTCCCCCAGGCATGAGCGTGCGGATGGCCCATTGCCACCCCTGCAGCCAAGGCTAGCGGTGTCATCGGCCAGCAGCGAGTGGACCTAGGTCCAGTCGGCAGCGGCCGGTGGATGCGGATACTGGGCGCGCCCCCAACCGGAAGCGGTCCCCGGTACTCCTTCATCCACGACTCACGCACGAGGATCAGGTCATGAAATCCGGAATCGATTCGATCAAGGCGGTACTGCTGGTGTTGTGCAGCTGGCTGGCGATGGCGGGCAGCGCGGTTGCCGCTGGCCCGGCCGGGCATTGGGATATCGGCCTGTACGGCAATCTGTTCGGCGCCCGCGAGTACCAGGTATGGGTGCCGGCCGGCTATGACGACAGCCGGCCGCTGCCGCTGCTGCTGGTGCTGCATGGCTGTGTGACCGGGCCGAACCTGATGGGCGAGGCGTCAGGCTTCAATGATGTGGCCGACACGGAGGGGTTCATCGTGGTCTACCCCCGGCAGAACGTCACCTCCAATCCGGCCCGCTGCTGGAACTGGCAGCTGCCGATCAACCAGGCCCGCGACAGCGGCGAAGCATCGATCCTGGCCGGCATCGTGGACATGGTGAAAGCGGGCTACAGCGTGGATCCGCACCGGGTCTATGTCACCGGCATTTCCGCGGGCGGCGCGATGACCTCGATCATGCTGGCCTGCTATTCGGATGTGTTCGCTGCCGGCGCCATCCATTCCGGTGGCATGTTCAAGGGTGCGACCACGATTTCCGGTAGCGCCTATGCGTTGCTGGCCGGCAGCATCTATTCGCCGGACAGCAATGGCCGTCTGGCCTGGCAGTGTTCGGGCTCGCCGTCACCGCGTCCGATCCCGGTGCTGGTGTTCCATGGCAGCGCCGATCTCACCGTCAATCCGGTGAACGGCCAGCAGGCCGTGCGCCAGTTCCTGCAGACCAATGATCTGGCCGACGACGGCCTGGACAACGACTCGGTGAAGTACCTGCCGACCAGCACCTACCAGGGGCAGGTGCCGGGTGGGCGCGCTTACACCGTGGACACCTATGCCTATGGTGGCAGGACGCTGGTGCAGCACTACGTGGTGCAGGGCATGGGCCATGCCTGGAGCGGCAGCCAGTCCGGCCTGCCGTTCACCGACCCGAAGGGACCGGATGCCACGCTGATCACGTGGTTGTTCCTGAAGGATCAGCAGCGCTGAGTGATCGCTGCGCCCGGGCGCAGCCTGGGCGTGCCCTTGCCAGCCGCCGGGCGCACGATCAACCGCAGGCGGGCCACGCCCGCGGTTGATCGCCTGCGTCGGGCGCCTGCAGCCAGGCCCCGCGTTCGGCGAGGAAGCGCTTGGGCGGGGCGCCGACCGCCTTGCGGAACATGGTCACGAAGGCGCCAGCGCTGTCGTAGCCAAGGTCATCGGCAATGGACTGCACCGTCCTGCCCCTTGCCAGCATCGGCAGGGCAACCATCACATGCATCTGCCGCCGCCAGCGCCTCACGCTCAATCCGGTTTCAGCGCAGAACAGGCGGGACATGTTGCGCTCGCTCATTCCAATCCGGCCGGCCCACAGGTCGAGCGTTGCGCGCTCGGCCGGTGCAGCCAGCATGGCATTGGCCAGGGTGCGCAGTCGCGGCTCGGAAGGCATGGGCAGGTGAAGCCACTCCGGCGGCGCCGCAGCAAGCTCATCCAGCAGCACGGTCATCAGCCGGGCATGGGCGCTGCCGTCCTCGTACTGCAGCGGCAGGCGTGCGGTGCGTTGCAGCAGGGCATGCATGAACGGGGTGATCGCCATCGCGAAGCAGTGGGCTGGCAATCCCGGAACCGCCTCGGGATCAATGAACACGACGAACCCATGGGGTTTTCCGCTGCTGCTGGCGCGGTGGGTCAACCCGCCGGGAATCCAGATCGCCCCCTGCGGCGGCACCACCCACAGGCCGGCTGGCGACTCTAGCGTGATCAGGCCATGCGTGGCCACCAGCAGCTGCGCTTTCCGATGCGAATGAAAGTCCATTTCCCACGCATCCGGGATCGGGTCCAGTTCGAACACCATGACCGTCTGCGCGACCCGATCCGGGTAATCGGCGCCCACGTCATTGCGCCCGGCAACCGCCTTGGTCACGCCTGCACCTGCGCAACCCTGGTCGGCCGGGCGCCACAGCGTGCCTCACTCCTCATCACGGGCCTGCCCGGGTTCATGTCGGTGCCAGACGCAGATGAATCCCATCAGGACGTGAATGATGGGCAGACTGCTGTGTGTTGCTTCAGTGGCGGGGGCGGTGTCATTCATGCGGGCATCCTCTGGAACCGAGGAGGGGAAGCGTATTCGGCGGGCCGGAGACCGTCATTCGACAGTTCCGCCAGGTGATTCACCAATCCGGCCATCTCTGTCGACGTGGCCCCAGGGAAGGGAGGGTTCGGCCCAGGATTACAGCGCCGGAACCGTGATCCTCTGCAGGTCGAGCGTGGCCCGCAGGGCGTAGTGCTTGCGGGTGACCGGCACGACGCAGGTCAGGCGGGGATCGACATAGTCCTTGAACAGCGGCGGACGCGGGGAAGACAGGTAGAACCCGCGATCCTGCTTGACCGCCGCCGGCAGCAGAACCTCGCTGAGGTCGCTGTCGGAGGCATCGGTGACGAGGCAGGGCGCATGGCGGAACCCGAGCCGGCGCAGCAGGTACAGGCGATGGGAGCCATTGGTCAGCACCATGCGCCTGCCGAACCGGGTGGCGCTGATCAGGTTGTCACTGAAACCCAGATAGATGACGACGGCGTGGCTGGCTGCGCCGAACGGCTCGTAGTCGGCGATGGCAGCCGGATCGAGGGTCGCCACATCGAGGAAGCGCAGGTCGTTCGAGGTGGACGCGAAGGTGTAGCTGCCATCGGACTGGGTGAAGCGCACTTCCGGATGTGCATGGCTGCCGCTGCGCGCGACAAGCTGCATGACCTCCTGCGCGCTGGGCGAGGCGGTCAGGGATGCCGCCAACTGATCGATGTGACGCAGGTTGATGCACTCCTGGAAGATCACCAGTCGATCGATCTCGACCATCTGCCAACTGCGTGGCAGAACACTCGTCATCCGGTGCATCGAGGGTTGTCGCAGCGCCTGCTCAGCCAGCGGCAGCATCTCATCCGGCAACGCATGGACATTGATGGCTTCGGCCTCACCGGCTTCCTCCTGCTGTAACTTGGGCACCTCGGCACGTGCCGTCCGCCATTCCTCCACCAGCGCAGCCTCGTCGAAGCGTCCCGGTGGGCAACGCTCCCGTACGAAACGGATGAGCTTCGGCAAGGGAAACATCCCTTTCAGCAGAAGCGTGGGATCCAGGCCGTCGTCTCTGATCTCGCTGCTCATCCCTCTCGCCTCTCGTAGGTCATATCGACAACGGGCCACTGGCGTCATTCGTCACGCCAAAATAATATGTTATATCGTAACATTTGGGTGCCTTGGCGGCAATCGCCCTGCAATGTCGCGGCGATGGTGGCTTGGCTGCTCCGTATCCAATGCAACGCGATCCAACGCAATGCGCGGGTACATCCACTGACGATAGGAGATGTTCATGAACGAGCTGATTGAGCTGGGTGTAGTGGCAGGACAGCAGAACCCTGAGGATCAGGGCATGGGTGGCGAACTGATCGAGCTGGGCTCGGTGGTTTCGGAAACGAAGGCGCACAACCACGGCACGTTGTGGGATGGCGTGTTCCCGACCACGTCGCCCTGATCTACCGCGCAATGTCGCATCTGCGGTGCATGCCCTGCATGCACCGCTTCTCCGGTTCCGGCGCAGGAGCGCATGATGGAGCAGGCTGCCGCCCCGTATTTCCTGTCAAAGCACGCCCACGTCTGTGTCACCGGCGATGCGATGGTGATTCTGGACCAGGCCACGGGAAAGTATCTTTCCCTTGAAAAACGCGGCGCCGCAGGCCTTGGCAAGCTCGTTCTCGATTGGCCCCTGCAGTCCGATGACGCAAGCACGCCAAGGCTTCTGCAGGCCTTGATCGACCGCCGCCTGATCACCGCGGATCCGCAGCAGGGGAAATCCGCTGCCAGCCCTGCCATTGCGCTGCCTCGGTACTGGGCGCGCGAAGGCGCGCCGCGAGGCCGTCCGCCCATCATGGCGCGCGACCTGCGTCGATTCATCGCCTCGTGCGCCTATGCCGCCTGCAGCAGAACGTTCCTTCCTTTCAGTTCCACGGTGTCGGCCGTGCGCCGTCGGGCGGATCGCGGCCACAGCCGGCCGGTAAGCGCTGAAGAACTGGCCCTGCGGGTGCGGGTGTTCGACTGGCTTCGACCCCTGGCCTTCAGGAAAACCGATGAGTGCTTTCTCTACTGCCTGGCGATGCGCGGATTCCTGTCGAACTACGGCATCGTTCCGGCCTGGGTGTTCGCCGTCAGAACCCAGCCGTTCGCCGCGCATTGCTGGCTGCAGCACGGCGATCAGGTGTTGACCGACATTCCCTTCAACCTGCGCCGGATGGTTCCCATCCTGGTGCTGTAACGAAACCTGCCATGTACCGATACATCGCCGTGCTCTGGAACACCCACTCGGAATCCGCGACGGCGCAGGCGGAACGCATCGTGGAAAGGATCGGCGCCAGGCTGCCCGGCATCGCCTGCGTGTTGAACGACAACGGCGCGGCGATCCATGTGCAGAGCGACAACCACGGCTATTTCGAATGCAATCGCTCGAACGCGCTGGTGGTACTGGGCAAGCTGTTCCACAAGACGTTCGGCGAAGGCAAATTGCCTTGCTGCGTGAACCTGGATCCCGCCACAGCGGACGCCGCCTGCAGCAGCCAGGGCCGCAGCATCGTAGAACACTACTGGGGCCGCTATGTGGCGTTCGGCTTCCAGCAGGAAACGTCGAGCTGGTTCGTCCTGCGCGATCCCACTGCGGAGATCCCGTGCTATATGACCACGGTGGGCCAGTTGACGCTGGCCTTCTCCAACATGGAAGACTGCCTGATGCTGGGTCTGCGCGACTTCAGCGTTGACTGGTCCTTCCTGTCGTACTCGCTGCTGTACCCGTTTCGTGATGGCCTGCAGACCGGCTTCGAGGAGGTCACGGCGGTCGAAGCGGGTGAAGCGGTTTCAATCCGCGATGGAGAGCCGGTGGGCCGGCACTGCCAGTGGGACGTGGTGCGGCTGGCCCGCGACGCGCCGATCGAAGATCTTCAGGAAGCCGTGTCGCTGGCGCGTTCCACGCTGCTGGGCTGCATCGGTGCACTGGCCAGCCCGCACCGGCGCATCCAGCTGCAGCTGTCGGGCGGGCTGGATTCCTCGATCATCCTGGCCGGCCTGTTGCAGGCGCCGTCGGCACCGGAGGTGACGTGTGTCCACCACTACGATGATGGCATCGGTGCCGACGAACGGCTGTTCGCGCGGATGGCAGTGCAAGGGGCCAGTGATTCCTCGGGCAGGCGTTGCGAGTACATCGAGTATCGAAGGCAACCTCACTGCGCGCTGGAAGAGATCATGACCTTCCCGCGTACAGCCCGGCCGGCGCATTGTTCCGGCTATCTTCTCCACCGCCGTGAAGTGGCCTTCGACGGTGACACCGTGCAGTTCACCGGCGTTGGCGGTGATGCGGTGTTCCTGCGTTTCAAGGGCAATGCCGCTGCGATCGACTACGCCTGGCGGCGCGGCATCGACCGGGATTTCTTCCGCGTCGCCTTCGAAACCGCGCAGTCCGGCGATTCACTGTACGGCGTGCTGAAGGATGCGATGGTCCATGGTCTGCTCAAGCGGCCAGGCAGCATCAATGGCCGTTGGGGCAAACCCTGCCCATGGGTGCGGGTGGACCGCGCCGAACAGGATGGCCTGCAGCCGGCCTGGTTGCGGCACGCGCAGGCGCAGGGGCATCGCGTATCACCCTACAAGCTGGCCCATATCGGCCGCATGGTGTTTCCGACCAGCGTCCTTGATCCCTTCGAAGGTGCAGGCCACTGGCATGGCGTATCGCCGATCAGTGCGCAGCCGCTTGTCGAACTGTTCGCGCGCATTCCGCTGCACCTGCTCATCGCGGACGCGGAAGACCGCACCATCGCGCGGCGTGCAATGAAAGGCCTGTTGCCGGAGGTGCTGCTGTCGCGGAAGGTGAAATCCTATCTGGATGATCATTCCGTGGCGGTCACCCAGGGGCACCAGCAGTTCATCAGGAATCTTCTGGTCGATGGAATGCTTTCCAGGCGCGGCTATCTCGACAGCGCGCTGGCCGATGCCGGCATCCAGCAGGTCGGCCCGGACCACTCGTCGCAGGTGCTCGGCATCTTCGGCCCGCAGATCAACATCGAAGCGTGGCTGCGGCGCTGGTCCGGCCAACGTGGCGCGCAGGCGGCGGCCATGGCCTAGGCGCTGCGGCTCATTTCTTCCAGGTACAGGCTCTCAAGATCGTTCGCGGTGATCGTGCTGGCATCAAGCCTTCTGCGCAGGCGGCCGGCCCGCATCAGGCCGATCGTGGTCGCCACCTCACGGGCACGGAACAGATCGTGGGTGGCCATCAGGATCGCTGTGCCGCGATCGCGTTCCCGCACGATCAACTCATGGAATTCGGCTGACGCCGTAGGGTCCAGGCCCGAGGTGGGTTCATCCAGCAACAGAGCCCTGGCTTCCTTGACGATGGCCAGTGCGATGCCGACCTTCTGCCGCATGCCCTTGGAATAAAGGCCCACGCGTCGCCCGAATGCGTCGGTCGCCAGCCCGGCCGATCTGAGCGCGTCCTTCAGCCGCGCCGGCGAGCGCTCCTCGACACCGGCCAGGCGGGCGAAGTAGTCCAGATTCTCGTAGCCGGTCAGCTCGTCGTACAGCGCCACGGTCTCGGGGATGTACAGCAGCCGCCGACGTACCTCCTGCGGCTGCTGGTGCGAACTGAGACCGTCCACTTCGGCCGCACCGGAGGTGGGTTTCAGAAAGCCAAGGAACAGCTTGATGGTGGTCGACTTGCCGGCTCCGTTGGCGCCCAGCAGGCAGAAGATCTCGCCGGGCTTCACCTCGAAGCTGACGTCATCCAGCGCCCGATGTGCACCGTGTTCCATGACCAGGCTTTTTGCAGACAGCATGCGGACGTCTCCTCAGGGCGTTGCCAGCCGGCTGCGCAATGCAACGGCTGCAAGCAGGACAAGCAGGGTGGCAATGATCAGTGCGGCGAGATCGGCCAGGACACCACGTTGGGCGACGCCGGCTGTTTCGTGGAACTGGAAGCGGGGCAGGGTGTCGTACTCTTCGAAGGTCTGCGGCGCGTCACGATCCAGATAGGCCTTGTGCAACAGCCGCCGCGCCTGCCAGAAGGAGTGGACCTGCCCCTGGAAGTCGAGCGCGCGGTCGGCATCCGAGCCTGCGATGCGGTCGAGCGCGTCCTGTGTCACGACGGCCGGCAGCAGCAGCCGCACCTTGTCCAGAACCTGGCGATGCGCGGCCTCGGCCTGCGCATGCGAGGCGATCAGACGTTCCAGTTCCCGGTCAGCTGCAACCCGATCGGCGTAGGCCTGGCGCACAGTGTCGGAGATGACGGGGGACGGCGAATTCACTGGTGCCGACGTCGCATGCTCGCGCTGCTGGCGCGTGGCGATATCGGACTGCATCGCCTTTACTTCGGTGGCGAACTGCATCTGTGACGGCGGCGGCGCGATCAGATTCGCCGTGGCCAGCGCCAGCGACGGTGCCATGACCACGATCAGCAGCCACAGCGCGCCGGCGGCGATGGCCGCCTCGGTGGTGCGGCGGGCAAGGCAGCCGATCAGCAGTGCAAGGGCCAGCCAGAACGCGCCGTACAGGAGGACGGTCAGGGCCAGCATGGCCAGGCCCGCAGGACTGCGCGCGCCGGCCCCGATCGTTACCGCCAGGAGGATGGCCAGTGCGGGGAGCAGCACCACCAGGCCACGGGCCAGCACCTTGACCACCAGCAGGCGCGTTGCCGGCACCGGCTGCGACAGCACCAGCGCCGCGATGCCGCGCTCGCGCTCACGTGACCACAGATCGTGGGTGGCCACGAGAATGACCAGCGGCAGCAGGAAGACGATGACGAAGGCGAGGTCGAACCGTCCCGCAGCCCGTGCCGCTGGATTGCCGATGTCGGCCCAGACGTGCTTGAGCAGCAGGGTCGGATCGCCCAGCGCGACCACATCGGCGGTGTAGGGGTAGGCGTCTGCCTGGCCGATCGACAGCGTTGCCATGGCGGCGGGCGCCAGCACCGGCTGGGCGCGGGGCAGCACCGAGGGCGCCTTGCCGACGAATGCCCGGCTGCGTTCCTTCGTCTGTTGTTCTTCCTGCTTGATCAGGGCGATGGCCGCCTCCCGCTGGTCCACCCATGCGCGGCCGTTCCACGCGGCGTAGGCACCCAGCCCGAGCAGCAGGACAAGCAGCACCGGCAGCGCTCGATCGCGCAGCAATCGGCGGATCTCATAGCGGGCAATCGACACAACGTTCATGGCGATCTCCCCAGCTTCCGAGCGGAGATGAGCACCACCACGCAACCCAGCATCAGCCAGACCAGCAGAATGACGAGATTTCCGCGCTGCGCGGCAGCGGTACCGGCCAGGGTCTGTTGCGGCGGCCGGTAGTGCACTGAACGGGTGATGCCGGCGATGTCGGCCACATGCTTCCCGCCTTGTGGTGCCTTGTGCAGTTTCACTTCCTGGTTGAGAGCCTGGATCAACCGATAACGGTAGTCCTCCACGCCGCGCAGGAACACCAGATGCGCCGGGAAATCCGTGCCGGCGAAGGCGCGCGACCAGGACTGGAGCGCCAGCGTCGGCGAGGCAAGGCCAAACAGGCGCTGGGTGGCGTCCTGCTGCTGGTAGGTGGCATGCAGGCGATCGAAATGGCGGTTGTAGACGCGCGTCGAGTTGGCCTCGGCAAACTCCAGCGCCACACCGCGGAAGTTCAGCGGCAGGTCGTCAACGCTGTCGACCCGGTAGCGCGCCATCAACGCCGTGCGCAGGGCATCAAGGCGTTTGTCGGCCGGGTCATGGCCATCCGCGCCGTTCTCCGCTTCTTCGGTCACGCCGGTCCTGAACGCCGGTGCCGAAGGGGTCGGGTACAGGGATTCGGCAACCGCAGGCGCCACCCTCGGCAGCAGCAGCGTGGACACCACCCAGAAGCCGAGCAGCACGACCAGTGACGTCCGTGCCGAGCCGGCAAGTGCCGACACCCCCACGGTAAGTGCACAGAACACCAGCAGATAGAGCAGGTAGGCGGCCGCCAGTGCGAGCAGGGCGGCAAGATCCGTGGCGTCGCCGTACTGGATGGACAGCCCCGGAAGACTGATCAGCAGCATGGCCATCACCAGCAGCAGCGAGGCGGCCGCCAGGGCAATCAAGCGTCCACAGATCAGCACGCCGGCCGAGGCACCGGTGCCGAGCTCCTGGCGCAGCGTCTCGCGGGCGACGTCGCCGGACAGGGTCGCGAACCCGGCCAGGATGATCAGCAGCGGCGCCACCACCTGCAGCGCCCACGCCGCAGAGAAACCCTCGAAACGGCTGAGTGCGGTGCCACCATCCACGGCACGGTGCCGGGCCGGGTTCTGGGCGTGGCCTTCGATGAACACCGAGGTTCCCAGGTAATCCGTCAGCCCCGGGTCCAGTGCAGCCAGTGGCCGCACGGGGGCAGCAATGGCACGCCCCACATGTGCGGCGCTATGCGGGTCGATTGTGCCCTGGCTGTCCCAGAGCCGCGCCTCTTCCTCGCTCATTGCCTGGCGCTCCTGCGCCTGCAGGGTCAGGCGTGCAGCACCACCGAGCACCGATGCTCCCGCAATCAGCAACAGGGCAAGGGCGAGCCACAGCACGCGCCGCTCGCGCCACATCAACGTGAGCTGGGTTGCCGCAACAGCAAACGCCTGCTGGATGGCCATGACGGACCGGGACAAGGCAGGGGCTTCGGCGCGCATGGCGGCTTACCAGCGGTGGGTCAGCGACATGGACAGGAAGCGGCCCAGCGCTGTCGCATTGGTGGGGTCGTAGCCGGTGTTGATGCTGTTGACGATGAACGGCGGATCCCGGTCGAGCAGGTTCTGCACGTTGAACGCAAGCGAGGTGCCACGCTGCGGGTCCGCCGATGCACCGAAGTGGTAGGCGAGGTTCAGATCTACGGTCGTCCAGGAGCTGACGTGGGGCCGGGCGACATTGGCGGGGTCGCGATAACTGTCCACGTAGTTCATGAAGATCCCCGCCGCGGCCTGCTGCCGGCTCAGCGCGATGCCACCGCGCATCTTGAGGTCCACCGGGTAGTAAACCGAATTCACCGCATCCACCTCGGGCGACGTACTGGTCACGCGCCGCTTCGACTCGATGATGTACTGCCCGGCCAGGTTCAGCCCGATGTGGGTCTGGCCGGCATCGAAGCCATACGATCCGCTGAAGTCGACACCACGCTGCCGGGTGAAGGCGTTGTTGCGGAAGCGGTTGTCGAGGATCACCTGGCTGTTGGTTTCGTCCATGCCTGGCGGCAACGCATACGGCCCCACGCGCGAGACGAACAGGCCCAGCCCCGATACGCCCAGCTGGCGTGCCTGCTGGATCTGCTGCTGCGTGGGATTGGTGGTCAGGATGTCTGCGTAAGGTGCGGTGGACTGCAGGAACAGCGACGGGAAGCTGCCGCCGAAGCCGCTGCCGATACGGTCGGCGTATTCGATGTGGAAGTAGTTCGCATCGATCTTGAGCCCCGGCAGCGACGGCGGCGCGAACGAGAAACCGCCGGTCCAGGTCTTGGCCCGTTCGGGGCCCAGATCGGGATTGCCATTGGAGAGCATCATCAGGATGGTGTTGCCATTGGCTGCACTCGGGTTGGGCACGTTCGCCACCACCACGGTGTTGTTCAACTGCATGTCCTGGTACACCGGCGCCCGGTAGGAGCGGCCGTAGCTGGTACGGAACGAAAGCCCCTGGGTCGCCTCCCACAGCAGGCCGAACTTGGGGTTCAGCGTGGAACCGAAATCGCTGTAGTCGTCATAGCGCGCTGCGGCGGTCAGGGACAGGCTGCGCACGCCCGGCAGATCCTTCAGCAGCGGAACGTTGAGCTCGGCAAAAGCGGACCTCACGGTACGCTGCAGGTCGAGTGGCTTTTCCAGGCCGCGGTGATCGATCAGTTCATAGCCATCGCGGCGATAGCCCGCGCCGAATGCCGCGCGAACCCCACCGGCGGGCAGGCTGAACAGCTCACCGTCGGCGACCAGGTCCAGGTAACGCGATTCGGAGTTCGTATCGGTCGGTGGCGCCGTACTGGCCGAACTGCCGGTGATGGTGGTGCGCTGATAGGACACATCGCTCCTGCCGAACCCGGAATTCAGGCGCGCCTGCCACCCGCGTGGAAGATCCAGGGTGAGTCCCGCGAACAGGTCGAACTGGCGCGTATGCGGGAACAACCGGGTTTCGTCGGCCGTGCCGGAAATGGTGGTGTCCATCTCGCGCTTGGCGAACGAGCCGGTCACGTTCAGGGTCAGCACATCGCTGAGCTGCTGCACGCCGTCCACGTACAGGCTGTGGCGCTTCGAACCGGGGTAGAGGTCGTACGGCTTGACCCGCACGTTCTTCGAGAAATCCTTGTCCACCGCCGGCAGGTTGCTCTGCTTCAGGAACTCGTAGCTGGCCAGCACATGGCCACCATCCCACGACCAGCCTGCCGACTGCGAGGCCTGGTATTCCTCCATGCCGCCGGTGGTCACGGCGCCGTAACGCACAGCGGTCTCATACCCGGTGAAGTCGCGGCGCAGGATGATGTTGACCACACCGCCGACCGCATCGGTGCCATAGATGGCCGAGGCACCATCGGTGAGGATCTCAACGCGTTCCACCGCACTCAGCGGTATCAGCGAGACATCCACGTACTGGTAGCGGTTCGACGAGGTCACGCGATGGCCGTTGATCAGGGTCAACGTGGTGCCGGTTCCCAGGCCGCGCAGGTTGATGGCGGTGCCCTGGCCGAAGTTGTTGCCGATATCGCGGTCGACGCCAAGGTTGGCGACGTTGGCACCATTGGCGCCACCGCCGAAGTTCTGCGGCAGTTTCTCGAACAGCTGCTGCACGGTGGCCACGCCGGTGCGGTCGATGGCCTCCTTGTCGATCACGATCACCGGCGAGGCGCCTCCGCCAATGGCATCGCGGATGTTGCTGCCTACCACCAGCACCTTGTCCAGGGTGGCGGTCGGCGCCTCGGGTGCTGCGCCTGCGGCCCGCGAACGCCGGGCATCGCCGGGGTTCTGGGCGATCGCAGGCACGCTGGCCAACAGTGCAGCGGCAATGCTGAGGGCCATGAGCGCGCGTGGCATGGCAGCGGATACGTTCGTCATTCCCCGGTCCATCGATCCCATCCGAAAGTGGCCTGCGACGTGGCTACGTCGCTCCTGAATGGATATGTTATAGCATATCATTATGGGGTTGAGTCCACGCCGGAACCAGGCCGATGAAGAAGACTGCTGTTCCGCCGCCCGTCGCTGAAATCCTGGGCACGTACTGGAAGGCTGACCGCAGGCTGCTGCTGCTCATCGCCGGCAGTGTCGTGCTGTCCAGCCTGGCCAATGTTGCGGCGCCCTATCTTTTCTCACGCCTGATCGACTGTCTGCCCATCGACGGGGTCGGCGCTCTCGCGGGCGGCTTCCTGCTGTATGCGGTCATGCTTGGCGCTGGCAGCGCCCTGCAGAACACCGTGCAGTACCTGTCGTTCCTCAGCGGCGAGAATCTTGGCTTCATCACCAGTACCCGCTACTTCGCCCGTCTGCTGAAGAAGACCAACAGCTTCTTCCTGGAGTACAACGCCGCCGAGCTGCAGGTTGCAGGGGAGAAAGGCCGTGGCGCGCTGAAGATCGTGGTGCAGCTGGGGCTGGTGGCCTTCATTCCCAGCGCGCTGCAGATCCTGCTGACGCTGATAACGCTGGGTGCGTTGATCAACCTGCAGGTGGTGGCCATCGTGCTGGCCTACGGCACGGTAGCCGTCACGCTTTCCGCCATCGCTACCCGGCGCGCACGCATCCATCGCGAAGCTGCGGTCGAGGCCGGCCAGCAGAACGCGCGCTTCGTCGGCAATGCCATGAATGCCATGGAGACGCTGCGCCAGTTCGGCGGCAGCGCCTGGATGGTGCAGCGCTTCGAGCAGAAGGCCCAGGAGGTGCGCGACAGCTGGCGCGCCTACGTACTACAGCGGATCGGCTTCATTGCGCTGCTGGGCATCGGCCTGGCGGTCGAGTTCATCGTTACCTTCCATCTGTTGCTGCCGCGCTACCAGAGCGGCGGTCTGAGCGTCGGCGACATCGTCCTGTTCAATCTGCTGCTGCTCCAGCTCAACATGCCGTTCGAGATGATCGCCCGTTCGATCGATGACGTCGCGCGCTCGTGGAGCATGCTGGCTCCGCTTTCCACCTTGTGGGCGGCGCCCGAGGAGCAGCAGGCAGCCGATGCCCAGCGCTTCGCCGGGGAAAGCGGTCGCCTGGCGTTCCAGCAAGTCAGCCACCGCTATGGCAACGGTCGCGGGGTAAGCGATGTGTCCTTCGAGGCCGAACGTGGCGGCATCAATTTCCTGATCGGGCCGACCGGGGCAGGGAAGTCGACGCTGTTCAAGCTCGCCCTGAAATCGATCGATCCCCAGCGTGGCCGGATCCTGGTCGATGGCCTTGACCTGTCCCGGATCGACCGTGCGGCCTGGCATGCCGCTGTCGCGGTGGTTCCGCAGGATGTCATCCTGCTCAACGAAAGCCTGGCCGACAACATCCTGCTCGGGCGCGCGCGTGATGATGATCGGCTGCGGCATGCCGCACGCAAGGCTGCGATCCTGCCGTTGATCGAGGCGCTGCCCGAGGGGCTGGAAACCACGGTGGGCGAGCGGGGCCTGAAGTTGTCCGGTGGGGAACGCCAACGCATCGCGATTGCCCGTGCACTGTATGGCGAGCCGGCGATCCTGTTCCTGGACGAGGCAAGCTCCGCGCTGGATGAGGCCACTGAACGCGAGATCATGGACCATATCCGCGCACTGGCGAACGATGTAACCGTAGTGGCCATCACCCATCGGCGCGGTATCGTGAGCCCGACTGACCGGGTGATTGAGCTGGAGAGTGATCGCTGAGCAACTTGGTCATGGCGACCGAACCACGCCCAACTAGAGCAGCAACAGCGCCCCGATCAGCGCAGGCGGCATCACCAGCGCGCCGACGCGCAGGAAGTCGAGCGCGCTGACATGCTCGCCCTCGCGGCGCAGCGCCACCAGCCACAGCATCGTGGCCAACGAGCCGGTCACCGACAGGTTGGGGCCCAGGTCCACGCCGACCAGCAATGCGGCGCGGGTCTGTGCCGGCAGGTCGGCCATCTGGCCCAGCGAGCCAGCGGCCAAGCCGACCGGCAGATTGTTGGCCACGTTGCTCAGCAACGCCGCCGCGCCACCGGCCAGCCAGCTGGCCTGGTGTGGGGAGGCTTGCGCTACGGCCTGCAGCGCGCTGGCTGCAGTCTGGATGGCGCCGGTCTGGGCAACCGCTTCCACCAATACGAACAGGCCGGCCACCAGCGGCAGTACGCCCCATGACACATGGCGCAGCAACGGCAACGGACTGCGCCGCTGGCGCATCGCCACCACCGCCACACTCAGCGTGCCTGCGCAGAACGTGGTCAATCCGAGCGGGCCGTTCAGTGCGGAGGTCACCAGCAGCACGGTGCCGGTGAACAACACGCCCAGCACGCTCAGCCGGCCACCATCGGTCAGCGGGCGATGCGCCGGTGCCGCCACCAGCGGCTGCGCGATCTCGCGCCGATGCACCCAGCGCAGCACCAGATAGGTGGCGCCGATCGCGGCCAGTGACGGCAACGCGAACTGTGCCAGCCACTGCATCAAGGGCGGCATGTGCTGGCCGTACACCACCAGGTTGGCCGGGTTGGAAATGGGCA
Source organism: Stenotrophomonas genospecies 3 (assembly GCF_054473855.1). Taxonomy (NCBI): domain Bacteria; kingdom Pseudomonadati; phylum Pseudomonadota; class Gammaproteobacteria; order Lysobacterales; family Lysobacteraceae; genus Stenotrophomonas; species Stenotrophomonas genospecies 3. The sequence continues at coordinate 380,759 of NZ_JBTMUR010000002.1, forward strand.
GCACGAAGCTGGCCGCATTGGCGATGAACGCACAGACGAACAGATAGGGCAGGGGGTTGGCACGGGCCGCCTTGCAGGCTGCGTAGACCGCCGGGGTCAGCACCACCGCCGTGGCATCGTTGGAAAGGAACACGGTCACCAGCGTGCCGACCAGGAACACCAGGTCGAACAGGCGTCGTCCCGAGCCTCCCGCATGACGGACCGCGTACAACGCCAGCCAGTCGAACAGGCCTTCGCGCCGGGCCAGCTCGGCCAGCATCATCATGCCGACCAGGAACAGATAGACATCGCGGCCCTCGGCCACCGCGTGCAAGGTCGCGCCGAACGACATCGCTCCCAGCAGTGGAAGCAGAAGGGCAGCCCCCAGTGCCCACACGTACTCCGGAATGCGGAATGGCCGGAACAGCAGGCCTACGGTGGCAACGGCCACGGCCGCCCAGATGAGAAAAGAGGAGTGGGAAACGAGCATCGGGCGGGGTGTCTCAGCGGCGCCGACGCGTACCTCACGGGAGCGCGCCCGCTGCAATCACGGCAGTTCGGGGAAGGCGGCATCATACTCCGTGAGCCGCGCCCGAGCTGTGGAGCCCAGCCCATGCTCGTCTGCTTGCCGCGTGCCCCCGGCACCCACGCTCCGCGAACGTTTTCTTCGGGCGTTCTTCACCACCACCCCGCATAAGGTGGGAGCCATTCAAGGCGTTGCGGTGGACTCAACGATGTTCGAATACCAGGACTGGACCTTCAACGCCAATGGCCGAACCCTGGTGGCCCGGGTGGAACTGGATGGCGACGGCGGCGGCACCATCAATCGTTACCAGTTGACCCCCGGGCCCGCCCAGTCCGGGCTGTGCATCAAGGTGGCCTCGCAGGAGGAAGCCGCCAAGAGGCTCGAAACCGAGGTGGAGAAGCTGCTCGGCCCAGAGTGGTAAAGAGGGCTTCACTGCGGCAGAAGCATTGTGAGGTTGCCAGCGCCACTCCGCAATCTCAGTCCATGCGACGGCCGACCGTATTCTTCCGGCCATGCATTCCCCCTCCAGCCCTCCCGATTTCATGACGGCCCGCCGGCCCTCCGGCTGGGTGCAGCGCGGTGACCACTGGGACCTGTGGTGGAACGGCCGCTGCGTGGCCAACATCGTGCCGCATGCCGTGCTCGGTGTCCGCCTGTTCCTCGACGCGCGGAAAATGTCACAGACCAAGGTGGTGGCTGCCGCAAATGCGCGGCAGGCCAAGCGCTACGCCGAACGCTGGTGCGCCGCCCGGCTCTGCCCGCAGTTGCGGTTGCGCGATGCGGTGGCGCGGCTGCTGGATGCCGGTACTCCACCACCTTCCACGCTCACGCGGGAGCAGCGGCAGCAGGCCCGCCGCCTGGCCGAGGCCGGGTCGCGCGAGATGGGCCGGATCAAGGAGGCGCTCGCGCTGAGACGGCCCCCTGCGATGTCGCGAGCGCAGGAGCAGGCACGCCCGCTACCCAGATAGAACCTCGGCCACGTGGTCCTGCGCGCACCTATAATGCCGCCCCCGGCCCCGATCACTTGCTGATCGAGGCACCTGCCGGGTCTACCTGCGGCATCCATCTGGAGTTGATCAAGAATGCAGACGTTCACGGAAGAATGGATTGGCGCCCTGCGGCGCGTCGCACTCTGTGCGGGACTGGCTGCCCTGGCCTGCAGCACGCCTGCGCTTGGCAATGACAACGCAGCCGAGCGGGATCGCGTGATGGCTGCGGCGAAGACCGGCAACGCGGAAGCCCAGAATGAACTTGGGGACAGGTATCTGCGCGGCGCAGGCGTCGACAGGGACGCAGCGAAGGCAGCGGACTGGTACCGCAAGGCGGCCGATCAGGGCTATGCGCCGGCACAGTCCATGCTGGGTGTGCTGTATCTGCGAGGCAATGGCGTGCCGAAGGATTCCGCTCAGGCCCTGCACTGGGTACGCAAGGCTGCCGATCAGGGCAATGCGGACGCACAGTCCGATCTCGGGATCATGTACCTGCAGGGCCTGGGCCCGCAGCAGGATGATGCCCAGGCTGTCCTGTGGCTCCGCCGAGCCGCTGAACTCGGCTCGCCGGCCGGGCAGTACAGCCTTGCCAATCTCTATCAGAAGGGACGCGCCGGCCTCACGAAAGACGAGGCCCAGGCCATGCAGTGGTATGCCAGGGCAGCCGTGCAGGAGCTCGGCCTAGCGGGAGTCAAGGAGGCCCGTCTGGAGCTGTGCCTGAATCGCAAGGAGAACGAGGTGTGGTGTGCCGAGATGGACACGCCCGGCGCGTTTGGCCCGGTTGAAGCATTCACAGCGGCTGCCGATGGCGGTGATGTGGAGGCGCAGACCAGGCTCGCCCTGATGTATGCCAAGGGTATCAGCGTAGAGAAGGATGAGGCCCGATCCGCCGACCTGTATCGCAAGGCGGCAATGGCGGGCTACGCGCCTGCACAGGCCGAGCTGGGATACCTGTACTCCATCGGGCGCGGGGTGCCCAAGGACCAGGATGAGGATATCTACTGGACCTGTGAGGCTGCAGCGCAGGGAAACCGCAGGGCGATCCGCAATCTGGCCATCAAGCAGACCTACGATCTGTTCGATCCGAAGGAGTGCCCCGAGCGGCGCGCGCGCAAGCGCTGAGTGCCGATGCGTCCGGACCCCGCACAGAGGTCCGGACGCTGATCTCTTTCAGCGGTTACGCCGAGAGCTCCTCGCGCACGATCCTGGCCCCTTCGCTGAGCGCCCGCAGCTTGCCCCGTGCCACGTCACGGGCCAGCGGCGCCATGCCGCAGTTGGTGCTCGGGTAGAGCTTGTCGGCATCCACGAACTGCAGCGCCTTGCGCAGGGTGTTGGCCACTTCCTCGGCCGTCTCCACCGTGCTGGAGGCCACGTCGATGGCGCCCACCATCACCTTCTTGCCGCGCACCAGCTCGATCAGGTCGATCGGCACGTGCGAGTTGTGGCATTCCAGCGAGATGATGTCGAGGTTGGAGGTCTGCAGCTTCGGGAACGACTCTTCATACTGGCGCCATTCCGAGCCCAGCGTCTGCTTCCAGTCGGTGTTGGCCTTGATGCCGTAGCCGTAGCAGATGTGCACGGCAGTCTCGCACTTCAGCCCTTCGATCGCGCGCTCCAGTGCGGCCACGCCCCAGTCGTTCACTTCGTCGAAGAACACGTTGAAGGCGGGCTCATCGAACTGGATGATGTCGACGCCAGCGGCTTCCAGCTCCTTCGCTTCCTCGTTGAGGATCTTCGCGAATTCCCAGGCCAGCTTCTCGCGGCTTTTGTAGTGCGCGTCGTACAGCGTGTCGATCATGGTCATCGGGCCGGGCAGGGCCCACTTGATCGGTTGCGTGGTCTGCCGGCGCAGGAACTTCGCATCCTCCACGAACACCGGCTTGGGGCGGCTCACGGCGCCGACCACGGTCGGCACGCTGGCGTCGTAGCGGTTGCGGATGCGCACGGTTTCGCGCTTCTCGAAGTCGACGCCGCTGAGATGCTCGATGAAGGTGGTGACGAAGTGCTGCCGGGTCTGCTCACCGTCGCTGACGATATCGATGCCGGCGTGCTGCTGTTCCTGCAGGGACAGGCGCAAGGCATCCTGCTTGCCTTCGGTCAGGCCTTCATCCTGCAGCTTCCAGGGCGACCAGAGCTTTTCGGGCTCTGCCAGCCAGGAGGGCTTGGGCAGGCTGCCGGCGGTGGAGGTAGGGAGCAGTTTCTTCGTCGACATTGCGTTCTGTGTCCTGGGGCGGATGGAGAATCGGTGGATCAGCGGGCAGCCCACTGCTCAAGCACGGCGCGATACGGCTTGATGAAGTGCTCTTCGGTGAATTTGCCCTGCTTGACCGCCAGCTGGCTGCGCTCTTCGCGGTCGTAGACGATGCGGGTGGAGGAGTAGTCCTGGTGCTTCAGGCTGGGCTGGTAGACCTTGCCGGCCACGGAATTGGCGTTGTAGATCTCCGGCCGGTAGATCTTCTGGAATGCCTCCATCGTGCTGATGGTGCCGATCAGTTCCAGGTTCGAGTAGTCGCCCAGCAGGTCGCCCTGGAAGTAGAACGCAAGCGGCGCGACGCTGCCCGGCGGCATGAAGTAGCGCACCTGCAGGCCCATCTTGTCGAAGTACTGGTCGGTGGGGGAGAACTCGCCCTGGCGATACTCCACGCCCAGGATGGGATGGTGGTTCTCGGTACGATGGTAGGTCTTGCTGCTGGAGACGCTGATGCAGATCACCGGCCCCTTGCTGAAATTGGCGCGGTAGGCCTCCGATTCCAGGAAGTGCTGGAACAGCTTGCCGTGAAGATCACCGAAGCCTTCCGGAATGCCGAAGGTCGCCTTTCCCTCGTTGCTGGCCGGCAGTACCACGCTGAAATCGTAGTCACGCACATAGGACGAGAAGTTGTTGCCGACGATGCCCTCGGTGCGAGCGCCGGTACGCGTGTCGACAATGGTCGGGCGCAACACCTCGATCAGCGGGAACGGATCGCTGCCATCGGCTCCATCGATGTGCATCTCCACCGAGATGATGTCCAGCTCAACGGCGTAGCGGTCCGCGCTCGGGTTGTCCCAGTGCGCCAGGTCGTTGAAGCGGTTGTTGATCATGCTGATCGTGTTGCGCAGGTTTTCCTGGCGGGATGCGCCACGGGCCAGGTTGGCGAAGTTGGTGGTGATGCGCGTGCCGTCAGCGGGCTGGTAGTCCTCGTTGAAGGGGATGCGCGTGATGCTGAAAGTGAAGGTGTCGGTCGTCATGGGCGGCGTTCCGGGTTGCGGGGGTGACATCCGAATGCTGGTCGCAGGCATTCGGCATTCAGAGGACTGCAGCGGCCTCGGCGGCAGCGGGCGCTGCACGATGGGACAGCGCAAGCAGGGGCAGCGCCCGCTGCACCGCCAGCCGTGCACGCTGGATCAGGGCGTCGTTGTGCACGCGGCCCTCGGCGAAATCGCGGTCGGTGGCGTACACGCCCAGGGGCAGGGTGCGGGCCTGGAAGAAACTGAAGAGTGGCCGCAGCTGGTGGTCGATCACCAGCGCGTGGCGCTCACTGCCGCCGGTGGCGGCGAGCAGGATCGGGGTGTCGACCAGTGCGTCCTGGTGGATGAAATCGAAGAAGTGCTTGAACAGGCCGGTGTACGAACCGCGGTAGACCGGCGTGGCCACCACCAGCACGTCCGCCTGTTCAACGGCCACCAGCTGCCGCTCCACGCTGTCGGGCAACTGCGAGCGCCACAGCGCACCGGCCAGCTGCGGCGCCAGTTCGCCCAGCTCGATCAGGTGCGGCTCGCAGGCAACGTCCTCGCCGATGAGGTCCAGCAGGTGCTCGGCCAGGGTTGCAGCCCTGGAGGGGCGCTGCAGTCCGCCGGAAACGGCGGCGATACGGAGGGGGCGGGTCATCTGTTCGCTTTCAGCAGGGGAGGGAGCTCCTTCGGGCGATCTGCGGGGGCGCAGTCCTGCAGGCCGGCGAGGTGACCGGGCTGGCAGGCAACCGAAGGCATGACCCGATCCTAGTCATGCCCTTCCATGACGTAAAATGGTATTACTTCACCAATCCATGAGCGGGATTCATCGTCATGCTGGAACGGATCCACCTCAGCATCGTGCAGCAGGTCGAGCAGCAGGGCTCGCTGACCGCTGCCGCCGGCGTGCTCAACCTGACCCAGTCAGCCCTCAGCCACAGCATGAAGAAGCTGGAGCAGCAGCTCGGCACCGACGTCTGGCTGCGCGAAGGCCGCAGCCTGCGCTTAACCCAGGCCGGACAGTACCTGCTGGCGGTGGCCAACCGCGTGCTGCCGCAGTTGGACCTGGCCGAAGAACGGCTGGGCCAGTTCGCCCAGGGCGAGCGCGGCGCGCTGCGCATCGGCATGGAATGCCATCCCTGCTACCAGTGGCTGCTGAAGATCGTCTCGCCCTACCTGGCCGCCTGGCCGGACGTGGATGTGGACGTCAAGCAGAAGTTCCAGTTCGGCGGTATCGGCGCGCTGTTCGGCTACGAGATCGACCTGCTGGTCACGCCCGATCCGCTGCTGAAGCCGGGCCTGAAGTTCGTGCCCGTGTTCGACTACGAGCAGGTGCTGGTGGTGGCCAAGGACCATGCACTGGCCAATGTGGACCACGTAAAGCCGCGTCAGCTCGGCCAGGAAGTGCTGATCAGCTACCCGGTGCCGTTCGAGCGCCTGGACATCTACAACCAGTTCCTGCTGCCGGCCGGCATCACGCCGCGGCGCCACAAGACCATCGAAACCACCGACATCATGATGCAGATGGTGGCCAGCGGTCGCGGCGTGGCCGCGATGCCGCGCTGGCTGGTGGAGGAATATGCCGCGCGCATGGACGTGGTGCCGGTGCGCCTGGGGGCGAAGGGCATTCCCAAGCAGATCTACCTGGGCGCGCGCGAGGCCGATACCGGTATCGACTACCTGCAGGCCTTCGTCGAACTGGCGCGTAACAGCACGCCGATTGCCGGCAATGTGGGCGGAGCGCGTTGATGCCTGCACCTGGATCGCAGCGGGCGGAAGCCTTCATCAACGCGTTTTCTCTGGAAGTGAGCGCGAAGGCCATGCCGGCACTGCGCGCGGAAGCGGATCGCATCGCTCCGGGAACGACGATCTCGATCCCTTACCTGGCGAGCGAGGACGACGACGCCCGGCTGGCGGCCGCGCGCACGGTGCGCGAACTCGGCTTCGAGCCGATGCCCCATCTCTCTGCCCGCCGCATCGCGTCGCGTGCGGCGCTTGCGCGGTTCCTGGAACGCGCCGCCAGCGAAGCGGGGGTAGAGACGTGCCTGCTGATCGCGGGTGATCTTTCCGCGCCCGCAGGGCCGTTTGCCGACAGTACTTCGATCATCGAGACTGGCCTTCTTGAACGTTGCGGCATCAAGGTTGTTGCCATGGGCGGGCATCCGGAAGGGCATCCGATGATGAACGCCGAGGACCGTTGGCGCGTGCTGGAGCGTAAGTGCCAGGCCATCGAGGCGCGGGGCATGGCACCGCTGATCATCACCCAGTTCGCCTTCGATGCCGATATCGTGCTGGCCTGGCTGGATGCGCTGCGCGCCCGTGGCATCACGGTTCCGGTACTGGTGGGCGTGCCGGGGCCGGCCAGCATTGCGCGGTTGGCCCGCTACGCCGCGATGTGCGGCGTGAGTGCCAGTGCATCGATGCTGGCGCGGTATGGCATCTCGATCGGCCGGCTGCTCGGCACGGCGGGGCCAGAGGTGTTTGTGGATCGCCTATTGAGTGGGCTGACGGACGCCCATGGTCCGGTCAGTCCGCATTTCTTCCCGTTCGGCGGCATTGCCCCATCACTGGACTGGATCGAGCGGTACCGGCGGCGCACGTCGGCCGCCAGCGTCTGATGATCTATCGATGATCGCGTGGCCGGGCCCTTCAGCCCGGCAGTTCGCACTTCATCTTGCCATCTACGTAGTACGGCTTGGGTACGTTCGGGTTCTCGCTGGTCTTCTCGAAGACCACCTCGAACGACGCCGCATCGGGCGAGCCCTTGCGGTCGGTGCACGCGTCCTGCAGCTTCTTCTTGACCGCCGCGATGCCCGCATCGCGATTGGCACCGTCGGCGCTGTTGGTCAGGTTCACGGTCTCGGCGGAGGCCAGCGGGCTCAGGACCAACAGGCAGCCGGTCAACATCAGGGTGTGCAGTCTGGTCATGCCGCGTACCTCATGGGTCTCCAATGATGCTCCAGCATAGAGCGGGGCTGTTAACGGCCTGTGGCCGCCCCGGCTTCGGGGCAGGTTCACCCGCATTCGTCGTCGAACACGGGAGGTTGGTCGGACGTTTCCCCTTCGCCGGAGGTGTTCGGCTAGGCTGCAGCAACTGACCGCAAGGATGAAGGCACTCATGATCCGCTGGCTGTTTCTGGCGCTTGCCACGCTGCCGTTCGATGCTGGGGCCGTGGTCATCCGCCACGATGTGGACGATGCCCGATACCGGATCGATGGATCCGCGTTTCCGGCCCTGGCCGACATGCCGGGCGAAGGGCAAGGCGTTCTGATCGCGCCGCAGTGGGTGCTGACGGCAGCGCATGCCGCACCGATGGAGGGGATGGGGCAGACCATCACCATCAAGGGGAAGGACTACGGCGTGGAACGCGTATTCCTGCACCCCGGTTACCGGAGAATGCCTGACGCATTGGGCAAGGAGGCATTGGCAACGGGAAATCCTGCGAAGATCCACGCCTTCCTGGCCGGGTCGGATGACATTGCACTGATCCGGCTCGCAGCGCCCGTGAACGACGTGCAGCCCGTGGCGCTGTATCGCGGCAGCGCCGAAGTCACGCAGATCGCCGCCTTGATCGGGAAGGGCGCCACTGGCAATGGTACGGTTGGACTGGTGCCGGGCGGGCCGCATCGCACCACGCTGCGGCGGGCATACAACGCCATTACCGGCGGCAATGATCGCTATCTCTGGTATCGGTTCGATGCCCCGCCACAGGGCCTCCCACTGGAAGGCGTGCTCGGTAACGGGGACAGCGGCGGCCCATTGGTGATCAAGGATCACGGCGTCTGGCAGCTGGTGGGGCTGGGCTCCTGGATCACCGCCGTTCCCGAGCATGCCCTTGAGGCCGGCTTCTACGGGCAGGTTGTGCACAACGTTCGGGTATCGCGCTATGTGGGTTGGATCGAGAGCGTCCTGAGTGCGCCCACTAATCGTCCCGTAACCCCCGAAGACTCACAGCTGTCACTGGTTGCAACCCGGGCGGAAGCGAATAGTGGACGCCAAGGCGAGGGCACCTCGCCACCACCCACCAAGGCGACCGCTTATGAACATGCTCCAGCAACTCACCTCGCAGACGCCGATCTGGGTCTGGCTGCTCCTGGCGTTCCTGGTCACGCGTGGCATCGCCGCCATGAAACCGGGTGAGACTTCGTTACAGAAGCTGGCGAGCGTGCCCGTCCTGTTCGCCGTGTGGGGCGCGTGGTCGATCAGTCATCGCTTCGGCGCCTCGCTGACCGCCTGGGGCGAGTGGTTGGCCGGCATCGGCACCGGCGCGGCACTGGGATGGCTGCTGCTGGGCCACGTGAAGCTGACCCTGGAGGGCGCTACCGGAAAGCTCTGGCGCAACGCGGACTTCAGCCTGCTGCCGCTGCTGCTGATCACCTTCCTGGTGAAGTACGGCTTCGAAGTTGCATTTGCAGTGTCGCCGTCGCTGACCGCCAACGCCGGCTTCAGCGCCGCCTACCTGCTGCTGGCAGGCGGATTCACCGGCCTCTTCATCGGCAAGTACTGCCGCTATCTGGCCTCGTTGCGACTGGGTGAGGCAGGTAAAGGGGTTGGGGTGGCAGGCTGAAACCAGCTCCGTCGTGACGCGTCACATTAATAGCCCCAAGGGGTAGTGCCGGCCGCTGGCCGGCAGCCCTTGTCCCTACAGGCTCCAATCAACCCGCATGCCCGCAATCAACGCATTCGGCAGGTCTCGCTGGCAGGCAGCACCATCACTGGTGAGCTGCTGCTTGCATTTCACTACGGCGCCGGGGCGGGGCAAGTGGTTCCAATTGCAAATGACTCTCACTACACTTGCGGCATCCCACCCCTTCCGCCGCCTATGGCGGCCAGAACTCCGGCTCCCAACGTGAATTCCCCGCCCCACCTGTGCAGACCGCAGGCATTTGCCCTGAGGGTGATGTGTCCACGCTAGGCCGGGGCACGGGCAGCAACGCGGATCGGGCCTCGTCCACGGAGGCGGGCATTCCGGAAGACGCCTCGCCAATGGGCGGGAACCTCCTTGCGAAAGCCTATGCCCGCTGGCGCGGGCCCATTCTGCGCAGCCTTGCGCGTGTCAGAGGTGCGGAGGGTGAGGACGCCCTGCACGACGGTGCAGTCAAATGGCTGGCGGCAAACCCTGCACTGGCCTCGTGCGACCAGCAAGGCGCCTATTTCCGGCGAACGGTGATGAACACCGTGGCCGATGAATATCGTGAGCACACCGCAGGCCGCCGTCTCCAGACGCTGCCGCTGGCAGATGCAGAGGATGCGGGCCAAGCCATCGCCAGCGATGAATCACAGTGCCCGTTGCAGCTCAGCGCCCAGCGGCAGCGCCTGGAGCGCCTGCGAGAAGCGCTGGCCGAGCTACCCGAGCGTCAACGCGAGGCATTCGTGCTCTGCCGCTTCGATGGGCTGACCCAGGAGGACGTGGCCGCTCGCATGCAGATCTCCCGCCGCATGGTGGTCAAGCACCTGTCGCGAGCGGTTGCCTACTGCGAAGTGCGGGTACGCTATGCGTCTCTGGCACAGATGCAGGAACTGCATCGCCCGATCAAGGCGGGCGAGGCGTTGGCGCCTGCCATCGATGCTGATTTTCCCTGCCGATGACCGATCTCCCTTCTGCCGCAGGTTCCGACCCGTTTGCCCTGCATGAGGCGGCCGCCGCGTGGATGGTGCGGCGGCAGGATGCGGACTGGCAACCGGAAGAAGAGGCGGCCCTGCAGCACTGGCTGGCCGAGAGCGAAGCGCACCGACAGGCGTTCGCCGACGTGGCCAGAACCTGGCACGACCTCGGCCAGTTGCCGCGCCCCGTGCTGGCCTCGGACCCGCATGCGGTGATCGCCCCAGCAGTACCTGCACCTGCCGCTCCACGGCGGGGCAGGGCGGCGCGGCGTGCACGGTCGTGGCGCCTGCCACGCGTTGCGGCGGCTGCGGCCGTGGCGATGCTGGCCTTGGGGTACGTCGGCTACGGTTGGTACACCGCGCCCAGCTACGTACAGGACGTGGCCACCGGTGCGGGCGAGATACGCGATCTTCAATTGCCGGACGGCTCACGGATTTCACTCAATGCACGCAGCACGCTGGCGGTGCATTTCTATCGATCCCGTCGTGAAGTGGTGCTCAGCCAGGGCGAGGCTTTCTTCGAGGTCGCCCCGGCGGCCGACCGGCCCTTCACCGTCGATGCCCAGCGCAGCCGGGTGACGGTGGTCGGCACAGCCTTCAATGTGCGCAATGGGCCGGGCGAAGTCGTGGTCAAGGTGCTGCATGGGCACGTGCGGGTACAGCCGGATCGCGCCGAAGGCACCGCGCCGGTCAGCCTGCACGCCGAACAAGGCCTGGCCGTTACCACGCTTACAGCCGCCTACCGCTCCATTGCCGCCAGCGCAGACAGCATTGGCGGCTGGCGCAACGGGCGCCTGGTGTTCCGGCGCACCCCGCTGGACGAAGTGGCGCAGGAGGTCGGGCAGTATCTGGGCCATCCCGTCACGTTGGGCCAGCCAGGGCTGAAGTTCCTGCCGGTCTCCGGCTACGCAGCCACCGATGCCCCGGCCACCTTCCTGGAAGCGCTGCCGGATCTGTTGCCCGTGCAGGTGACCCGCACTGCCCAGGGCGGCTATCGCATCGACGAACGGCCTGTCACCCGCTGACGCCGGAACGAAAATTTCTTCCGGCGCGGGTTCCCACCCCACCGCCATTTTCCGTTTACCCCAGTGAGGCCAGTAGCGGCCAAGCATGATGGAGCGGTAATGGGGTACATGAAGATCAAGCGCGCACTTGTTGCTGGCGCGTTCTCTACGGGGGTACACGCCAAGCGGCTGCCGTTGCTGGCACTGTGCATTTCCAGCGCGCTGGCAGCGCCAGCCATCGCACAGGCGCAGCCGGCTGCGCGCGTGCAGTTCAATATTCCGGCGCAACCGCTGGATGCCGCACTGCGCCGCTTTTCCGAGCAGTCCCGGCAGCAGGTGCTGTTCAGCGAATCGGCGGTGGCGGGCCGTCGCGCCCCGGCCTTGACCGGCAGCTACACGCCGCAGGAGGCACTGGCGCGCCTGCTGGAGGGCAGTGGCGTGCGTGTCAATGCCACCCGTCCGGGCGTGTTCACCCTGGCGCAGGAAGCAGCAGCGCCTGCGCGCAGCAAGGATGCCCAGACCACCCTGCAGACGGTGAACGTGACCGCCAATGCCCCAAGCGATGGCGCTTACACGGCACGTGAACTGAGCCTGGGCAAGCTGGGGCAGAGCATCCGCCAGACCCCGCAGTCGGTCAGCGTGATCACCCGCCAGCAGCTGGACGACCGCAACCTCACCACGCTGGACGAAGCGCTGGCACAGACCACCGGCGTGACCAAGACCGCCCGCAACTTCGGCAACCACAAGTTCTCGATCCGCAGCTTCACCGTGGACGACAGCAACTATCTGGTCGATGGCGTGGCCGGCATTGTCTATGCCCCGGTGGGCTGGCTGCCGATCGACACCGCCGTGCTGGAACGGGTTGAAGTGCTGCGCGGTGCCGGTGGCATGATGCTCGGCGCGGCCGACCCCAGCGGGGCGATCAACATGGTGCGCAAGCGCCCGCGCGACCAGGCCCATCTGGATCTGGCGGCCACGCTGGGCTCGTGGGACAACTACCGCGTCGAGGTGGATGGCGGTGGCCCGCTCAATGCTACCGGCAGCGTGCGCGGCCGACTGGTCGCCGCCTATCAGGACCGCGACTACTTCCAGCGGGGCACCTCATCGAAGACGCCGGTGGCCTATGGGGTGATCGATGCCAATCTGGGCACGGATACCACGCTGACCTTCGGCCTGCGCCATCAGGCCAGTGACACCGACGGCTACTGGCTGTTCGGCCTGCCGCGCTACACCGATGGCGGTGCGCTGGACATCAAGCGTTCCACCTCGCTCATCCAGGACTGGAACCGGCAGGAGGGCTCCGTCGACGAAGCCTTTGCAGAGGCGGAGCACCGCTTCAACGAACGCTGGAAGGCACGCCTGTCGGTGAACCGCACCGAGTCGGACCTGGACCAGCGTGTCGCGGTTCCGCTGGGTGGGGTGGACCGCGCCACCGGCATCGGTTCGCGCTTCTATGACATCTATTTCAACCGCTCGCGCGTGCGTAGTGATGGCATCGACCTGCACACCACCGGCAGTTTCGACGCCTTCGGCCGCAGCCATCAGCTGCTGCTGGGCGCGATGTGGTCGCGCCAGCGTACCCGCCAGAGCTCGGCGGACCTGGCCATCGACGTGCCGATTGATGTCTACGCACCCGACCACAGCGCCATCGCGCAGCCGCTGCAGCCCGCGTGGGACTGGTCAGAAAACGCCCGCGCCCAGCAGAGCGGCGTGTACAGCAACCTGCGCCTGCAGCTGGCAGAACCGCTGCACCTCACGCTGGGTGGCCGGCTGAGCTGGGTGAAGTACCAGTCCAGCGATGGCTTCACCGGCGCCAAGAGCCGCGACTACGAACAGAAGCACGAATTCACCCCGTACGCCGGCCTCGTCTACGACCTGGGTCCGCAATGGTCGGTCTATGCCAGCTACGCCGATACCTTCCAGCCGCAGAGCTCGTACGTCACCGCGTCCGGCTCGGTGCTGGATCCGGCCATCGGCGCCAACTACGAGCTGGGCGTGAAGGGTGAGTTGAACGATGGCCGCCTGAATGTCTCCGCCGCAGTGTTCTCCATCCGCAAGACCGGCAACGCCGTGGTGGACGAATCCGACCCGGGCAGCTGCCGTGGCTCGCTGGCGTCGTCCGATTGCTACCGCAATGGCGGCAAGCTGCGCAGCAAGGGCTTTGAGCTGGAGGCCAGCGGCGAACTGGCGCCGGGCTGGCAGATGATGGCGGGCTATACCCACGTCACCAGCCGCGACGATGAGGGCGCGACCATCAGCGCCGAGACGCCCCGCCATCTGCTGCGCCTGTCGACGTCCTACCAGCTGCCGGGCAAGTGGAACGCGTTCTCTGTGGGCGGGGGTGTATCGGCACAGAGCAGCTACTCCTATCCGGCCTACGACGACCCGGACTGGCGCATGGGCGCAGCGGGACGTGCCGTGTGGGACCTGCGCGCCGGCTACCGGATCAATCCGCGCTGGAGCGTGGGCGTCAACGTGGCCAACCTGTTCGACACCCGCTACTACGCGATGATCAGCCAGATCCGCCGCGGCAACTTCTTTGGCGAACCCCGCAATGTGATGCTGACGCTGCGCGGATCGCTGTGATCTTCCGCAATCGGCGGGGCAACAGCCTGCCCGCCACGGGGCAGGCATGAAAGCGGGCTTCCGGCAGAGCATGTCGTGGCTGCACACCTGGTGCGGCCTCACCTGTGGCTGGCTGTTGTGCGCGATTTTCCTGACCGGCACGCTCAGCGTGTTCCGTGAGCCGATCACGCGATGGATGGAGGCCGGCCCCGTGCCGGCCTCCTCGCCGGGGGTGGACACCGCAACGCAGGCGGTACGTGCGCAGCACTGGCTGGCCGCCAACGCCGCCGATGCCCGGGCGTGGCAGATCCGTTGGCCTGCCCAGCCGGGCTGGCCACTGGAGCTGTCATGGGAGGGTGGCGACGGCACCGCGCACGAACGCTGGGTGGATACCAGCACAGGCATGCCACGGCCTCCACCTCGCCGTCGGGAAACCGAAGGCGGGCGCCACTTCATGTCCTTCCACTACACCCTGCACGGCGGCATGGCCGGCTACTGGCTGGTCGGCTGGATCACGGCCTGCATGCTGCTGGCGCTGGTGTCCGGCGTGGTGGTGCATAAACGCATCTTCAAGGACTTCTTCACCTTTCGCCCGGGCAAGGGACAGCGCAGCTGGCTGGATGCGCACAACCTGAGTGCCGTGCTGACCCTGCCGTTCCTGTTCATGATCGGCTACACGGGGCTGACCTTCTTCTACAGCAGCTATCTGCCGTGGCCCGTGCAGGCAGCCTATGGCGATGCCGATGACGCCTATGCGCGCTATGAAGCCGAGCTGGCGCCTGCACAGCCGACTCCGCCAGGCATCCTGATATCCACCGCGCGACTGCCGGACCTGCAGCACCTGCTCGCACGCGCGCAGGCTATCAGCGGGCAGCCGCCAGTACTGATCGTGATCCAGGCGCCCGGCACCGTGCACAGCGTGGTGGAGGTGATCGGCCGCAAGCCGGAGGGGGGCGCGGCCAGGCATCTGCTGACCGAGACCAGCCGGGCGGCGTTCGATGCTGCCAGCGGCGCGCTGCTGCAACAGCATGGTGCACATCCGCATGCCATTGGCGCCGTACAGGTGCACGAAACCATCGAAGCACTGCACAAGGCCGATTTCGGCGGCTGGCCGATGAAGTGGCTGTACTTCATCAGCGGCCTGCTGGGCACGGCGATGATCGCCATCGGCACGTTGCTGTTCTCCATCAAGCGGCGCAAGCGCAGCGAGCATGAGTTCGGCGCGGCCACGGCGGGCATCTACCGCTGCGTGGAAGCCTTCAACGTGGCATCGCTGGCCGGGGTGGCGCTGGCAAGCATCGTCTACCTGCATGGCAATCGGTTGCTGCCATTGGGAATGAGCGATCGCAGCGCATGGGAAATACGCATTTTTCTTGCTGCCTGCGCTGCCTCGGTGCTGCACGCGCTGTGGCGCCCACCGCGCCTGGCCTGGATCGAGCAGTTGTGGCTGGCTGCAGCACTGTGCCTGGCGCTGCCGCTGGTGAACATGGCAACCACCGGGCAGGGGCTGCTGATGTATCTGCAGCGGGGCGCGTGGCAGCAGGCCGGCGTGGAGCTGGTCGCACTGGCATTCGGGTTGATGCTGGCAAGAATGGCCCTGATGCTGCAGCGCCGCTGGCCCCGGGCACCGGAGGCGGCGCGTACGGCCAAGCCTCCGGCCGGGCGGGAAGCGGCCTATCGCTGGCAGGTGGCGAGCCGTGTGCTGGCCGCCTCGCTGGGCGGCTACGTGTTCACCGCCGTTACCGCTGCGGCACTGGCGTTGTTGCTGCCCGCGCTGGTGGGGGTAAGGACGTCCGTTTCGGTCCTGGCCAGTTCACTGCTGGGGTTCGTGCTGTTCATTGCCGTTGCTGCGGGCGTCTTCAGTGCCCGCAGTGTTGGGAGGGTGTGGCTGAGTCTGGCGGCGGGGAGTGCCCTGATGGGGTTGCTGGTGGCGATGCTGCGGACGGGGTGAGGCCAGGGGGGGCGTTGGCCTGTCACATGCTTCCGTCCAGGCTCTTCCGGAAGAACGCCCCCAGCGCTGCAAACGGAATCAGATCGGTGCGGTCGTACAGATCCACATGGCCTGCACCCTTCACCCACAGCAGTTCCTTCGGTTGTCCCGCCAGCCGGTAGGCCTCCTCACTGAATTCCTTTGAATGCGCCTGATCACCCGCAATGAACAACATCGGACGCGGGGAGATGGTCTCGATGTCGTTGAACGGATAGAAGTTCATGAACTTCACGTTGCTGGTCAGCGTCGGGTGGGTGGTGAGCTGCGGTGATGAACCAGTCGGCGTGAACTCGCCGCGCGAAGTGCGGTAGAAGTCGTAGAACTCGCGCTGGATCGGATGAGTATCTGCCTCAAGCCTATGCACCGTGCCGGAGGTGTACTGTGCGGCGCCGCCCTCGGCTTCGACCCAACGCTGGCGCGCGGCAGCAGCAATCACGGCCTTGCGCTGCTCAACGCTCTGCGAGCGGTTGAGGGCACTGCGGTTCGCGGCGCCCATGTCGTACATGCTGACGGTAGCAATGGCTTTCATGCGCGGGTCGATCTTGGCCGCACTGATCACGAAACTGCCACTGCCGCAGATGCCAAGCACGCCGATCCGTTCGCGATCCACCTGTGGCTGCGTGCCCAGGTAATCGACGGCTGCACTGAAGGCCTCGGCATAGATGTCCGGCGCAACTGCATTGCGGGGCTCGCCCGCACTTTCACCCCAGAATGACTGGTCGATAGCCAGGGTCACGAAGCCTTGTTCAGCCAGCTTCTGTGCGTAGAGATCCGCACTCTGCTCCTTCACCGCGCCCATGGGATGGCCCACGATGATCGCGGGCAATGCTTGCCCAGGCCTGCGGTTCTTCGGTACGTACAGATTGCCGACGATCTGCATGTGGTACTGGTTGTTGAAGCGCACCTTCTCGCTGGTGAGCTGGGTGCTGCGATAGAAGTTGTCCGCGCCGTGGGCCATGTCCTGTCCAACTGCAGTGAGGGGGATGGCCGCGAGGACCAGAGAAAGCATCAGCGTCTTCATTCGCGCATCTCCGAATACTGTTCGTCGCTTACTTTCTCCAGCCACGTCACCGGGCTGCCATCCACCGCCTCGGCAATCGCGATGTGGGTCATCGCCACTGTGGCACTTGCACCATGCCAATGCTTCACGCCCGGGGCGATCCACACGGTGTCCCCCGGACGGATCTGCTGGCGTGGCTGACCCCACTGCTGCACCCAGCCCACGCCTGCGGTCACGATGAGGGTCTGGCCCAGCGGGTGGGTGTGCCAGGCCGTGCGTGCGCCGGGCTCAAAGGTGACCGTTGCACCTCCTACGCGTGCCGGCGCAGGGCGTTGGAACCCGCCATCGATGCGCACGTTGCCAGTGAAGTAGTCAGCGGGGCCCGCCACGGACGATGCGCTGCCAGCAGGCGTTATGCTCAGATCATCGCTGGCCGGGCCGCCGCCGGTCGCAGGCGCAGCCATGGATATCAACGTACCGAGAAGCATGGACATGGGGAGTACTCCAGGAGTTGGGGGATTACCAGGCGTAGGCATTGGGCGCCTCGCCACCGGGGCCAGGCCAGATCGCATCCAGCCGAGCCAATGACTCACCTGAGAGCTTCAGGGCAGGGGCCTTCAGGTTCTGCAAAAGCTGGTCCACCGTGCGCGGCCCGCTCAGCGCGGTGGTCACCACCGGGTTGTGCAGCAGCCACGCCAGCGCAACATCGGCCGGCGCTTCGCCCAGTTGATCGCAGAACGCTTCATACGCTTCCAGCTGCGGGCGCAGCTGTTCGATACGCTGCAGGAGGTGCGGGGTAGCGCGTCGGCCATTGGCGACATTCTTCAGCACGCCGCCCAGCAGGCCCATGCCGATCGGGCTCCAGGGGATCAGGCCGAGCCCGTGGTAGCGCAGGGCCGGGATCACTTCCAGCTCCACCGTGCGCTGGGTCAGGTTGTACAGGCTCTGCTCGGCCACCAGGCCGAAGGTGTGCCGCGCGGTGGCCACGCCCTGTGCGGTGGCGATGTCCCAGCCGGCAAAGTTGCTGCTGCCCACGTAGGTGATCTTGCCTTCGCGGATCAGCTGTTCCATGGCCTGCCAGATTTCTTCCCATGGAGTGGCCCGGTCCACATGGTGCATCTGGTACAGATCGATGTGGTCGGTCTGCAGTCGGCGCAGGCTGGCCTCGCAGGCGCGGCGGATGTGGTACGCCGACAACCGGCGATCATTCGGGCCCAGCCCCATCGGCTGGTACACCTTGGTCGCCAGTACCAGACCATCACGCTTGCCACTGCGCTTGAGCCAGCGCCCGATGATCTCTTCAGACACGCCGAAGCCCTGCGCCATGTCCGGCGACTGCGGTCCGCCGTAGACGTCGGCGCTGTCGAAGAAGTTGATGCCGGCGTCCACGGCGGCATCCATGATGGCGAAACTGGTTGGCTCGTCGGCAAGCTCGCCGAAATTCATGGTGCCAAGACCCAGCCGGCTGATCTTCAGGCCTGATCGGCCCAGACAGGTGTAGTGCATGGGGGACTCCTTCAGGTATGGACAGGCAGGCGATGGTGCTGCGCCGAGCGCGCAGCGATGCAGGACGTGACCACCGAGCCCAACAGCAGGACAGCGCTGAACCAGAACGTGGCGCGGTAGCCCTGGTGGTCCAGCAGCAGGCCGCCCACGGTCGCACCGATGGCGATGGCCATCTGCACCACGGCTACCATCAGGCCGCCACCGGCCTCGCCGTCATCGGGCAGGGTGCGGGCCAGCCACGACCACCAGGCCACGGGCGCCGACGTGCCAAGCAGGCCCCACAGGGCGAACAACACCGCCACCCTCGGCAGCGTGTTGCCGAGCAGGATCATGCACGCCGCCACCACGGCCATCAGTGCGGGCAGCAGCACCAGTGTGCGGAAGAGTGCCTTGTGCACGAAGGGCTCGATCAACAACGTGCCGGCCAGGCCCGCAGCACCCATCAACAGCAGCAACAGCGACAACGTCGAAGGTGATACGTGCAGCGTGCCTTCCACGAACGGGCGCAGGTAGGTGAACAGCGAGAACTGGCCCATGAAGAACAGGCTCACGCCCGCCATGCCCCACGCCACCGGCGGGCGCTTCAACAGCGCGAACACATTCCAGGAAGCGCGACCGGCGGTCGCCTTCATCGATGGCAGCGCGGCGATCTTCCACAGCAGAGCCACCACAGCCACCGGCACCAGCGAGAAGAACGCACCGCGCCAACCGATGATGGCGCCGAAGTAACTGCCCATCGGCGCCGCAATGACGGTGGCAAGCGCGTTGCCGCCGTTGACGATGGCCAGTGCGCGGGGCACCTGGTGCGAAGGAACCAGGCGCATGGCGGTGGCGGCCGACATGGCCCAGAAGCCACCGATGGCCACGCCGATCAGCGCACGGCCCAGCATGAACACCGGGAAGCTGGGCGCCAGTGCCGCCAGCGTGCCCGAGAGGATCATCGCGGTAGTGAGGCCCAGCAGCAGCCATTTGCGGTCCAGCTGTCCGGCCAGTGGCGAGACCAACAGGCTGGTGACCAGGGCGAACCCGCCGGACACCGCGATGGCCTGTCCGGCCTGGCCTTCACTGACGTGCAGGTCGGTGGCGATGGGCGTCAGCAGGCTGACCGGCATGAATTCGGAAGCGACCAGCGCGAAGGCGCCGAGTGACAGGGCCAGCACGGCACCCCATTCCCTGGGAGATGCCGAGCGGACAGGCGCGGCCGTGCTCGCCCCGGTCGGGGGGAGATTGAGTGAACTCATGAAGGTTTCCAGGCCCAGAAGGGCGATGACGGCGGAAAGCTACGGCGGCCGGAGCTCCCCTGGTGGGGAAGGGGGCCAGTCTGGACCACGCAGAGGTACTTGATTAGATAATCAATTGCGAATGGGTCAATTAGTTGCGCTAATTAATTCCTGTGACACACTGCACGCATGGCACGACGCAACTTCAATGACCTGCTGGCTTTCGTGACCGTAGCGCGGGAGGGCAGCTTTACCCGCGCGGCGGGCGTGCTGGGAGTTACCCAGTCCGCACTGAGCCAGGCCATCAAGACCCTGGAAGAGAGTCTCGGCATCCGGCTGCTGACCCGCACGACGCGCAGCGTTTCGCCGACCACGGCAGGCGAGCGCCTGCTGCAGTCGATCGGCAACCACTTCGACGACATCGAAATGGAGCTCGAAGCCCTTACTGCATTGAGGGACACGCCAGCCGGGCAGGTCAGGATCACCAGCGGCGACCACGTACTGCGCACGGTGCTGCTGCCCAAGCTGATGCCGCTGCTGCACCGCTATCCGGACATCCGCATCGAGTTCGACGTCAGCTATGCACTGCGTGACATCGTTGCCGACCGCTTCGACGCCGGTGTTCGCCTTGGCGAATCCATCGACAAGGACATGGTCGCCCTGCCCATCGGCCCACGCCTGCGCATGGCCACCGCAGGGACGCCGGGCTACTTCGCTGCGTACGGAATGCCGAAGGTGCCGGGCGATCTGACTGGTCACCGGTGCATCAACATCCGTCTTCCCACCAGCGGTGGACTGTATGTGTGGGAGTACGAGAAGAAGGGTCGCGAGATCAATGTGCGCGTGGATGGCCCGCTGGTGTTCAGCACGTCACCGCACATGATCGATGCCGCGCTTGACGGCCTGGGCCTGGTGCATCTGCCCGTTGATGAGCTGGCCCCCCATCTGGAAAGCGGCCGCCTGGTGCGGGTACTGGAGGACTGGTGCCCGCTGTTCCCCGGCTATCATCTGTATTACCCGAGCAGGCGGCAGCCTTCCCCGGCGTTCAGCCTGGTGCTGGAGGCATTGCGGGTCTAGGTCGATGTTGCCTCGATGACCGTCCGGCATCACAGCCGCGATGGGCTCACTGGAACAGGATCGCCGCCCTGCAGCCGGCCCTCGCGTGCGGGTTCTTCGCTACCGATCCGGAAACGTGCCGCATCCCAACCGATGCAGAACACGGCAAGAGTTTGACCAGGCGGAACGCACGCCTGGACAGCCCACCCGTCAACTGGGCGGGGCACGTTCTAGAGTACCTTGCGATGCGTATTCTGGACCTTCTGGACACACTGCGTTCACGGCCACCGACAACCGCACTCACCACACTCCCCCTTCCTTACACACAAAGGGGTGCCACATGGCCACCTGTGATGTCTGCGGCAACAACTACGACATGAGTTTCACCCTGCAGCAGGGCGGACGCAGCGGAACCTTCGATTCGTTCGAATGCGCGATCCATGCATTCGCGCCGCGCTGCGCACATTGCAACTGCGCGGTTATCGGGCATGGCGTTGAAGGAAAGGGCCAGATCTTCTGCTGTGCACATTGCGCCGGTCATGCCGGTGTACAGGGTGTAGCGGACCGGGCCTGAACTGCCTCGATTTGATCCTGCCGATTACGCAGAGACCAGCGACGAAAGTCGGACGACCCGGGCTGCGCCCGAGTCTGCCAGCACTGCCAGTGCACGCCGTTTCTGCGAGGGCATCGCCGCCACAGCTTCCAATGCCACCACGACCTCGAACTCCCTGGCGTTGGCGTCCAGCGCCGTGGCCAGGACACACGAGTCGGCCGTCATGCCAGTGAGGCAAAGACGGCGTACTCCCAGCTTGGCCAGCAGAATCGGCAAGGGACTGGCGAGGAACGCCGAGTGCTTGGGCTTGAGCACGAAATAGTGGCCGGGCAGGGGGGAGAGGGTTGTGGCAATTCGGGCAGCCGTCCCCCCGTCCCGCTGGCACTGCTCCACTTGCTGGCGGAAGTCCCGCTTCCAATCTGAGAAGTTGTCATTGGCATAGATGACTGGCCACCCTTGGTCATCGAAGTGGTCTCTCAGGCGGTGGATCTGCCGGGCCGCCTTCTCTGCCGCTGGCGCCAGCGCATCTGCACCTGGGAAGTCGAAACGACTGAACATGTCGATGATCAGCAGGGCGGTAGAAGGGGCACGTGCCATGCCTCAATCTCCTGTCTGGGCATGGGGCGCTTCGACCGGCTTGGACTGTGGCGAATCCTTCTGGCGCAGGAAGATGGTCAGCACAACCAGAGACAGCACGGCCAGAAACTCACTTTGCCAGTTCTGCATCGATTCGAACCAGAACGTGCTGCTGGCCAGGTGCTCGAGAAAGCCCGGCACTGGCAAGCCCTGCAGCCGCTGCTCGGCCTGCTCGGCTCGCCAGCTTCCCAATGCGTGCAGCGTAAAGCTGGCCAGGAACAACAGGCCGAAGGCGATGGCAAGCGAATGGCCATAGATGATTTTCCATGCGCCACCACGCCTCACGGGCCAGGGCGTGGGCCCCGGCTCGACGCGATTCTGTTCCTGCGCAGGGTCCAAGGGCCGCGATTCGGCCGAACCGCGCTGGCGAAGGCTCACTGTCAGAAGGACATACATCCCCATCTGCAGGAATTCGCTCTCCCAGTTCTCGAATGTGGCGCTGACGAAATGCCCGGTTGCCAGGTAGTGCCAGAGATCGATCGGCGTGCGTCCGTGCTGCAGCAGCTCCTGGTTGTGCACGTGATGTCCCGCAATTGCCTGCCCACCAATGAATACAACGGTGAGCACAAGCAGCACCAGCGAGAGACCGTTGCGCTTCCACATGCAACACCTCGTTCAGGCTGTTTCAATGGCCATGATGAAGCTTGCGCCGCCAGCGGGCCATGAGCTGTGAATCCGGCGCATCCAGTATGTGAGGCGGTCTCAACGTTTCCCTGTTGGATCGGGATCAGGACGCTCGTAGTCCTCGGGTACAGCCTTGGGCCCATCGCCATCGTCGGGCATGTCGTGCTCCTTCCATCTGGCTCGATCATTGCGCCGCTTGTCCGGCGTATGTGCCTTCGACTGATCATCCACGTCCGTGGTCGGATTGAAGGGGAGCTTGTCGGTCATGGGTTGCTCCTGCAGCAGGAGGTTGAAGCGTGCAATCAATCCGGTTAACGCGGTGACGTCGCGAAATGAACACCATGCACACCGGGATGTCACCGCAGGGGGAGGGGGGTGTTGCGATGCTGGAACCCCCTCTTGCTGGAGAACCGCGATGCAGGCATTGACCTACCACGGCCGCAAGGATGTACGCGTCGAGACCGTGCCGGACCCGGCACTGGCGGCTGATGACGATCTGATCCTGCGTGTTACCGCCACCGCCATCTGCGGCTCGGACCTGCATCTGTACCGGGGCAAGATTCCCGATCTGCACGACGGCGATGTGCTGGGCCACGAATTCATGGGCATCGTGGAAGAGGTCGGCAGCGGGGTGACCCAGGTGAAGCCGGGGGATCGGGTGGTGATTCCCTTCGTGATCGCCTGTGGTGAGTGCTTCCACTGTCGGCTGGCCGAGTATGCCGCCTGCGAAACCACCAATACCGGCAAGGGTGCCGCGCTGAATCAGAAGGGCCTTCTGCCGCCGGCCGCGCTGTTCGGATACAGCCATCTGTACGGTGGGGTTGCCGGTGGCCAAGCGGAGTTCGTGCGCGTGCCCAAGGCGAATGTGGGCCCGCTACGTATTCCGGAAGGCGTGGCCGACGAGCAGGTCCTGTTCCTGTCTGACATCCTGCCCACCGGCTACCAGGCCGCGCTGAACGCAGGGGTGAAGCCGGGCTCAACGGTGGCCATCTTCGGTGCGGGCCCGGTCGGGCTGATGAGCGCGGCCTGCTGCCGCCTGCTGGGGGCCGAGACCATCTTCATGATCGATCATCTTCGGTACCGCCTTGACTATGCGCGCCGCGCCTACGGGGTGACCCCCATTGATTTCAACGAGATCGAAGTCCCGGCCGATTTCATCCTCGCCCAGACCAGTGGACGGGGTGTGGACGCCTGCATCGAGGCGGTGGGCTTCGAGGCCGAGGGCAGTGCGCTGGAGTCAGCGTTGACCGCTGTAAAGCTGGAAGGCAGCAGCGGCGTGGCGATCCGGCAATGTATTGCAGCTGCACGCCGCGGCGGGGTGGTCAGCATCCCAGGCGTCTACGCCGGCTTCATCCATGGCTTCCTGCTGGGTGACGCGTTCGACAAGGGGCTGACGTTCAAGATGGGGCAGACCCATGTGCAGGGACTGATGCCGGAACTGCTCGACGCAATCATGGAAGGAAAGCTGGACCCGGGCGACATCATCTCGCACAGGATGCGACTGGCCGATGCGGCGCAGGGCTACGCGATGTTTGACGCCAAGGACGACGACTGCCGCAAGATCGTATTGACACCCTGAGCATGCCGCCATGAGCGCGATCGTCATGGCATGCGTCTATGCGCTCTGGTTGGCCGCCGGTTGGCTCGACTTCCATTTCCACCGGCGTACCGACCTGCCGCACACCTCTGCGTTGCGGGAAAGCGCATTGCACGGGCTGCAGCTACTGCTGATTGGTAGTGGCGTGCTGGCATGGCTCCTGCTGGAGAATACCCGGTCACTCGTCGCGCTCCTGGCGCTTCTGGTGATCGCACACGCGATCACCGGCTATTTCGACACCGTCAGCGCGGACGGCCGCCGGCGCATCAGCCCTGCAGAGCAGCATGTGCATAGCGTGCTCGATGCCGCGCCGTGGGCCCTGCTGGGCTGGGTGGGCTGGCACGCGGAGCCGGAGTGGTCGCTGAGCGTAGAACCTGCAGCGCTGGAGGTTTGGTGGCTCGTTCTGCTGCCTGCGCTGGTGCTGGTGGTGCTGCCATGGCTGTGGGAATTGCAGCAGTGCCTGCGCGTGAGGCAGCAACGGCGTGGGACAGGTGCGTGAGGATCACTGCGCAGGGCATTCATGTGCCCGCCACACCTCCAAGACAGTGATGTGACCGCCTGCCGCCTACGTTCATGACATATCTTCATTGCAGAAGCCCTCATGCAGGATGTGACGCCGCCATCATCATTGATCAACCGCGCCCGCCAGCTACTCGTCCAGCAGCCTGAACTGCCATTACCGGGATGCGGGCAGACACTGGATCGTTGGAGGGCGCTCGCGGCGTTGGGGGGCGAAGATCTTTGCCTGGCCAAGGTGCTGGAGGCGCACTACGACGCACAGGCGATCATGGCCGAGTTGAAGGCACCGTCGGCTGCTGAAGGCAGATTGCTGGGGGTGTGGGCGGCAGAGGGCCCGGCGAGCACACTCCGCATCGACGCCGAGGGCAGGCTGCGCGGGGACAAGCCCTGGTGTTCGGGCAGCGCCTGGGTGGATGCCGCATTGGTCACGGTTCGCAGTGCTCAGGGGGTATGGCTATGCCAGGTCGCAGCGGAGCACTGGAGGACGCTGTCCGGTGAACCATGGCCCGCCGTAGGCATGGCCGGGATTCCGTCCACCACCGTGCGCTTTGATGCCGCGCCAATGGTGATATTGGGGGCTCGCGATGACTATCTGCAACGACCGGGCTTCTGGCATGGAGGCGCGGGTATGGCGGCGGTATGGTTTGGCGCAGCGGTCGCGTTGGCCGAACGCATGCGATCAGCCTGCACCGAGGGAAATCGTGCACGTCTACTGGGTGAAGTGGACCTCGCGCTGGCGCCGGCAGCGGCGCTGCTTCGCGAACTGGCGGCACGCATCGATGCCGAGCCCGAATCGGCGCATCGCGAGGACGTGGTGCGGATACGTTGCGTGGTCGAGCGTGCGGCTACGCGCGTGCTGGATCTGGCGGGTCGGGCCCTGGGCCCGGCGCCCATGTGCCTGGAAGATGCCCATGCCCACCGCTGCGCTGACCTGACCGTGTTCCTTCGCCAGAACCACGCCGACCGCGATTGGGAATGGCTGGGTGGGCAGCGGGCGGCCCAGGAGGCGACATGGGCGCTGTAGCCAAAGCACCGCTGCAAGGCGAAGGAACGCAGGAACAGGCGTGGCTGCGCTGCAATTGGCTCTGGCAGCAGCCGATTACGCCGGCAAGCGCGCTGTGCACCGGGCATGACCGCCTGGTGGTGGTCGCGCCGCACCCGGACGACGAGATCCTCGGCTGTGGCGGACTGCTCCATCACGCAGTGGGGCAGGGCATGGAGGTGAGCGTCGTTGCCGTGACCGACGGCGAAGCATGCTATCCGGGCGAGCCGTGGTGGACGCCAGGGCGCTTGCGGTCGGCACGGCGGGCGGAGCTTGCCGCGGCCCTTGGCGAACTCGGCATCCCGGCCGGTTCCATATTTCACCTGGGTATCGCCGACGGCGCGGTCAGCACGCACGAACAGGGCCTGGAAGGCTGGCTGCAACAGCAACTGCAGCCCCGCGATCTGGTCCTGGCGCCATGGCGGTTTGATGGCCACCCCGACCATGAAGCGGCAGGGCGTGCTGCCTGCCGCGCCGCCCGGGCGGTGGGGTGCCGCCGTCTGGAGTACCCGGTCTGGGGATGGCACTGGCTGGATCCGGCCTGTGCACATATGGCGTGGGAGGTGCCCAGACTGGTCGACATTTCAGCAGTAGCGGCCGCGAAACGAAACGCGATCGCGCATTTCCGGACGCAGACGGGCGACGTGCCGGGCTTGAACAGCCCTCCGGTGCTGCCCGCGCATGTACTGACCCGATTCTTCCGAAACTACGAGGTATTCCTGGCATGAGCGCGCAACCGTACTTCGATGACCTGCATGAGCAGGAGGACCCGTTCGGCTACCGAAGCCGATGGTATGAAGAACGCAAGCGTGCACTGCTGCTGGCAAGCCTGAGCCAGCGCCATTTCATTCGCGGGTGGGAGCTGGGTTGTTCCAATGGCGTGCTGACCGAGGCCCTGGCCGCCCGCTGCGAGCGCCTTCTGGCAACCGACATCAGTCCGCGTGCTGCGTTCCAGGCGCGCCGCAACCTGGCCCACCTGCCGCACGTGCAGGTCCACTGCGCCAGCCATCCCGAGCAATGGCCGCCGGGCCGCTTCGATCTGATCGTCTGCGGCGAAATGGGCTACTACCTGGGAGCCGGCGCGCTGCGCGAGCTGCGCACCGGTATCGGGGAAGCGCTTCGTGATGATGGACTGCTGGTGGCCTGCCATTGGCTGCCCTCGTTCCCGGGGCGCGCGAGCCGCACCGAGGTCGTGCATCGATGCCTGGGTGAAGGCCTGCAGGAGGCCTTCCACTATCGCGACGCGGACTTCGTACTGCAGGGGTGGACGCGCAGCGCGCTGTCGTTGGCCCGTCTGGAGGGCCTGCGGTGATAGGCGTGCTGGTTCCGGCCCACAACGAGGCTGCCAGCATGGAGCGGTGCCTGCAGTCGATCAGGAGGGCGGCCCTGAATCCCGGGCTGGGTGGCGAAGCGGTGGAGGTGATTGTTGCGCTGGACGATTGTTCGGACGCCACGGAATCCATCTGCGCCCAGCAACGGGTTGATACGCTGCGGTTGGATGCACGCTGCGTCGGCATCGCCCGAGCCGCCGCCGCCGCCGAGCTGCTGGGCCGGGGTGCAAGATGGCTGGCGAGCACGGACGCGGACAGCGAGGTACCTCCTGAGTGGCTGGTCGCACAGCTTGAGGGACGCCGGGACGTCTTCTGCGGGCTGGTGGACATCGCAACGAACTGCAGCGCCGAGGAGCGCCTGCGCAAGGCGTTCCGGAGGCGGCAGCAATGGGGGGACGATCATGGGCGTATCCACGGTGCGAACCTGGGTGTTTCCGCCCAGGCCTATCGTGCGGCAGGCGGCTTTTCGCCACTGCACTGCGGGGAGGACGTCCAGCTGGTGAGGACATTGCAGCGTCTCGGCGCTGATGTGCGGTGGGCGGGGGCGCCGCTCGTCATGACCAGTGCCCGCCTGGCAGGGCGCGCGACAGGCGGGTTTTCAGCCTATCTGGCGGAGATGGGCGGGTTGGGCGCCGCACCGGCGGCGGGCCAGCCGATCCTGTTGGCTTGAAAATCAGCCGCTTCGGCGTGCCATGGCGGGATGCAACGGAAATGCTGTAAAAACACCGGTTCGCCGGGCGATATGTGACCAATTCACGTTTGGCGTTTACGGTCTCTCAACGACACCAGCCTTAGATTGAGCGACCGGGAGAGCAGGAGCGCCACCATGCCGAACAGAGCCATTGTGTATGTCAGCGAAGCCGTCGCTGGATTCACGTCCGCGCGCTTGGAAGCACTGATGGAAGATGCGGCCCGCTTCAACCGATCAGCGGGTGTGACCGGCGTGCTTCTATTCGACGGCCGGCACTTCCTGCAATACATGGAGGGCCCCGCCGACGGGCTGGATGTGGCCTTCTCCCGCGTCAGTGGCGCCGGCAGTCACACCGACCTGATGGAGCTTGCTCGCGGGCGTGTCGGGCAACGGCGGTTGCCGTTCTGGCCAATGCGCTGCCTGCCAGTCAGTGCGGATGAGCTGCGGATGATCGCCCTTGCTGACTGGACCAGTTTCATCCAGCGGGCGGCGACGAACCAGGCGGGAGCTACCGCGATGGAAAAGCTCCTCTCGATCGTCGAACCCTATGCTAAAGCGGCCTGACTGGTCGATGCGTTGCTGTAGGCCGACCCTCCCGAATTTCGCAGGGCGGCGCAGGACAAGTGAAATGGGTTTTCCCTTGCTGACACACCACTGAGTTGACTGCGCAGCAGGATCAGTGCGTGGTCAAGGGCGTGCAGGCATCGCCCATCACGCGTTGGACGGCCTGCTGCAACTGGGCGATGTGGAACGGTTTGGCCACGAAGGCCGCGCTTCGGTGGCGCTGCGGCACCAGTTGGTCGTAGACCGCAGACACAAACAGGAACGGGATGCCAAGCTCGGCCAAGCGATCGGCAACCGGAAAGACCACGCCGTCACGAAGCTCCACATCCAGCACGGCGCCATCGAACGTCTGCTTCTCCAACAGCCCCATCGCATCAAACACGCTATACGCATGGGTTACCTGGCCCCCTCCGTCTTCGAGCGCCTGCTCCATCAGTGCGGCCAGATCGAACTGATCTTCCACCAGCAGCAGGTGGCACCTGCGCCAGCTCATATCGGGTTGCATGCGCGCATGCCTGTATTGCCTCGGGAACTGCAGTGTGTGCTGTGCTGCATCAACGCTGCGCGTGTGGAATGTCAGCCCGGTGCGAAGCTGGGAAGGTGTCGCCAATGCTGTCGAGGTGGCGTGGAAAGAGCGCGGCGTTCCTTGACGGCATTTTGGCAGCGGCCATGGATTATTGCCGCCATCTTCGACACTGGAGCTTCTGCCATGCATCGACCTGGAACCGATCCCGCTTCGCCACGCGTGCTGCGTGTCGAGAGCATGTCCCTGGACTGCGGTGGCACCGCCGTTGTTGTAGAGCTTGACCGCACACCCGAACGGGTGTGGATGAAGTCGCTGAAGCGAGCCGTTCAGGCCAACACCGCCCTGGAGGGGGCGCAGGCCAAGTTCGATGGCCGTTTTGTGTATTTCGTGGGCATGGAGGAGAGTGGGAATCGCGTCCAGCATCACGTGATGCAGGCGCTGATTTCGGCGGAACCGGGCCGCGACCCGGCCAGGCCCAAGGGTTTCCCGGGCGCAGCACTCTCCAGCTCGATGACCGCCTGAGTGCGACCTGGGCCGATACGGCATTCCGCCTTGATTGCCACTGTCAGCCCATGCCGGCCGCCCTCGCGGCTGAAGCCCGCCATGTGCTGGCACGCGTGCGCACATCTGAAGCGCACGTTGCTTGTAGACGCGATGCGCAGCGGCCACGCCACAGCTCGACGCAACCTCCACACCGGTGTCACCGCGCGTACGATGCGCGTCGCTAAGGTAGGGCTGTCTGCAACAGCCGGTGGTGTCATGCCTCTTCGCGCAATTGCCTATGTAAGTGAAGCGTCCGACAGCCTGACTGCGGAACGACTGCAGCAGCTTGTGATGGACGCGGTGCTGTTCAATGAATCCGCCGATGTCACCGGTACGCTGTTATTTGATGGCAGCCGCTTCCTGCAGTACCTCGAAGGCCCCGAGGCTGGGGTCAACGGCGCGTACAAGCGGATCCTGGCAGCCGGCAGCCACAGCGGCGTGGTTGAGCTCAACCGGGGGAGGGTGGGGCGGCGGCAGTTCCCCCATTGGCGGATGTGCTGCGTGCGGGTGGATGAACTGGCGCTGGGAAAGATCGCCATCTCCGACTGGACAGGCTTCGTGCGCAGCGCATCGGCGCTGGCTTCAGGCACCAGCGCGCTCGATCGCCTGTTGTGGGTGACGCAATCAAATCTGGAAGGCGTTGCCAGCCGCGCTATCGAACCTGACGGCTGGGTGGCGCGATGAATACAACTCCGTCGCCGTCTGGTCCGGTACGCATCGGTTGTGCCGGCTGGTCCCTGTCCCGGTCGGCGCAGGAAGCCTTTGGGCAGGGCAATAGCGTTCTTCAACGCTATGCCACCCGCCTGCCCATGGTCGAGATCAACTCCTCGTTCTATCGTCCGCACTTGCCCAGTACCTATGCGCGGTGGGCTGCGAGCGTGCCGGACGATTTCCGCTTCGCAGTGAAGATGCCGCGCTCGATCAGCCATGAACACCGGCTTCGCGATGCAATGCCGCCGCTGCAGCGGTTCCTTGATGGGGTGCTGGCACTGGGTGACAGGTTGGGTCCGCTGTTGCTCCAGTTGCCACCCAGCCTGGCATACGAACCGGCGACGGCGGAGAGCTTTCTGCAGGGTCTGCGCGAACGCGTCCAGGTCGATGTGGCCTGTGAGCCGCGCCATCCCAGTTGGTTCACTACGGAAGCGGACGCCCTGCTGAGCGACCATGGTGTTGCACGGGTTGCAGCGGACCCGGCACGGGCGCCCTCAGCCGCGATTCCTGGCGGGGACCGCTCCTGGAGCTATTGGCGCTGGCACGGCCAGCCACAGATCTATCGCAGTGCGTACTGTGAACAGACCCTGGCGGAGTTGGCGCAACGGCTGCGGCGCGAAGCCGACACGCAACGATCAGTCTGGTTCGTACTGGACAATACCGCGCTGGGCCACGCCACAAGCAACGCCCTGCGCCTGCAGGCCTTGCTGCAGGAGGACGAGCATGCCTGAGGGCCCATCCATTGTCCTGCTGTGCGAGGCTGCGAGGCATTTCAAAGGGCACGTCGTCCGCGCGGTTTCAGGGAACAGCCGGATCGATCTGTCGCCACTTCAAGGACGCAGGGTGAAAGCCGTTCGAAGCTGGGGCAAGCATTTCCTGTTGGAGTTCAGCCACCAGACCCTGCGCATCCATCTGATGATGTTCGGCAGCTGGCGCATCGACGAACGGAAGCCAACCCCTGCGCGGGTGTCCCTGGGGTTCGACAATGGCGAGCTGAACTTCTATGCCTGTTCCGTAAAGCTCATTGGCGAGCCATTGGACGACGTCTATGATTGGCGCGCGGATGTGTTGAACGATGCCTGGGATCCGAAGCTGGCTCGGCGCAAGCTGAAGGCAATGCCGGACGTCCTGGTCTGTGACGCGCTTCTGGACCAGACTGTCTTCGCCGGCGTCGGCAACATCATCAAGAACGAGGTGCTGTTCCGCATAGGCGTGCACCCGGCCACTCGCTTGGGTAACCTCCCGCCGCGCGAGCTCACCGCCTTGATCACGCAGGCACGCACCTACAGCTTCGATTTCCTGGAGTGGAAGCGCCGCTTCGCGTTGAAGAAGCACTGGCAGGTACATACGCGCAGGATCTGCCCGGTCTGCGGTGGCCCGATCAGCAAGCTGTACATGGGTACCACCCGGCGGCGCACCTTCTTCTGCCCGAACGACCAGGTGCTGTACGAACCCTGAGGCCGCCTTCCATGGCGGCCGGGCTGCATTCCCCGCGGCTCAGGCAGCCTGCGCGGCCTTGGCGTTGCCGCCGCCCTTGGCCAGCAGGGTGAGCTTTTCATCGGTCGCCTTCTCTTCCTCCAGCGTCTCCAGCAGCAAGGGGAGGGCATCCTTGTAGCCCAGCTGTTTGGCCAGCGCGGCGATGGTGCCGTAGGACGCAATTTCGTAATGCTCGACCTTCTGCGCGCCACCAATCAGCGCGGCATCACGCACAGGGCCCATGTCGATGCTGTCAATCACCTCCTTGCCTTCCTCTACAAGACCCTCCATCGCCGCGCACTTGATGCGCTTCAGGCGGATGCCAAGCACCTCCACCACCTGGTCGATGCGCTCGATCTGGCCCTGGGTTTCTTCCAGATGCGTTTCGAACGCCGCCGCCAGATCCGGATTCTCGGCCGCACGGGCCAGGCGCGGGAGGGCCTTGGTCAGCTGCTTCTCTGCGCTGTAAATGTCCGAGAGTTCGTGGATGAACAGGTCTTCCGCCGTCTTGATAGCCATAGTGGGCTCCGCGTTGAGTGGAGCGCTCAGCGTAGGCGTCGCCCGGTTGCGCCAAAGCAGGGGCCAGGTGAAGGCTGCATGGGAACGTCAGCAGAAAGCCTGCGCGCCGTCTTCACGAAGCGGCGCCCGTCACCGTGTGTGGCTGCATTTTCCTGCCGGCAGGCCTTCGGCATGGCTTCACGATGGCATCGCAGCTTGGGACTGCTTGCGTCCCCGGTCGATGGCCTCCGTCGGAACAGCGCTGCAAGGCCCTGCCGGGCAGCGCCTTGCACCAGGACATCCCCACGCGGGTTTGCCGCCGTCGCGGCCCCCTTCAGGCCTCGGCGGCCGGGTCCGCATCGCAAGGCATGCAACGCTCTTTCTTGAACTTGATGTCTGCAGCGGTCTTCGCCAGCGCCTCGTAATGCTGGCGTATCTCTTCAAGGTGAGCGGGCTCCATCGATTCCAGGTTCAACAGCTCCTGGTTGGCATCCTTGCTGACCCGGATCAGTTCATCCAGCTTGATGTGCAGCGCGGCCGTATGGGCGTTCTGCGTATGCTGGATCAGGAACACCATCAGGAAGGTCACGATGGTCGCCCCCGTGTTCACCACCAGCTGCCACGTATCATTGAAGTGGAAGGCCGGCCCGCTGGCGGCCCAGGTGATGATCACCCCCAGCGCGGCGACGAATGCGCCCAGGCTGCCGGACAATCGTGCCGTTGCGGCCGCCACACGGGCAAAACCGCGCCGGATCACGCGTCACCTCCCGCGGCCTCCTTATCCGTGCGGCGGTCTGGCAGCGTGACCCGCTCCCCAAGGCGCTTGGCCTGCTCTTCCGGGGTTGGTGCAGCAACAAAGGGAGAGATCGGGTCACTGGCGGGGAAGGTTTCCTGCAGCGCTTCGTCATGGTTGCGGCGGTTGTGCAGCTTCGCCTGCAGTGGACTGACAGGATCGGGATTCTGCGCTTCCGGGTCCGGGTGGGGAAGGTCTTTCTGATCACGTTGCATGGTGCGGTCTCCAGGTTGGGTGCCACGGCTCAGGTGGCGCGCCCAGCATAGGAACTGCATCGTGAGCGGCCCCATCAAGGGCGGAGCAACGTGGCGTCAAGCCTTCAGGCAAAGCGCGTTAACAATCAGCAGGGCGGGGGTGTTCGGGGTCGGCCGCGACGGCGCCAGGCCATCACCTGGCCCACCACGGCCGTCAACAGCAACATCGCATTGGTCACCACGAAGATGGTGCTGCCCAGCATCGCGCTGTACACGGTAAACAGCGCGGACGCGGTCATCTGGCCCACGAACAGCCACTTCGATACCGCCTCGGGGTTTGGCGACTGCCACTGCTTCACCATCTGCCGGATCAACGTCGCCATCAGGACCGCCGTGGCGATCCAGCCAAGTACATCGGGATGCATGATCGCCTCCTATCGTGCAGATGACTCACGCTAGCCCTTGGCCGCGCAACGGCGTAGCAAGGGGAGGTGAAGGCGGCATTCCGCCTCCTGCGCCCTCACACCATTCACTCCGCAGCAGCGAGAATGGCCTACCGGGC
This sequence comes from Stenotrophomonas genospecies 3, assembly GCF_054473855.1. Lineage (NCBI taxonomy): Bacteria > Pseudomonadati > Pseudomonadota > Gammaproteobacteria > Lysobacterales > Lysobacteraceae > Stenotrophomonas > Stenotrophomonas genospecies 3. Next base: position 414,269 of record NZ_JBTMUR010000002.1, read on the forward strand.
GCGCCCATTGTGTGGCCCGCCCACCGAATGCAGGAACGCTGAAATGTCCAACACCCCCTTTGGTGAATCGTCATGCGCTGCCGCCGCCAGCGGTTGCGTCGAGGTGCGTGGTGCCCGTGAGCACAACCTCAAGAATGTCGACGTTTCCATTCCGCGTAATGCACTGGTGGTGTTCTCCGGCGTATCAGGTTCCGGCAAGTCATCGCTGGCCTTCGGTACTGTCTTCGCCGAGGCGCAGCGGCGCTACTTCGAATCCGTCGCGCCCTATGCAAGGCGCCTGATCGACCAGGCGGGCGTGCCCGATGTGGACGCCATTGATGGCCTGCCGCCGGCAGTGGCCCTGCAGCAGCAGCGCGGCGCCAGCAATGCGCGTTCATCGGTGGGCAGCGTGACCACGCTGTCCAGCCTGGTGCGCATGATGTACTCGCGTGCGGGGGCGTACCCGGCCAACCAGCCCATGCTGTATGCCGAGGACTTCTCACCTAATACGCCGCAGGGCGCCTGCAGTACCTGCCATGGCCTGGGGCATGTCTACGAAGTGACCGAAGCGCTGATGGTTCCGGACCCCTCGCTGAGCATCCGCGATCGCGCCATCGCCTCCTGGCCGCCGGCATGGCATGGCCAGAACCTGCGCGACATCCTGGTCACGCTCGGCTACGACATCGACGTACCGTGGAAGACGCTGCCGAAGAAGGACCGGGACTGGATCCTGTTCACCGAAGACGCGCCCAGCGTGCCGGTCTATGCCGGGTTCACGCCCGCAGAGACGCGTGCCGCGCTCAAGCGCAAGCAGGAGCCCAGCTACATGGGCACCTATACCGGCGCGCGCCGCTACGTGCTGCACACCTTTGCCAATACCCAGAGCGCGCTTATGCGCAAGCGCGTGTCGCGCTACATGGAAGGCCGGTTGTGCCCGGCGTGCCACGGAAAGCGCCTGAAGCCGGAGGCGCTCTCGGTCACCTTTGCCGGGGTGGATATCGGTGAGTTCATGCGGCTGCCGCTGGACCAGCTGGCGGCGCTGCTGGAGCCCATCGCACAAGGTGATTTCGGCGCGCACAGCACGGGCGCTCGCACCAACAGGAGCGCGACACCCCGCGATCGCGCCCGGAGGGCCGCGAGTGGCCAGGCGACTCACGAGGGTGCCCCCGACGTGCGGCTGACCTCCGCCCTGTCCGAAGAGAAGCGCTTGGCAGCACAACGACTGGCAGGCGGGGTCATGGCCCGTGTACGGCAATTGCGTGACCTGGGCCTGGGGTACCTCTCGCTGGACCGCGCCACGCCAACCCTGTCGGCCGGCGAACTGCAGCGCCTGCGGCTGGCCACCCAGCTCAGCTCGTTGCTGTTTGGCGTGCTGTATGTGCTCGATGAACCCTCGGCCGGCCTGCATCCTGCCGACAGCCAGGCGCTGTACGACGCGCTTGAGCGGCTGCGCGACAGCGGAAACTCGGTATTTGTGGTTGAACATGACCTGGAGTTGATGCGCCGCGCACAGTGGCTGGTCGATGTTGGACCGGAAGCAGGCGAGCACGGTGGCCAGGTCCTCTACAGCGGCGAGCCGGACGGCCTGCGCCAGATCCAGGAGTCGCGCACGGCGCAGTATCTGTTCGACCAGGTGCCGGCACCCGCCAGCCGCCAGCGCAGCGCAAACAGCTGGCTGGAACTGAAGGGCATCCACCGCCACAACCTGCAGGGCGTGGACGCACAGGTGCCGCTGGGGCTACTGACGGCGGTGACCGGCATTTCCGGCTCAGGCAAATCCAGCCTGATGGCGCAGGCGCTGCCCGAGCTGTTGCTGCTGCACCTCGGGCATGAGCCTGCCGACGACCGCGCCGATAGCGCGCCCACCGACGGACCGACCGTGATCGAAACGACGCGGGGCACATTGGCAGGCGATATGGACGCGATCCAGCGGGTGGTGCAGGTCGACCAGAAGCCCATCGGCCGCACGCCGCGCTCCAACCTGGCCACCTATACCGGGCTGTTCGATCACGTGCGCAAGCTGTTCGCCGCAACGCCGGCCGCGCGCCGCCGCCGTTTCGATGCCGGCCGCTTCTCGTTCAACGTGGCCAAGGGCCGGTGCGAGACCTGCGAGGGCGAGGGTTTCGTCAGCGTCGAGCTGCTGTTCATGCCCAGCGTCTATGCGCCGTGCCCCACCTGCCACGGCGCCCGTTACAACGAAGCCACGCTGAAGGTGCAGTGGAATGACCGCAACATCGCCGAGGTCCTGCAGATGACAGTCGACCAGGCGCATGCGTTCTTCAGCGAGGAAGAGGCCATTGCCCGGCCGCTGCAGTTGCTGCAGGAGATCGGCCTGGGCTACCTGCGGCTGGGCCAGCCAGCCACGGAGCTTTCCGGCGGTGAGGCGCAACGCATCAAGCTGGCCACCGAGCTGCAGCGCAGCCAGCGCGGGCGCACGCTGTACGTATTGGACGAACCCACTACCGGCCTGCATGCGTCGGACGCAGACAGGCTGCTGCTGCAGCTGCAGCGGCTGGTGGACGCGGGCAATACGGTGGTGATGATCGAGCATGACATGCGCGCGGTTGCACAGGCGGACTGGGTGATTGACGTAGGCCCCGGAGCTGGCGGGGCAGGGGGCACCATCGTCGCGAAAGGAACGCCGCAACAGGTGGCTCGCGCCAAAGGCAGCAGGACGGCGCCGTTCCTTGCCAGGGAGCTGGCGCTTATGTAGAGCCGAGCCATGCTCGGCTGACGAAGAATCCACGCACGTGGTTCCAGCACTGCACTCATCAACAGATGCGGGCTATGGACAATCAGGGCATCCACTGCAGTGCAGGTTGTACTCAACGGGCTCGGCGGTGATTCCAGACGCATCCTTCAAGGTAATCCGCTCCCTCCAGGTCAACGGGGGAGGGGGAATGACGGGAGGCGGGTAGAGCACGATGGGGTAGAAGCAGGCCCATGTGTAGTTGAGCGGGGACGGCATCTTGTCCGGCAACGTTTCCGTGGCGGGTTCGCAGGGCCCGCTCGGGCACACCGGGCGCTCCAGCGTCAACTCTATAGGGAACTTCGGAACTCCCTTGTACGCAACCGGAACGGAAAATGGCCTGAAATAATTCTCAGTGCGATCTGCGATGCCGGTAACTTCAAAGGCCTCCGTCAATACGGTAACGCCAAGTGCTGAAACCCGCTCGATGGGCATGTAGAACAGGTCGTTCTCAAATCCCGTGTCTTCACCGCCCCGGCCGTGAATGACGCCGACGGCCGCATTGTTCGAAAAGACCGGCCCACCGCTGTCACCTTCGACGCTGAGAGGACCTGGAGAAAGGTTGCGTGCACGAATGTACCTGCCTATGGCCCCATTATGATTGGACCTTGAATTCATATCCTCAATGGTCCCGCATGCGTAATGGCCGTGAATTCCACTCTTGCAGATCACATCCCCCACATGCGTCGAACTGGAGGGGAGCGTGCTGGTTATTTCGAGCGTCTGCGACGGACCATTGATCAGGGAGATTTCATTTGTCTGCGCGTGGCGCGGGCCCCTGGGCGGCTCTTTATGCCACTGGACATCGTAGTCGCCTACGTTCTGCTCGCTCTGGAAAACGAGAGGCGCGGCAATGCCCTGATAGGTCAGCGTATTGTCACAGTGACCGGCCGTGAGGACGCCAAGCTCACGATCTGCGTCGAAGACGTTGAAGCCAGTAGTGCAACTGAAGGCAGTACCGGTCAACTTATGGCCGCCGGAGATTGCGGTAGTGACAGTAAAGCCTTTCACTTGCTTGATCGCCATGAAATCGACAGCGCCCAGCAATGGCCGGAGTGCGCGTCTAGCGGCCGCTTCGTCCTTCACGTAAAAGGTCACAATGGACCGCTTGATATCAACGCCCGACTCGAACCCAACCTTCTTTGCGAGAAGCTGGGCCTCTGCCTCCGCCTGGGTCGCCAAGAGCATCTCGAGCGATTGAGCGGAAGTGCGGCCGGTAAATACAGGATCCTGCGTGTACTTTGCCAAGGTCTCTTTCGGCCTCTTCGTGAACAGCACGACGATCTTGAATTCTGGCTCATGCTCAACGTACAAGCCACCAAACGTATCCGGCTCAGATGCCTGAATCCTGGCTTCCAGACCTGCCGCAGAGATCGATTTCATCGACCTGTATTTTGCTTCGGCCTCAGATACATTGAACGTTCGCGAGTAGGTGTGTGCCGTGGGGTTGCCAGTTATCGGCTGGCCGTTCAGGGAGAATGCGAACGCACCGAGGGCGGACAATGCCAGGGCGCGCATGGATAGCTTCGTGCGCAGACTAATCATGGCTGCTCCTTTGCCTGACGCATCAAGTGAATCGTCATGAGTGGGCCAGTACAGGCATCCGGAATGGACGCAGCAAGACTCGAACGGAGCGATTCACCTCCATGCCCCCCTCCGAATGATGCGGCGATTCCGAATTCCATTATTTCCCCCGATCGTTCATCCTGCACGCCTACGGGAACGCCCCCCTTCATGGCCAGCGAGTAATCGTGAGGCCATGCTGCAAGATATGCCGTGCCACCTGGATCCACGAAGTAGACACAGCCATTGATTGGCCTCAACACCCCCCTGAGTAGCCCGGTTGCCAGGACCGCCCCCTGCTCAGGTGAGAGTCTGACAAGCACAAGTGATCGGCCCTCTTTGGCGCCAACCGGCATGATCGCGGCGATGCAGGAGGCAATCATCAAATAAAGGAGAGCCGCAAGCTTTGCTGAAGACCTGCAGGATACCGTGCACATCCCCACCTCCATGTCACAGCTGATTGTTGGCCCGCCCGGAATCCACTCGCATCTTCAACAATTACGTTACAGCGAGATTGAAGGTATTGACTTTCCCTGGACTTAACCGTGACCACCTTCACGAACGCGTGTTTTCAGATTACCCGCTCGCTCCCTGTAAAGCCGAGCTATTTTTGCGAACGAGGGGTAGAGGATTATTGCCAGGTACCGAGGTTCTGGCATGGCCATTTCCACGCCCTTGCAGCCGGGCCCGGATGAAATTCTGCACCGCCCGAATCCGCACGGGGGCGACTCTGACCGGGAACGGACACGCGGCGGGGCAGAAACACTCTGATGTGAGACGGGCTCCGGCGCGATGCCGGAGCCCCGGTTACTCACTTCTCCTGCAGGAAGTTCAGCAGATCCTGGTTGACCTTGTCCTTGTGGGTGTCGGTCAGGCCATGCGGCGCGCCCGGGTAAACAATCAGCCTGGCGCCCTTGATCAGCTTCGCCGACTGGCGGCCGGAGATGTCGATCGGCACGATCTGATCGTCGTCACCGTGGATGACCAGCGTCGGAACGTCGAACTTCTTCAGGTCGGCGCGAAAGTCGGTGGCCGAGAACGCGGCAATCGAATCGTAGGTGTTCTTGTGGCCACCCTGCATGCCCTGTGCCCACCATGCATCGATCAGCCCCTGCGACACCTTCGCGCCGGGGCGGTTGAAGCCGTAGAACGGCCCGGACGGGATGTCCTTGTACAGCTGTGCGCGGTTGTCCATCTGCGCCTTGCGGATGCCATCGAACACTTCGATCGGCAGGCCATTGGGGTTGTCGGCGGTCTTCAGCATGAGCGGCGGCACCGAGCTGATCAGCACCGCCTTCTTCACCCGGCCGGTGCCATGACGGCCGATGTAGCGCGCCACTTCGCCGCCGCCGGTGGAGAAGCCCACCAGGGTGACATCGTGCAGGTCCAGCGTGTTGATCACCGTGGCCAGGTCATCGGCGTAGTGATCCATGTCGTTGCCCTCCCAGGGCTGGCTGGAACGGCCGTGGCCACGACGGTCATGCGCGATGACGCGGTAGCCGTGGTTGGCCAGGAAGATCATCTGCGATTCCCAGCTGTCCGCGTTCAACGGCCAGCCGTGGCTGAAGGTCACGACCGGGCCGTCCTTCGGGCCCCAGTCCTTGTAGTAGAGCTGCACGCCATCGGCGGTGGTGATGTAGCTGGCGGTGCGCGCGATGCTGGTGACTGCCGCCGGCTTGGCCGGTTCGGCGGCCTGCGCGGACAGGCCGGCCTGGACCGAGAGGGCGAGGGCGGCAACGGCCAGGGAACGGGCAAAGGTGTTCATGCGAGGCGTCTCATGGGTGGGTGGTGAGACGTACTTTGCGACCGAAATCAGGCGCCTGGATGATGACATGTACGAATTTCTTGATAGATCGTCCTGCGCGAGCTTGCCCGCGCGAGAGGTCGCCGCGCCACCCGTTGACAGAGTAGAACGATCGTTCTACCTTGGCGTCGTGAACACAACTACCTCCGATACCCAGCAGAAGATCCTGGCCACGGCCGAGGCGCTGATCTACCAGAACGGGATCCACGCCACCGGCATGGACCTGCTGGTGAAGACCTCCGGCGTTGCCCGGAAGAGCATCTACCGGCACTTTGAAAACAAGGACCAGGTGGCCGCTGCGGCATTGAACGCGCGCGACGTGCGCTGGCTCACCTGGTTCCAGCAGGAGTGCAACAAGGCCGACACCCCGGAAGCGTGCATCCTCGGCATGTTCACCGTGCTCAAGGGCTGGTTCCAGTCCGAGGGCTATCGCGGCTGCGCCTTCATCAACACCGCAGGCGAGGTCGGCGACCCCGATGATCCGATTCGCCACATCGCCAAACATCACAAGCAGAAGCTGCTGGATTACACGCTGGAACTCACCACGCAACTGGATATCCAGCAGCCGGACGCACTGGCGCGGCAGCTGCTGGTTCTCATGGAAGGCGCCATCACCGTCTCGCGCGTGATGGGCGACTACAACGCCGCAGACACTGCAAGGGATGTTGCAGAAGTGCTGTTGGAGCAGGCCAGGCGCTGACGCCTGAGCCATCAAAATCCGTCGAAGCACCCCGTTCATCCATTTGATTGGAGGCCCCACCGTGTCCACTGAAGCACCCCGTCCGCCACTCCCCCCGTTCACCCGTGAATCGGCCATCGAGAAAGTTCGCCTTGCCGAAGATGGCTGGAACTCCCGCGATGCCGACAAGGTTTCGCTGGCCTATGCGCTGGACACCGAGTGGCGCAACCGTGCCGAGTTCACCCACGGTCGCGAGGAAGCGCGGCAGTTCCTGGCCCGCAAATGGAAGAAGGAACTGGACTACCGTTTGATCAAGGAACTGTGGGCATTCACCGACAACCGTATTGCCGTGCGCTACGCCTATGAGTGGCATGACGACTCCGGCAACTGGTTCCGTTCCTATGGAAACGAGAACTGGGAATTCGGCGCCGATGGATTGATGCAGCGCCGGTTCTCGAGCATCAACGACATGCCGATCAAGGAAAGCGACCGCAGGTTCCACTGGCCGCTGGGGCGCCGCCCCGATGATCATCCGGGGCTGTCTGATCTGGGTATGTGATTCGCATTGCTTCCTGGAATGCAACATCACGTCCCCCTCCACGGGCCTACCGCAGCAACGGTGTGCTGCCTAGGCTGATCGCACACGGCACATGCCGTGTTCCGGGCCCACCGCTTGCGCAGTGGCCCGCCTTCCCATGAACCCTGCAGCGCTGGCCTGCCAGGCATCGTGCCCTGGCAACGCCACGCCCTGCGCCGTGGGAAAACGCCCGGAATCGTTCCGCGCCAGCCTTGCATCGCTGCCCGCCCAATGCCCCTTCGTGGAGATCCCTCATGTTCAGTCTGGAAAACACCGCCGCGCCCATTGCCCCCGCCCTCGATGAACTGGTGCCCTCGCGCTACGCCCTCAAGGTGGGCGACGTCGAAGTGCTGGTGATCAGCGATGGCGTCCTGCCGTTGCCCACCCAGATGCTCGGCCACAACGTTCCGGCCGCCGACCGTGCCGAATGGTTCGAAGAGATGTACCTGCCGCAGGATGCCTTCGACTGGGCATTGAACGTGATGGTGGTGCACAGCGGTGATCGCACCATCCTCATCGATGCCGGCCTGGGCATGGACCCGGACCTGCAGCTGCCGCGCGCCGGCCAGTTGATCCGCCGCCTCGGTGCCGCCGGTATCAACCTGGGCGAAATCACCGATGTGGTGATCACCCACATGCACATGGACCACGTCGGCGGGCTGCTGGTTGAAGGCGTGAAGGAACAGCTGCGCCCGGACCTGAAAATCCACGTGGCCGCGGCGGAGGTGGAGTTCTGGAAGTCGCCGGACTTCAGCCGTACCAACATGCCGCAGGGGTTCCCCGATGCGCTGCGCGCCACGGCCAAGCACTTCTGGGCCGAGTACAGCAGCTACGTGCACACCTTCCAGGACGAACAGCAGATCGCGCCGGGCGTGATGGCCCGCCGCACCGGAGGGCATACCCCGGGCCACTGCGTGGTGCGCGTGGCGTCTGCCGGGCAGGCCCTGACCTTCGCCGGTGACGCGGTGTTCGCGGTCGGCTTCGACCAGCCGAACTGGCACAACGGCTTCGAGCACGACCCGGAGGAATCCGCGCGCGTCCGCATCGCCCTGCTTGTACGTCATCTTGAGCAACAGCTGGGTGCCCTGTTTCTGCGCAGACCACGATTTATTGAGCTGACGCCGGCGGGAATGGCTCTATTGCAGTACTGCCAAGAGATGGATTCGGCCGATCGCCGGCTTCAAGCCAAGCTCGCGAGCGCGGACAGCGATCAGGGGGAGTTTGCGCTGATAACCCCCGGGAGTGTTGGCCTTGCTCTTTACCCGGTGTTGCTGGACTTCCAGCGCACCCATCCCGGCTTGATCATTCGTCATCGCTTCTCGCCGGACCCAGAAATCCTATCGGCGGTACTGGAGAAGAAGTACGAGGTGGGTCTACTTGCACTTCGGCCGGATGACCCTCGGCTGCGGGCTGAGCCCTTCACCGAGGAGGCGCTTGAGCTGGTAGTTCCGAGAGGTGCCTGCGCGGACAGCTGGGCGGATCTTCAAAAGTTGGGTTTCGTTGATCATCCAGATGGCCAGGCTATGGCCACCCGCCTTCTCGCCCGCAAGTTCCCAGGAAATCCAGGCGTACGCGCGCTTCCTATACACGGCTTCACCAATCAGGTTGCGCTCATCCTTGAGCCGGTATCGCTCGGGCTGGGATTCACTGTCATTCCGCGACACGCCCGTGAATCCTTCGCTCGGCAAGACGCAATTGAGGTGGTTGACTGTGGATCTCCGGTGGTTGACACCCTCTGGATGATCCATCGATCCGAATGGCCACTGTCTGGGCCAGCTAAATGGTTGACCCAACAGCTTCGAGGCCTGCCTCGATTCAGCGGGAGGAGGGCTCCACCTCTCGCTGGAGCGGACTGAGGCCCCTTCTATACTGGTCTGGGGTCCGGCCAGAGTGTCGCTTGAACATCTCACTGAAAGACGTTGAGTTTGCATAGCCCAGATCGTCTGCAATCTGCGTAATTGATCGGTCTGAACCCAAGGCATCAATTGCCCTCAGAAAACGAAGCCGACTGCGCCACTCTCCGAACCCCATCCCTAGCTCGCGCTTTGCCAAGCGCTCAAGTGATCGAACACTAATGTGGTGGCGCTCTGCGACCTCAAGTGCCGACGGAGAGTCCTGAAGGGAGGTCTCGGCATAGCTCAGAATCCGCTTTAGCACGTCACCGCTGGCCAGCGGCAGGAAGCTCGACATCACCGGCGCGGCCAGAATCAGGTCAAGGGCGACCGCGGAGAGTCGCCGGTCTTCTGGCTTAACGGCCTCGCCGATGTCACGACGGGCCAGTTCGTCCAAGATCTCCCTAAGCAACGAGCTAACCGCTAACGCAGTCGGAATGCTGGGCATCTGCGCCGACGCGCCGACCGAAAGGTATGCGGATCGATAAGCAACCGCACCACGGTTTCGGGATGAGTGGTGAACACCAGGCGGAATCCATATCGCATAGTGGGTAGGGGACACCATCCAGTCCTCGCCTACCTGTAACTCCATGACACCCTGCGCAACATAGTTGAACTGCCCCCACGGATGCACACGAGCATCCCAGTCGGAGGGAGGCAAAGTCCCTTGCCGAACGTAGATGTCTCCAGGGATGGAGCTGAACGAGGGGACGGGGTCCATTGCCATGTCGCATTCAAGATGAAGATTGGCGCAAATTATGGATGTAACGAAATTCCGCCAAGTCTACGCTACTGGCTGTTGATATCCAGTATCTGAGGATGCCATGTACTACCTGCTCCCCCTCCTGGCCTGCCTTCTCTGGGGCGCCAACACCATCGTTACAAAGCTCGCTGCAGGGACCGTCGGCCCGGTCGATATTAGCTTCTGGCGATGGCTTGCTGCGGCCATCATCTTGCTCCCATTCGCCCTGCCGCGCCTGAAGTCGAACCTAGCGGTCCTGAAAGCCAATTGGGCACGCTTCCTCGTGCTCGGTGCTTTGGGCGGTGTCATGTTCCAATGCCTGGCGTACTACGCCGCACATTTCACTTCTGCGACCAACATGGGCGTTATCCAGGCACTCATCCCGTTGATCGCTCTTGCCTTGTCGCGCATCTTCATGGGTCACGCAGTCCGCGGTGGCGCAGTGATTGGTTCGATCATCTCCTTGGTTGGGGTGATAGCGGTAGTGTCCCATGGTGACTTTGAAGCCTTGGTTTCCCATGGAATCAACAAAGGTGACGCCCTGATGCTGCTGGGCGCTTTGGCTTTTGCCACCTACAATTTGCTGATGCACAAGTGGCGCATTCCCGTAACGCTGATCGAATCCCTGTTTCTTCAAGCCATGTCTGCAACGATCCTGCTGCTACCTCTTTTCCTTGTCGCAGGCACTGGCGTCCAGGGTGGCGCAGCCATCGGCTGCATTGCATTCGCAGCAATCGGCGCTTCGATCATGGCACCGTTGGCATGGATGACCGGCCTGCATCGGCTGGGCTCTGCTCGCGTGGCCGGGTTCTTCAATCTCGTCCCGATCGTCACTGCATTGCTTGCGGTGGTGGTCCTCAAAGAGTCTCTGAGCACCTGGGTCGTGGGTGGCGGTTTGATGGCAGTATTTGGTGTGGTACTGGCGGAGTACGCAGCTCGCAAGAAGCCTGACGAGGTCATGGTCGTGGATGACACCTCGACCAAGCGCTGAAAGACAATTGCATAGCTGCAGTTCAAATGAAAACGGGCCGCTTGAGGCCCGTTCTCCTTGTTCGGGGAACGCTTCTTCGGCTAGCCAGGTTCAAAGGGCCCTCTCCTCAAGGTGAAGTTGCATCTAGACAGCGCTCTTCAGCTGAGTTGGGCACATGCCGGTTAGTCGGCGAAACATTGCAATAAAAGGGGAGGGGCCGCTATAGCCCAGCCGCTTGGCAACATCACCAACTTTGCAGTCGCTCTGGAGGAGAGGGAGGGACGCAGCAAGCTTCAGCCTCTGGCGCCACTCACAACATCCCAGGCCAGTAGCGGCAACCCAGCGTCTTGCAGGAGTCCGAGAGGATACGCCAGCAACTTCTGCCCATTGAACTAGTGACTGGCCACTTCCTGGATCGGCTTGTAGCGCATCGATGATGGGGGCTAACAAGCGCGAAAACGCCAAGAATGCGCGGCCAAAGCTTCTGTTCCGGTAACTCAGCGAATGACCGGGGATCACCCCAAAGCGGAAAGGCTAACAGTAGGAACCGGGGATGCTTCGCGGCCCAGCTGCGCATCTTGCGCTGCCGCCGCCAAGCGATAGCCTTTGCGTCTCGAAGCTTGTGTAGGGCGCAATCCTCCACGTCAGACAGTCGCGCCGAAAGGGTATAGGCCCCGCGACAAGCCCATCGGAGGCATTTAGGGGTTCGCTTTAGCGACCTGTGGAGCTGCTGTGGAGTGGGCCGGAGAAATGTCTTCACATCAACAACTGTAAAGACGTCGCTTCACCCGGATCTACACGAGGGTTCAGACCCCACGGTTCCACAAAACAGCCTAAAGTTTCGACCCGGCACGCCGAGGCCGATCTACGTCACGGATTTCCGGCAGGGCGTGCCCCTTCCATCCGGTTGGCCGTCTGTCACTGGCGTGTGCGCCTGGTCCCGACCGGCCGGCAAGAAGCGCGAACCTACCGCTACACCCTAAGGGGCTTTAGTCTTTGATTCGCTTCTCAAAGTTTGTGATCAACTTGCCCAGCGAAAGGCCTGTCAGGCGGGCGATATCTCTCAGCTCCACCACATCAACCCTTCTCTTGCCTGTTTCGACGTCGCTGATGAATGACTGGCTGCGGCCCAGCATGCTGGACACCTGGGCCTGGGTCAGACCGGCAGCTAGCCGCGCCTCGCGAACAGCCTCAATGAGGGCAGCGTACTCTTTTCGATGGATGGACTTCGACACGGCCGCGCCTTGGCTGAGCGGCCTAGAAAGCTATATCCAGTTCTCCGATATCTAAAAACCAGATATTCTGTCTTCTTCATTGACAGGGGGACGCATGAGCGAACAGCCATACCGCTTCATCACCGCGGCCAGAAGCAGAGCAACACTGATCCTGGCAGCATCAGCACTGCTAGCTGCCTGCAGCGGTCCGACAGACAAGAAGATGGTTACGAATGGAACCCAGCAGCAATACCGGCAGTCAATTGACGCTATCGACGCGGAACTCAATGCCCACGAAAGAGCGGCCTTCAACTGGGCAGTCGCTGGGATGAACCTTGAAGAGGGTCGGCAGGGAATCATTACGTACAGGGCCAAAAGCTGCCTAAGCGACTGAATTTCAAAGTTGATTGCTCGTCTCTCGATCAGGTTCTCCCCATCTATGGGGTCTGTTCAAGCACCTTGGCTGTGTAGCTCAGCGGCGCCACTTCCCTTTCAAGATCCAGGTGGTAGTCGCCGAAGCGATTGATGTGGCTGGTCCGATAAGGCGACAGGCCGGCCAGGATCTCGGGCGTCAGTTCAATCCCCTCCTTCCTCATCTCGGCCAAGGTCCGGCTCATGCCTTCCACGTTGTGGAGGATGATCATGTTGGCCACCAGCTGGCTGTACTTGATGATCTTGCGCTGCTCGTGTTGGACGTTCTCAGCAATGATCCCCTGGCTGCCAAAGAACACCCATTTCACGAAGCCGTTGTATTCCTCGCTCTTGTTGGTGGCAGCATGGATCGTTTTGCGGATCTCATTGTCATCAATGTAGCGCAGCAAGAACAGCGTTCGAACGGCCTTGCCAAGTTCCCGGAAGGCGAAGTACAGCTTGTTCTTCCGGCTGTAGGTGCCCAGCCGGCGCAGGATCGAGGACGCGGTGATCTTGCCCAATCGGATTGAGATCACCACCCGCAGCATGTCGTGGAGATGGGTGGCGATCAGTTGCCAGTCGATGCTGTCCCCGAACAGTGCCTGGATGTTCTTATAAGCCCTACCCGGTTCGGGCCGAAAGAATGTCAGGTCCTTGATGTTCCGGATCCGGGGCATCAGCTGGATGCCCAGCATGTGGGCCAGGCCGAAGACCGGATAGCTTTGGGCCTGCGTGTCGCCATGGACGATCTCAGGCTGGATGTCGGAAGTGTTGGCCAACAGACCGTCGAGGATGTAGATGCCCTCGTGCACGCCACAGGGAATGAAGTGGCTGAACGGCGCTACGTATTTGTCGGACACGTGGCAGTAGCCGATGCCACCGTAGCCGCCGTAGCGGATGTGATACTCCGACAGCAGGTTGTCCTCGTAGACGCTCCACTTCGTGCCATCAGCTGATGCGCTCTTGCCGCTGCCCCAATAGCCAGGCAGGTCGAATCTGTTGTAGGTATTGATGACCTCCACGATGGCCTTCTCAAGCACATCCTCGGTCACGTATTTCAGGTTGAGCCAAGCGACTTGGCGCCGGCTGAAGCCCTTGATCGACCGCGCCGTCTGCGTCGGCCCCAGGTTGCAGCCATAGCAGAATAGCGTGGTGATCACACGTCGGGGCAGATCTTCGACCTGGCTCTCGGTGCCGGCGATCGGGCGGAAGAAACGGTGCAGATCCAGCCATTGGCTGGCATCGATCAGGACATCGACGATGCTGGATTCTGGAAGCCGTTCGGCGATGAGGCGATCCACCGTGGTAATCGCGCTGGAGACTTCGGCGCGTTGCCCCTTCCGCAGCACCAGGCGCCCATCCAGGATGTCCGCATGTACGTTCTCCGGGAAACGCGCGTCGACCTCATCGGCCAGGGAGGTCAGTTGTGCACGTAATCCCGCCACGAAAGACTCGGCGTCGGTGGGCAGGCCTGACACCTGGCCGTAGGCTTCCAGTTCCTGGGCCAAGGTGGCTTCATCGACCAGCTGCTCACGGTAGTCATCAAACCGTTCGCTGCTGGGAATGAAGAGATCTCCGGACTTCAGTTCGTCCTTGACCTGCACCAGCACGGCCAGCTCGAAGTACTTACGGTGCATCCAGCCGGCGCCGGCTGCACTGGCCCGCTTGCCGAACACGTGCTGACACCAGAGCTTGGACATCCAGTCAAAGTCCTTTTCCGGGTCCAAACCGAGGGAGGCGACCTCGATCAGCTCACGGCGCTGGTTGCGCAGCGAGAGCACCGCTGCGATCAGCGGCTCCATGCCGGCGTCGTGGCTGGTCGCCCGAAGTTTCATCAGCTCCAGCCCATTGAACAGCAGCGGCCTGACCGCGCCATAGGGCTGCAGCATGAAAGGCAGGTAGTTCTTCCCGGCGTAGGCCATATGTTCTTCGCATTCGGCCAGCAAGGTCGACACTTCCGCTTCCAGGCTGTTGTCGATGGCATCCACGCGCTGACTATCGCTGCCGTCTAGCTGATAGGCCTGCAGGATTTCCTTGAGCTGGCCGATGAGGAAGTCGGCCCGTTTGGCATGTTCGAGCTGGTAGGCCAGCAATTTCTGCTGGGCCGTGTTCTCCAGCCCGCGCACCTGCTTGATGAACAACTCGGCTGCATCATCCAGTGTCTTGGCATGCTGGGCGCGAATGAAGATGGTGGCCAGCGCATAGCGCTTGTCCGGAGCCAGTTCGGCCAGCTCGCTGGCGTCATAGGCCCGAGCCATTGCACGGAACTGCTTGAGCTTGGGCACCGGCACATCGATGGGAGGCAGCTGGTCGGCCAACTGCTGCAGCATGCGGATGTGCTGCAGGTAGAACCGAACTTCCTTGTTGGTGGGCCGGCCGGGCTCGCGCTTGAGTGATTGCCAGCCGGTGAACCTGGACCCTTCCGGTGCGCGCAGCAGTTCGTCGATGAGCGTGCGCGTGGCAGGCGTCAGCGCGTGGCTGATGCTGCGGTAGTAGCCCAGATTGACCCGCTCACGGGCGCCGATGGCGGCCAGCTCCAGAGTGCGGAAACCGGGCAGTTCGTAGCGATGGTGCACCAGCTCTTCGAGCAGGACGTTCACGATGTCCGGGATGGTGTGCTTGGTCTGGGCTGCTCCGGTGGCCACTGTGTCCAGCCAAGCCAAGCCCGATTTATCCAGGGGACGTACCCCGATGAATTGCCGAAGCTGCGGCATATGCCGGCGCTGGCTGCCGGAAGCGTCGTAGCGTTCGAGCTGGTCGGTGTCCAATACGCGCCCGAGTCGGGCGGCCTTGGCGATGTGCTTCCGGATCCGCTCGGGTACGTCGGCCAACAGCGTGAAGTAGCCCAAGCGTTGGAAGAGCTTGAGATGAATCAGTACCGCCAGCTGCGGACCCGGCTGGGTGGTCAGCTGCTTGGCGAATGCAATCTCAGCGGCGGTCGGGGTATAGATCTCCTCCAGTTCCTTGGCGGTGGGATCAGGCTTCAGTCGCGGGTAGGCGGTCTCGTGAAGGGTAGCCATTGGATCCGGAGGGTGTGAGGGGGATCAGTCCCAGTGCCGGCCGTCGTCTGTACTGAGCGACGCTTCCAGGAAGCACTGGTGCGTATCGGCCATGCGGTGCATGTCATCGAGCAACGTGGCCAGGATTTCATCCAGATCCCTTTCGGGATCGGTGGGAGCAGTCAACTGGTACTCGCTGCTGGCGGTGTTCAGGCGCACAGCCTGGAACGGGGCCAAGCAGATCTCTTCAATTCGGCCTCGGGCCTTGGCCGCGCCGCGGCCCGTGCGGGCAAACGGGGTCAGCACCATGCGCAGGCGCAGCTGCAGGGCCGATTTGCCCTCCGGCGCCGGCAGTGCCATCGCCGGTACCGGCACGGTTGGACTGGGCAGGCTTGCTTCAATGCGGTCCCGGGCAAACGGGTCACGCCCGTCCAGGTAACGCATGGCCGACTGCACATCGCGCCAGCCCACGTACTCCATCAAGGCCTTCATGTCCCAGCCTTGGTCGTTGGCCCAGCTGGCAAAGCCGCGGCGCAACGAATGGCTGCTGTGGAGCCCCGCATCGGCAAAGCCTGCACTGGTCAGCAACTCGCGCAGCAGGCGCACCAAGCTGTTGGGATGCAGGCCTTCGGCGCTCACCTGGCCCCATTGGTTGACTGCCCGAAACACCGGCCCTTCTTGCAGGTCGGCCGCCTGCAGCCACGCCTGGGTCGCCTCCACCGGACATAACCGCGACAGCGCCGGCACCTTGTAGGTGACGCCGGCTGCTTGGCGATCACCCTTGCTGCGTGGCAAGAAGCAGGTCATCCCCTGTCCCGGCACCAGCGTGAGATGGGCCACGTCCAGACGCAGCAGTTCATCGCCACGGAATCCCCGCCAGAACCCGAGCAGCACCAGCGCTCGGTCTCGTTGATGGCGCAGCGCCGCCGGCCCATCGCCCCGGGCATGTGCCGCAGCGATCGCCGCGGCCAGCCAGTCATCGAGCTCGACCAGCCGCCGAATCTGGAGCGGCGCGGCTTGCTTGACCTGGCCCGGGTGCAGGGTCTGGATGCCTTTGAGCACCTTGCGCACCAGCGGCGATCGGGTCGGGTCGACAAAGCCGTGGTCGCGGTGCCAAGAGGCGATGGCCGCCAGACGTTGGCGGAGGGTGCTGGTCGCCAAGGTCTGCGCATAAGCGGCCAGGTACCGGGCCACGCTGTCAGGTGTCGCTGGGAGGTGGCCTTGCCATTCAACCTCGAAGTGCCGCAGCGCCGACGCATAGCTGCGCACCGTGTTCTGGCGCGTGGCCGCATCGAGGTAGCGGTCCAGTTCGGTCACTGGCGCGTGGCCTCCACCGAGGTCGTCTGGCGCAGCGTCGACAGGATGGTGCATTCCGCCCGCTGCCCGCCATGGCAACTGGCAATCACCCGTTCCAGCTCGCTGGCCATGCGCTGCAGGTCGGCCATGCGGGCGCGCACGTCGGCCAGATGGCTGCGGGCCAACCGGTCCACGTCCCCGCACGAAAGCTCCTCATCGCCGGCCAGCTGCAGCAGGCTGCGGACCTCCTCCAGGCTGAAGCCCAGGTCCCGGCCACGCGCAATGAAGCGCAGCCGCTCGATGTCGGCCGGGCCATAGACCCGGTAGCCGTTGCCCGTGCGCCCCGGGCGCGGCAGCAACCCGATCCGCTCGTAATAGCGAATCGTCTCCAAGTGGCATCCGCTGGCGTCGGCAGCCTCACTGATTTTCATTCGTAGTACGCTTGACTCCGTAGTAGCTACGGACTTTACGCTGAACCCGTATCCGCCGCCACTCCGGCCGCGGCGCTGCATGTGACGACCATGCCACTGCCCATCGCCTTGATTCGCTACTGCCTGATTGCCTTGCTGATCGGCTGGGTTCTGCCCGCTTCTGCTCAGGCGGAGCCTGCCGCAGCAGACCTGCGCCAAACCTGGCAGATGCTCGATTACATCGCGGTCGACTACCCCGGCGCGGTCCAGGCCGGTCGCGTAATTGCCCCCAACGAATACGCCGAAATGAGCGAGTTTGCCGGCGCCGTGCGCAGTCAGCTGGCAGCATTGCCCAGTGGCCAGAACCAGCAGGAGCTGACGGCCCAGGCCGACCGCCTGGTCCAGGCGGTGGCAGAGAAGGCCGACCCGGCGCAAGTGGCAACGTTGGCGCGCGGGCTCGGCACGACGCTGTTGGCCCGCTACCCGATCGGCGCTGTTCCGGCGAGCGCGCCGAAGACCTCCCAGGCCGCGTCCATCTACAGCCAGCAGTGCGCGGCCTGTCACGGCCCCACAGGTCACGGTGATGGCCCCGCCGCGCAAGCGTTAAGTCCGCCGCCGATCGCGTTCACCGATGCCACTCGCGCCGCGCAGCGAACGCCGCTGTCGTTGTACGAGGTCATTTCCCAGGGTGTGCCGGGTACCGGCATGGTCAGCTTCTCTGGGCTGTCAGAAAGTGATCGCTGGGCGTTGGCATTCTATGTGGGCAGCTTGGGGTACTCCTCGCAAGCCAAGGCTCAAGGTGAGGCGTTATGGCGCACCAGTGCCGAGGCCCATACGCACATTCCCTCGCTCGAAGCGCTGACACGCACGCGAGAGGCCGATCTTGCCACCACGATGCCCGCCGATCAGGCAAACGCGATCATCGCCTACCTGCGTTCGCAGCCACAGGTAGTAAACGAAGCGGTACCAGGAGCCGATCGCTTTGCGGTGGCGCGGCAGCGACTGGCCGCCAGCCAGCGCGCTTACGCTGATGAGGACCTGGCTCAAGCCAAAAAGCTTGCGCTCTCGTCCTATCTGGATGGTGTAGAGCCGCTTGAACCCACGCTGGCCACGCGCAATCCGTCATTGCTGCGAGAGATCGAGACGGCCATGGCAGGCTACCGCGCGCAGCTGGATCAGCATGCGCCCGCGGCTGACGTTGCCGGGCAGGCAGCGCAAATTGCCCAGCTGTTTGATCGCGCGGACGTGGCGCTGCAGGACACCCGAATAGGCGCCAGCACCGCGTTTCTAGGCAGCTTTACCATCTTGGTACGCGAAGGACTGGAAGCGCTGCTGATCGTGATTGGTATCGTGGCGTTCTTGCGTAAAGCCGAGCGGTCTGATGTGTTGCCGTATGTGCATGCGGGTTGGATCTGCGCGTTGTTGGCAGGCGCAGCTACCTGGGCGGTGGCCACTTACTTTGTTGATATCAGCGGTGCGAACCGGGAAGTCACTGAGGGCGTCTCGGCCTTGTTCGCTGCCGCTGTCCTGCTCAGCGTAGGCATCTGGATGCACCAAAAGAGCCTTGCAGGGCGGTGGCAGGAGTACCTGCACGCCAAGCTGACGACTGCGCTGACACGGCGCTCGGCTGTTTTCCTGTTCATGCTGGCCTTTGTCGCGGTGTACCGCGAGGTGTTTGAGACGATCTTGTTCTACATCGCGATGTGGAGCGATCAGGCGTCCACCGCCATCCTCGCAGGCCTGGCGGCGGGAATCGCGGTGTTGGCTGCGGTGGCGTACTGGATGCTGCGCATGAGCAGGCGGCTGCCGATTGGCCGGTTCTTTTCGATCAGCTCGATTCTCATCGCGGTGATGGCGGTCATCCTGATCGGTAAAGGCGTGGCCGCGTTGCAGGAAGCGGGCTGGATCTCTCAAACACCGCTCGCGTTGCCGCGCATCGAGTGGATCGGCCTGTATCCCACCTGGCAGTCGCTGCTGGCGCAGGTATTGGTAGGCACCGCCGCCATCGTGGGGTTCCTCGCCAATGCCCGTTCCGGTGTGCGTAGACAGCCAGGCGCAAACAAGCAATGAAACAACACAGCAGAGGACCAAGACATGAGTGATTGCGGGTGCCACCACGAAGCCAAGAACAAGGAGGAGCGACGCATCCTCTGGATCGCCTTGGTCCTGAATGCAGCGATGGCCGTGATCGGCGGCATTGCCGGCTGGATTGCCCATTCCACCGGGCTGCTGGCTGACGCGCTGGACATGCTGTCTGACGCCACCGCCTATGCCATTGGCCTGGTCGCTATCGGGCGCACGGCGCGCTTCAAGGCCAACGCCGCGTGGGTCAGTGGCAGCGTGCTGCTGGTGCTGGGCGTAGGCGTGCTGGTCGAAGTCGGCCGCCGGGTGATGTACGGCGCCGAGCCGGTCAGCGGTTGGATGATCGGTACCGCTCTGGTCTCGCTGGCCGTGAACCTGAAGGTGCTCCGTATGCTCGCCCCCTTGAAGTCTGGCGAAGTGCATCTGCGAGCGACCTGGCTGTTTACCCGCGCCGATGTGGTGGCCAACGTTGGGGTGATTCTGGCCGGCCTGTTGGTGTGGTGGCTGGCCAGCCCCTACCCGGATTTCGTGATCGGCGCCCTGATCGGCCTGTATGTGATCAAGGAGGCTTTCGAGATCTTGGGTGATGCTCGCCGGGCGCGTGCCGACGCGCGCAAAACGCCTGCATGACAGCGCTTGGCCGGCTGAGCTGTGGCCTGCGCTGGCTGCTGCTGGCGCACTTGGCCGTGGGCCTTGTGACGCAGCCGGTGCTGGCAGTGGTTGGCGAGCTCCATGCTCAAACCCATCTGGCCGCGGCCGACCATGACCCGGCAGTGGCATCACCAGCTTCCGAGCGTGGCGTAGACGCCGCGCTGCACCGGCTACAGCAGCTGGTGCTGTGCTGTAGCCAGGCCGCGCCGGCTCCAGAAATAGTGTTGGCCATTGCTCATATCGGCCGGCATTGGCCGTCGGCGACAGCCCATGCGGACAGATATCGGCATGAGCACCTGCTCGCGCCGTTCCGGCCGCCGATCGCAGGGTGATGCGCGCCGGCGTGCGCCGGATCCCTGTTGGCTATCGAAAATTCTGGAGTACTTCATGCATGTGCGATTGGCGGCCCTGGCCGCGTGGCTACTGTTGAGCGCGGCGGCAACGCCGGCGACAGCAGAAGAGCTGATGACCTTGGACGACGCGTTTGCACGCGTGGCCCAAACCCACCCCGAGCTGCGCCTGGTCGATGCGCGAGCCACGGTGCTCGCTGCCGAGCGCGACCAGGCCGTGCAGCGGCCACCGTGGACGTTGGGGGCGGAGGTTGAAAATGCGCTGGGCACGGGCGCGGCCCGTGGCCTGGACAGCGCGGAGTTGACCTTGAGCCTGAGCTCGGTCCTGGAGCGCGGCGGCAAGCTCGACGCCCGCCGCACCTTGGCCCAAAGCCGGATTGATGCACTGGCCGTGCAGCGCGAGACCAGGCGGCTGGACCTGCTCGCCGAGACGGCGCAGCGCTATTTGGCCGTTGTCGGTGCCGACCGGCAACGCAGCCTGACGAACATGGATGTCGGCCAGCGCCAGCGGACCGTCGCCGCTGCCCGGCAGCGCCTGCAGGCTGGCGCGTCTCCCGAATCGGTGATGCTCACCGCACAAGCAGCACTGGCGAGAGCAGAGTTGACCCGTGATCGGGCCGAGCAGCAGCGCATTGCCGCCCGGCAGCACCTTGCTGCCCTCTGGGGCGAACGTGCTCCGAGCTTCGAGGTGGCCGCGGCGGATCCCATGACCCTGCCGGCGATCGCGTCCATGCAGTCGCTGGCCGAGGAATTGGAGCGCACTCCCGAGTTGGCGCAGTTTGCCGATGCCCGCCGGATCGCGCAGGCACGACTGCAGCTGGCGCGTTCGGCGGCCTCGCCGGACTTGTCGTGGCAGCTGGGCGTGCGCCGCCTGCAGGAGACTGACGACACCGCGCTGGTGGCCAGCCTGTCCATGCCACTGGGCAGCCGCAGCCGCGCGCAGCCGGAGATCCGCGCCGGCGAAGCCGAGCTGGAGGTTCTGACGATCGAGCGCGAGGCCAAGGGCCTGTCGCTGTATTCCACGCTGGTCGAAGCCCATGGTCGCTACACCGTGGCGCAGGCCGAGGTGGCACGGCTGCAAGGCGAGGTGCTGCCGAAGTTGGCCCGGGCTGAGAAGGCCGCCGAGCGCGCCTATCGCGCCGGCGCGATCAGCTACCTGGAATGGGCACAGCTGCAGTCCGAACGCACGGCCATGGCCCAGCAGCAGCTGGACGTGGCGCTCGATGCGCAGCGCGCCCTGATCGAAATTCAACGCCTGACCGGCCAAGCGCTTGTCGCGCCGCCGGCGGCTGCTTCCACCGGAGAGACCCCATGAATCGCTTTTCTTGGACCGCACTGGGCATGGCCCTGATGATGCTGGCCGCCTGCAACGCGTCGGCCCCCAACGAAGCGTCCGAAGGCGGCGCCGCCGCTGAGGGCGAAGAGCACGGCGAGCACGAGGAAGCGCCGCTGGAAACCAAGATTGCCGCCAAAGCTGCGCAGGCAGCGGGTATCCAGGTCGCACCGGCAGGCCC
The DNA here is from genome assembly GCF_054473855.1 of Stenotrophomonas genospecies 3. Lineage (NCBI taxonomy): Bacteria > Pseudomonadati > Pseudomonadota > Gammaproteobacteria > Lysobacterales > Lysobacteraceae > Stenotrophomonas > Stenotrophomonas genospecies 3. The sequence continues at coordinate 436,151 of NZ_JBTMUR010000002.1, forward strand.
CGGTGAGATTGCTGACGAGCATGAGGTGCAAGGGCTGTTGACCCCGATTGACGGTCGCATCGCGCAGGTCACGGCACGCTTCCCCGGACCGGTCCGCTCCGTGCGTGCGGGCGTGGGTGATCAGGTACGGGCCGGCCAGGCACTGGCCACGGTAGAGAGCAACCTGAGCCTGACCACCTATACCGTCACCGCGCCGATCAGTGGCGTGGTCATGGCGCGCACGGCCGCCGTAGGCATGGCCGCCGCTGAGGGCGCGCCGCTGTTTGAGGTCGCCGACCTGTCCACGCTGTGGGTGGACCTGCACATCTTCGGCGCCGACGCCCAGCACATCGGTGCTGGCGTGCCGGTGACGGTTACCCGCTTGAGCGATGGCGTCACCGCACAGACCACCTTGGAGCGCGTCCTGCCCGGCACCGCCACCGCCAGCCAAAGCACCATTGCGCGCGGCACGGTGGCCAACACCGATGGCCTGTGGCGGCCGGGGTCGGCGGTCAAGGCGCGGGTCACCGTGGATCGCCAATCGGCAGCGTTGGTGGTGCCGATCACGGCGCTGCAGACCGCAGAAGACCAGGACGTGGTCTACGTGCAGCAGGGCGAAACCTACCACACCCGGCCGGTGAAGCTGGGGCGCCGCGACGCCGAACGCGCCGAAGTGCTGGAAGGCCTCAAGGCCGGTGAACAGGTGGTGGTGGCCCAAAGCTTCCTGATCAAGGCCGACATCGAAAAGTCCACCGTGGAAGAAGAATGAGGCCCGCCATGCTCGAACGCCTCATTGGGCTGTCCATCCGCCATCGCTGGCTGACGCTAGTGCTCACCGCTGCGCTGGTTGCGCTGGGCGTGTGGAGCTACCGTCACCTTTCCATTGACGCCACACCCGACATCACCAACGTCCAGGTCCAGATCAACACCCAGGCCCCGGGTTACTCGCCGCTGGAGGCCGAACAACGGGTCACCTTTGCCATCGAAACGGCCATGGCCGGTCTGCCCAAGCTGGACTACAGCCGCTCGCTGTCGCGCTACGGGCTTTCGCAGGTCACCGTCGTCTTCAAGGACGGCACCGACCTGTACTTTGCCCGCCAGCAGGTCGCCGAGCGCCTGCAGCAGATCGCCTCCCAGCTTCCCGAAGGGTTGGACCCGGAAATGGGGCCGATCTCCACCGGGTTGGGCGAGATCTTCATGTACACCGTGGAGGCCGAGCCCAACGCTCGCAAGCCCGACGGCACCCCGTACACGGCCACGGACCTGCGCACCCTGCAGGACTGGGTGATCCGGCCGCAGCTGCGCACCACGCCCGGCGTCACCGAGGTCAACACCATCGGCGGCTTCGAGCGGCAGATCCACATCACTCCCGATCCAGCTCAGTTGGTGGCGCTGGGCTTCACGTTGAACGACGTGGTCGCCGCGGTCATGCGCAACAACCAGAACATCGGCGCCGGCTACATCGAGCGCAACGGACAGCAGTTCCTGGTGCGCGTGCCGGGCCAGCTAGCCAATCTGGAGGCAATCGGCAACATCGTGCTGGACCGGCGCGATGGCGTGCCCATTCGGGTGCGCGACGTCGCTAGCGTGGGCGAAGGCAAGGAGCTGCGCACGGGCGCGGCCACCCAGAATGGCCACGAGGTCGTGGTCGGTACCGCCTTCATGTTGTTCGGCGCCAACAGCCGGGAAGTCTCCCAGGCGGCCGCGGCCAAGCTGGATGCCGCCAACGCCAGCCTGCCTGCCGGCGTCCATGCCAAGGCCGTCTATGACCGCACCGCGCTGGTGGATCGCACCATCGGCACGGTGTCCAAGAACCTGATCGAGGGCGCGCTGCTGGTGGTGGTGGTGCTGTTCCTGCTGCTGGGCAATGTGCGCGCCTCGTTGATCACCGCGGCGGTGATCCCGTTGGCGATGCTGTTCACCATCATCGGCATGGTGCGTGGCGGCGTGTCGGGCAACCTGATGAGCCTGGGCGCGCTGGACTTCGGCCTGATCGTGGACGGGGCGGTGATCATCATCGAGAACTGTCTGCGCCGGTTCGGCGAGGCGCAGCACGCGCTAGGCCGCCAGCTCAACGATGAAGAGCGCTATGACCTGACCGCCTCGGCCACCGCCGAGGTGATCCGTCCCAGCCTGTTTGGCCTGGGCATCATCGCCGCGGTCTACCTGCCGATCTTCTCGCTGTCCGGGGTAGAAGGAAAAATGTTCCACCCGATGGCGATCACGGTGGTGCTGGCCCTGACCGGCGCCATGGTGTTGTCGCTGACCTTCGTGCCGGCGGCGATCGCCAGCTTCCTGCGCGGCCGTGTGGCTGAGCACGACAACCGCCTGATGCGCTGGTCGCGTGCCCGTTATACGCCGCTGCTGGATTGGGCCCTGCGTCGGCGCGTGGTGGTGCTGGCCGGCGCGGCCGTGCTGGTGGTGGGCTGTGGCGTGCTGGCCACCCGCTTGGGTTCGGAGTTCGTGCCGAGCCTGGATGAGGGCGACATCACCTTGCAGCCCATGCGTATTCCCGGCACCAGCTTGGAGCAGTCGGTGGCCATGCAGGAAACGCTGGAGAAGCGCCTGGCCCAGTTCCCGGAGGTGGCCAACATCTTCTCAAAGATCGGCACCGCCGAGGTGGCCACCGATCCTATGCCGCCGTCGATGGCCGACACCTTCCTGATGCTCAAGCCCCGCGACCAGTGGCCCGACCCGCGCAAGCCCAAGGCCGAGCTGGTGGAAGAGCTGGAGGCGGCGGCCAAGGAAATCCCGGGCAGCAACTACGAGTTCACCCAGCCCATCCAGATGCGCACCAACGAGTTGATCTCCGGCGTCCGTTCGGACGTGGCGGTCAAGGTCTACGGCGACAACCTTGACCAGTTGACGCGCCTGGCCAGCCGGGTCGAGCGGGTCATGCGTAGCGTCCCCGGCGCCGAAGACGTCAAGGCCGAGCAGGTCTCCGGCCTGCCGCTGCTGACCATCACGCCAGATCCGGCGGCATTGGCACGGTATGGCCTGAACCCGGGCGATGTGCAGGAAACGGTGGCCACCGCCATTGGGGGCAGTGTTGCCGGCCAGTTGATCGAGGGCGACCGCCGCTTCGACCTGGTCGTGCGCCTGCCCGAAGCGCAGCGCCAAGACCCCGCTGTGCTGGCAGATCTGCCCATTCCGCTGCCGGCAAGCACCAGTGTCGATGAGTCCAGCCGTCTGGCCGCCGGCGCCAATGGGGGGCCTCGCACGGTGCCGCTGCGGGAAGTGGCGAAGATCCAGGTAGAGCGCGGGCCCAATCAGATCAACCGCGAGAACGGCAAGCGCCGCGTGGTGATCACCGCCAACGTGCGCGAGCGCGATCTGGGCGGGTTCGTCGGCGAGTTGCGCACACGCATCGGCCAGGATGTCGCGCTTCCAGAGGGCTACTGGATCGATTACGGCGGCACCTTCGAGCAGCTGATCTCGGCCACCCAACGCCTGGGCGTGGTCGTTCCGGTGACACTGGCGTTGATCTTCGCTCTGCTATTCATGGCCTTCGGCTCGGCCAAGGATGCGGCCATTGTGTTCAGTGGCGTGCCGCTGGCGCTGACCGGCGGTGTGCTGGCACTGGCTCTGCGCGGGATTCCGTTGTCGATCTCTGCCGGCGTGGGCTTCATCGCGCTGTCGGGCGTGGCCGTACTCAACGGGCTGGTCATGATCGCCTTCATCCGCCGTCTGCGCGAACAGGGCGATCCGCTAGACGACGCTGTGCGCGACGGCGCCCTTGGACGCCTGCGACCGGTGTTGATGACCGCCCTGGTAGCCTCGCTGGGCTTCCTACCCATGGCCTTGAATGTCGGTGCTGGCTCGGAAGTGCAGCGGCCGCTGGCCACTGTCGTCATCGGCGGCATCGTCTCATCCACCGCATTGACCTTGTTGGTGCTGCCGGTGCTCTATCGTTGGCTGCATCGCGACCGAGCTCCCCGCGCCGGTAGCACTGCTTTGGAGTCCCCATGAACGAGCTCAACCTGGAACAGGTCCGTGCGGCGATGTTTACCGACCCGGGCGTGAAAGCGGTGGACGACCTGCGCCTGGTCGCCGGTGAGCATGGCCGTGCGATCGCGGCCACCATCACGGTCGCGGCGCCCTCGGTCGACCTGGACCTGGTGCATGCTGTGATTGCCCAGGTCCTGGCCGATCAATTCGGCATCGATCAGATCATGCTGTGTTTCAACGACCCGGGCCCGGTACCGCCGCCGCCCACCGCGGCGCCGTTAAAGAAGATGTGATCGCAGCCCCTGGCTCTATGCGTCTGCGCTGGCAGGCGCATAGAGCTGATGACCCGGCAACGCGCACGCGCCGGCATACACAAAGGCCACGCTTTGCCGCGCCCGGGTGAAGGCCACGTAGTATTTCGGCGGCGCGGTGATACGCGCTGCATCGGCCGTGCGCAGGTACTGCGTCAACGGCCCGTTCGGAAAGATGAGGACCCGACTGTAGGTGCGGCCCTTGCACTGCCCAAAGTTCACCGCCGGCAGTCCGTCGCACGCCTGCCGCCGGTCATGCCGGAGCACGGTGGGGGCGAACTCCTGCATGTACGCGGCCACATCCCCTGGAGCGACGAGGTAGATGCCATCGTGTCCGGTGACCTCGCCATTGCCTGATTGGGTCCGCGGCATCTGCGGATAGAGCGTGTCAGCCATATCGCACAGGGCCTGGACGCAGCGCAGACTGGTGAGGCGGTGATCCAGCCGGCATAAGCCGTCGGCCTCCCAAATCTGAAACAGCGCTGCCAGATTCGGACCACGGTATTGGCTGTACCTTTGCGCATAGTTGGTCGCATACGTGGCTTGGCGCGTATCGCCTACCAACGTGATGGCAATCTCGCTCTTCAACAGCCGTTCGACCAGATCCAGATCAAAGCCGGCCAGATCCTGGACTTCGTCGATGTAGAGCTCGTCGTACATCGCCGCCAATCGCGCCACGACCTGGCCTTGGGTCAGCTCATCGCAGCGCACAGCGAAATCGGCCGCTCGGTCCGAATACATCCGGTTGCCCGCCAGGTAGTGGCGCGCCACCTGGGTGCGTGGGGCGCGGTTGTTGGTGACACCTTCTACGAACAGGATGGTCTCGATGCGAGGCTCAGGGCAAAGCGCAGCCTGGTACGGGCGAATGCACTGGCGCAGCAGAAAGCCATACCAGCTGTGCAAGGTGACATGCGCGGGGACCGCGCCTGCGTGGGCCTCAAACGAGCGCCGGATCTCTTCCAGGTTTTCCAGCGTGTAGGTGACAATCGCGATGCGGCGCTCAGGTCGCTCCAAGGCCTGCCGGACCAGCAACGTGGTCTTGCCCGAGCCTGCCGAGAGCAGGACCCGGTTAGGTGATGGCACGCTGGACATAGTCCGGGAACCTGATCGAGTGCGGGCTATTGAAAATCGCCAAGGCCGTATCGGTCTTATGGCCCTTCATGTACTTGAGCAGCGCCACCTCATCGGCAAAGGCCTTGCCCAGCACGGTATTGAGTTCGGCCAGCGAGTTGGCTTTGATCAGCTGCTCTTCCAGCGAAGGGGCGCTCTCGTCGGAATCGTAATAGATCGCGTTGATGTGCTCGGCATAGCGCTCTTGCACAACTGCGATATCACCGTCGTTGTCGGTGATCACCTTGGCCTGAATCCTCAGTCGATCGGCAATCTGCAAGAAGCGTTTGAATGCCAACGACTTGACCGAAATGATGTCTACGCCGTGAGCCATCGGCGCCACGCCGTGATGGTCACTGTAGGCACGCTGCACGATCAGTTCGTCGGAAGGGCCTTCCACCAGGATCGCCTGCTTGGCCAGGATCAACCGCAGCGTGTCGTGGCCCGGCAGCTTCATGAAATAGTCGTGGGTATCGCTGGGCAGCTGGTCCAGCTTCATCTGGCCTTGCGCGCTGAACAGGATCACGTTGTCCACGCCCAGCTTGTTCAACACGAAGCTGCTGTGGGTGGCGATGATCACCTGCTGGGCGGTGGAGAGGGCCGCAATCTTGTCGATCAGCTGGGTCATGCTGGAATAGGACAGATGGTTCTCCGGCTCCTCGATCAGCAGCACGTGAGCCGCGCCGGCCGCGTGCATCGCCAGCTTCATCTTCACCGCGCTTTGCTCGCCCTTGCCGGCCTGGGTGAACGGGAGCTCATCCAGGTAGGGTGACAGGCTGGTTTCCCACGTTGAGCGCGGCGATGTGTCCACGCCTACCGTCAATGCCCTGTGGCTGATGTCCCCGGTGTGCTCGGTCAAGTAGGCATTGATCGCTGCCACATCCGCTTCTTCGGAAAAGCTCTGCCGCATGCGGCGGAAGCTCAGCGACAGCGAGACGCGCTGCGCAGGCGTCAGTGCCTGCTCGATGATGCCGGCGATATAGCGATCGGCACCGGACAAGGTCTTGATGCCGTGCGTGTCGATGATGGTCGAGTCGAACGGAATACTACGGGCGGTGACGCCATTGTTGGCGAAGGAGTACCAGCGCACCGTGTAGTACTCCACCGGCAGGCTGACCGCGCCCTGGTGCTGCTGCAGGTAGGCGTTGAACTCCTCGCGGTAGTCGTCGTTGAGCTCGACCAGCAGCCGGATGCCGGCGGTATCCAGACGCAGGGAGTTGTTGGTGCCGCGTAACGACGCCAGCGCGGCGTCGGCGCCCAGATAGGCTTCGATGGAGATCCGTGGCGGCGAGGCCGGCGTGCCCGTGGCAAGCGCTCCCAAGTACTCCTGCACCGTGGGCTGGTGGAACAGGTAGGGCGTGAGCTCGTAGGCAAGATTGCGCCCATGCAGCTGGCCGGTGACCACCGCGTGGATGGCCTCCAGCAGGGTGGATTTACCGACCTCGTTGTCGCCCACCACCAGGTTCATGTGGGCATTGAGGGGCAGGTCCAGATGGCGAAACGACTTGAAGTTGTCGATGACGATACGTTCGATCGGCATGCACAGTCCTATGATGGCCAACGGGCTCGGTGGCGGAGCCTGCCTGCACCCTGGCTGGCCTCCTTTCCGCTCTGGGCCATACTACCCAGCGATCGCCGGCCCTGGGCGGTTTCGTACTGCTTGGGACGCCGGGAAGGGTCAGAATCCGCCTTACGCGGGATAATTCAATATTATCCCGTATAACTATTTTCGCCGACGAGCGGTCGTCTACCTGCTTTAATAGTATGTAATTACATGGTATGTAATACATTACGAAATAAAGTGAGGTGGCACGATGGCGCGCGCAGGACTCTATAAGAGTGACGTCCAGAAGGCGCGCGACGCGCTGCTGGCCCAACGCAAGAAGCCGTCAGTCGACGCGGTGCGAGTGGCCTTGGGCAACACGGGCTCCAAGACCACGATCCACCGCTACTTGCGTGAACTGGAAGGAGAGGAAGGCGGCGGTCCGGCGAGGACGGTAGCCGTTAGTGATGCTTTGCAGGACTTGGTTGCGCGCTTGGCCTCGCGGCTCCAGGAGGAAGCAGAGGCCATCCTCACCCAGGAGCGTGAGCGCCATCAGGCTGAGCTCCACAGTCGGCAACAGGCGCTTTCCGGTGCCCAAGAGGAGGCTGCCGCCTTGAGCAGTCGGCTGCAGCGCACCGAAGCAAGCCTGCACCAAGAGCAAGCTGCTCACGCCCTCCTTCAACAGAATCTAGGTGACAGGATCGCGGAAATCGCCCAGTTGAACGAGCGCATCGCTGGCATGACGGTGCGGCTGGCTGATCATGAGGCGCATACGCGTTCTCTGGAGGACAAGCATGCCCATGCCCGGGAAGCGCTTGAGCACTACCGCACTTCAACCAAAGAGCAGCGTGAGCAAGAGCTTCGCCGTCACGAGCATCAGGCCCAAGAGCTGCAAGTAGCCTTACGTCAGGCCAATGAAGCCTTGGGCGCGAAGAATCAGGAGCTGTTGGTGCTGAACCGCGACAATGGTCAATGGCTGGAGCGCCACGGGCGGATTGAGCGTGAGCTTGCCCAGCTACGACAGGCCCACGAAGGCCAACACAGCGAGGTCGTGGCGTTGCGCCAGACCGCGACGGACTATTTGGCACTGCAGGAGCGCTGGAAGACTGACGCCAAGACCTTGGATACCATGCGCAACGAGCTAGCTCAAGTTCAAGACACCCTTGCGCGGGAGCGTGAGCGCCGCGAGAGCGCTGAAGCCGATGCGTTGCGTGCCAATGCACGTCTTGAAGCGCTAGAGCCTCTACTGAATCAACTGACGCCAGCACAAAATGCGGTGAAGAAAACTCGGCGCGGCCATGCGCAAGATGGGGGAGCCGACTGACGAGGCTGCTCGTTTGTCTGCTAGCGGCTGGGGTGGCGCTCACCTGTCCAGTACGCCCATTCCATAGGGACGACCCAATCTACAAACAGTTTGGCTACTGAGGACTCCGGTGCCAAATGATAGGGCTTGAACATGCCTTGCTCGGGCGAACTGGTCATCAGGTAGCGCAGGCGCTTCTGGACCTCCTGAAAGATGGCTTCCCGCACATGGGCGCTGTCGTGCACGCCAAGACGCATCGCCACCGAGGCACCTTGGCGTACCGCCGCCCAGCAGCAGTAACGCCACCGCGCGATCGGCAAGCCCCGCGGTCCGGATTGAAAGACGAACCCCACATCACGTGCCCAGCCTGGGTCGAAGTGATGTTTGAGCAATTGCTGCTCCAGAAACTGCTCGGTCTCCCAGAGTGCAAGTTCATCCCACAGCTCCAGTTTCGCGTCCGCCAAGTCTACATCGTGTGCCATATCGCCGAGTTGGTCTTCCAGCACCGGGAGCAGGTGCCTGCGCTCGTGGGTAGACCAGGCGAAAGCACATTGCGGATCTTCGATGGGCGTGACCTCGGCATCGGGGCGGATCTGCCATCGATCCGCTGGCCAGGGAACTTGGATCAAGGCCAAGTCTCGCAGCGTGTCCAGCACCAGCAAGGTGGAGCGGCGTGTGGGCGCCACCGGTAGGCGTCGTAGCTGCGCGGCTAACAGTGCGGCTAGGAAAAGGGTGCCACGAAGGCCCAACTCCTCGATGCTGGCGACCCCAGATGGCGTCATTGACGAGGTTCCGGGCATGCGGTTTCCGGGGATGAGGGAGCGGCGTGGCTCCTGGGGGGGGGGGGCGGCGCTACCGGTGTCGCCGGTTGCCTCAAAGCTAAGAATATCTTAGTATGCAAGGCTGGGTACATCCGCCATCCTTATGGGGTCTCCATGGGGTGCGCGCGTGACTTTGTCCGTCGACTCAACACCGACCTTCGCTCGACGCCTCAAACAAGCCCGCCTGCACACGGGTTTGTCGCAGAAGGAGTTGGGCATCCGGGCCGGTCTGGATCCTCACGTGGCCAGCCCCCGAATCAACCAGTACGAGCGTGGCAAGCACGAGCCCATGCTGGAGATTGCTGAGCGGTTGGCCCAAGCGTTGGGGATCCCCGCCGCCTTCCTTTACACCGACGATGATCTGCTGGCCAAGTTGCTCCTGCGCTGGGGCTCGCTAAGCAAGCAGCAGAAGCGCGAGTTGGTGAAGCTGATCGAGGCCACGCCCGAGAAGTAAACCGAACAAGCGCTCGCCCTATGGGCAACTCTTCGCCTCAACCCGCCCTTTGGGCGCTTCTGGAGGGAGCTGCAGTGTCCGCGGCTAGTGCGACTGACAAGTCGCGACATCTCAGGCTTACTTGAGATTTTGTTCACGACCGATACACACGCGCCTTGTCTAAAGTGATATACCATGTCGCCCGTGTCAGCCTCCTCACTTCTACTGCGACTGTTCCTGATCGCCATGCTCGTGCTTAACGGCGCGTGGTCGGCGTTTGCGTCCGTCAGTATGAACCCGGTCATGGAAGAGCAGGCCAGCGAAGTGGCTGCCGCGGTGCAAGTCGACGAAGACTGCTTCGCCCATCACAGTGCTGAGCATCATCCCGATGCCACATCGATTGAAAAGGCTGGCACTGGGCATGGCGACCATGCCGGTCCCGACTGTTGCAAGTCTTCTGCGTGCCGGTGCGCCTGCGTACACGCTTGCGCGAGCGCACTTCCTGCGCGCCTGCATGTTTCGGTGCAACTGGCCTTGGGCCTGGATGTCATGCCGCTGCCCCTAGGGCATGCGGCACCTGCCTTGCCTCATCTGATCCGACCACCGATCGGCTAAGCGTCCCTAGGCGCCGCAATGGCGCCGTTGGTGTGGCTTGCATGCCTGTTTAGGCCAGCCGCCCGCTCTGTACCACCGCCCGCCGGTGGCAACACGACGCTTGGAGCATTTTCATGTCGCATGATGATTTTCGTGGTCCACGCGGTGGACCGCTGCTGCCTTCGCGGCGGCGATTTGTCCAAGGCTTGGCCTTGGGAGGCGCAGTCGCAGGATTAGGTTTCTGGCCCAAAGCCAGTTGGGCGCTCAAGGGGCCGGGACAACCCAACGTACTATCGGGCACTGAGTTTGACCTGACCATTGGCGAGACGCCGATGAACTTCACCGGCAAGACCCGCACCGCGATCACGGTCAACGGGTCCGTTCCGGCGCCGTTGCTGCGGTGGCGGGAAGGCACCACGGTCAACTTGCGCGTCTCTAATGCATTGCCCGCTAACTCCATCCATGGCGCGGACACCTCCATCCATTGGCACGGCATCATTTTGCCGGCCAACATGGACGGCGTGCCGGGTCTGAGCTTTGACGGTATCGGACGTGGTGAGACCTACCACTACCGGTTCACCCTGCATCAGGGCGGAACCTACTGGTACCACAGCCACTCAGGGTTCCAGGAACAAGCCGGGCTCTATGGCCCGATCGTCATCGACCCATTGGAGCCGGAGCCCTTCAGTTTCGATCGCGACTACGTCGTGATGCTGAGCGATTGGACAGACCTGGACCCGACGGCCCTGTTCGATCGTTTGAAGAAGATGCCGGGCCATGACAATTACTACAAGCGCACGGTCGGCGATTTTGCGCGCGATGTGAAGCGCAACGGCCTGTCGGCCACGTTGGAAGATCGCAAGATGTGGGGCGTGATGCGGATGACGCCCACGGACCTGTCCGACGTCAACGCCAACACCTACACCTACCTGATGAACGGCACGACCTCACTGGGCAACTGGACCGGTTTGTTCCGCAGTGGCGAGAAGGTGCGCCTGCGTTTCATCAATGGCTCTGCCATGACGTACTTCGATGTGCGTATTCCGGGGCTGAAGATGACCGTGGTGGCGGCAGATGGCTTGTATGTCCATCCGGTTTCCGTCGACGAGTTCCGCATCGCGGTAGCAGAAACCTTCGATGTGATCGTGGAGCCCTCCGGGCAGGACGCATTCACCATCTTTGCCCAAGACTCCGGTCGCACCGGCTACATCAGCGGCACGCTCGCTGTGCGCGAAGGATTACGCGCGCCCGTTCCGTCTGTGGATCCCCGGCCGCTGCTGACGATGGCAGACATGGGCATGGATCATGGGTCGATGGATATGTCTGGCGGCAGCAAGGGCATGGAAGGCGGCTGTGGTGCGGCCATGGGCATGCCTGGCATGACCCCACCTGTCAGCGGTAACGCGACCTCGGCCCATGCAGGCCATGCGATGCCCGCCGCCGGCGATGGTGCCATGGCAGGCATGCAGCACGGGGGCATGCAATCACACCCTGCTAGCGAGACCAACAATCCCCTGTTGGACAACCAAGCCATGAGCGTGAGTTCGCGCTTGGATGATCCGGGCAATGGCCTGCGCGATAACGGCCGTCATGTGCTGACGTATTCCATGCTCAAGAGCACCTTTGAAGACCCTGACGGACGCGACCCCGGTCGCGAGATCGAGCTGCATCTGACCGGACACATGGAGAAATTCTCCTGGGGCTTCAACGGTCAGAAGTTTTCCGATGTCGAGCCGCTGCGGCTGAACTACGGCGAGCGTATGCGCATCGTATTGGTTAACGACACGATGATGACCCATCCCATCCATTTGCACGGCATGTGGAGTGACGTGGAGGACGACAACGGCAACTTCATGGTGCGCAAGCACACGGTGGATATGCCGCCAGGTAGCCGACGCACGTATCGCGTGCGTGCCGATGCGTTGGGCAGCTGGGCGTTCCATTGCCACCTGCTTTATCACATGGAAGCCGGAATGATGCGCACGGTGAGGGTCGACGAATGAACATCAATAGACGCGATACCACCCTGACTGCGCTGACGGCTATCTCGCTGGCCCTGGCCAATGCGGCCAGCGCCCAATCTATGCAGCACGGCTCCATGCAGATGGAGCAGGGCGCGCAGACCCAGACTCAGGATCACTCTGCACATCAGGCACCGACATCAAAACCTGCGCCAGCCCAAAAGCCTGCAACACCGGCCAAGACGAGCGAAGCGACGATCGATCATGCGGCGATGGGCCACGCCGAGCCGCAGGCTAACGCAGCCGAGCCTGCCATGCAGGGCATGGACCATTCGCAGATGGGGCACGGCTCGCCCGCGAGCACACCTGCGGCGCCCACAGCGCAGGCGCAGTCGATGCAGGGCATGGATCACAGTCAGATGGCACAGCCCGCTGCAGCCGACACCTCCGGCACGGCCACGCCTGCGATGCAGGGGATGGACCATTCGCAGATGGGCCATGATTCGCCCGCGCCCGCTACACCAGAAGCGGGAATGCAATCGATGGAGGGCATGGACCACAGTCAGATGGGACACGGGCCTGCAGCGCCAACGCAGCCGCGCACCCCGATTCCCGCGGTGACGGACGCGGATCGCAAGGCGGCCATCGCGCCGGAACACGCGCATCCGGTGCATGACAACTCGATCAAGAGCTACGTGCTGCTCAATCGCCTGGAAACCTGGGATGCCGATCCGGGCACCGGGCTGGGCTGGGAGGGCCAGGGCTGGATCGGTACGGACCTCAATCGCGTCTGGCTCCGCAGTGAAGGCGAACGCACGGATGGTCAGACCGAGTCGGCTGATCTGGAAGTGCTTTACGGCCGCAGTATCTCCACGTGGTGGGATGTGGTGGCCGGTGTGCGTCATGACTTCAAGCCTGGGGCATCGCAGAACTTCGCCGCTATCGGTGTACAGGGCTTGGCGCCGATGAAGTTCGAAGTGTCCGCCACAGCCTATCTCGGCGAAGGGGGCCAGACTGCCGCCAATGTCGAGGCCGAGTACGAATTGCTGCTAACCAACCGGCTGATCTTGCAGCCGCTGGTGGAAGTCACCGCCTATGGCAAGAACGATCCATTGCGCGGGATAGGTTCGGGTCTGAGTGCCGCTGAGGCGGGGCTACGACTTCGCTATGAGTTCACCCGAAAGTTCGCTCCCTACATCGGCGTGGTGTACGAGCGCGCGTTTGGCAATACCGCAGACATGCGACGCGAGCATGGCGAGTCCTTTGAAGACACGCGCTTGGTCATCGGCCTTCGTACCTGGTTCTAAGGGGAACTGACAATGAAATCCAACAAAAAGATGTGGGTATGGCTCGGTGCCGGCGTGGCATTGGTTGCGGTGGTCGCAACCGCCACGCTCTCTCTGGGCGTGTACAACGTGGCCGCCGACGATCCGCATAGTCGCCCGGTGTATGCGCTACTTGAAACGGCGCGCGAGCGTTCCATTGAGGTGCGCGCCGCCAAGCTTCAGCTACCCACGAACCTTGATGATCCTGAGCGTATCCGCCAGGGTGCGGGCAACTACAACGCCATGTGCGTGACCTGCCATCTTTCACCAGACGCGGCGGCCACCGAGATGAGCAAGGGCCTGTACCCCGCGCCACCGAACCTAAGCAAACAGCCGGTCGCTCCAGCTGAGGCGTTCTGGGTGATCAAGCACGGCATCAAGGCCAGCGGCATGCCCGCTTGGGGCGGCAGCATGGACGATGAGTTCATATGGAACATGTCGGCCTTCCTGCAGAAGTTGCCCACGCTGGACGCGACTGCGTACAAGGAACTTGTCGACAGCAGCGAGGGCCATTCGCATGGCGGCGGCGAGACGCAAGGCCACCATGACGACGAAAAGGCCGAGGATCACCCTGCCTTATTCGAGCCGGGCAACAACTCCATGCCGCATGCGCACCCGCCGGGCGTGGACGACGATCACCACGGCCCGACACCCAGCGACACGGAAGTCGGGTTGGTGAGCCACGGCCATCCCGACGGCAAGGTGGAGTCGCACCCTGCACCACACACGCCCGTGGCCGATGACGGCCATGCGCACCCCCATTGATCTTCTTGGAGCCCACGCAATGAACGCAACAGCAATCTCGTTCACCCTCGCACTGGCACTGGCCGTCGTGTCCCCCGCAATGGCGCAGGCGACACAGCCGCACGCACATCACCCCGCTGCCGCGGCATCTGCGGACGTCGACGTCCCAGTCACTGCAGAGGCCGCGGTCGCCGTAGCGGAGCGTTTCAACAGGGCCCTGTCTAGCGGCGATCTGGCCACGGTCGAAGCCCTGCTCGCTGCCGACGTTCTCATCCTCGAGTCCGGGGGCGCCGAACGCAGCCGCGAGGAATACATGGGCCATCACGCAGTCAGCGATGCGGCGTTCCTCAAGGGCGCCCATCGCCAGCTGCTCCGTCAGCGCGCACGAGCCGCTGGCGAGTTCGCGTGGGTCGGAACCGAAAGCGAGTTGCATGCCCAGAAGGACGGCCAGCCACTGACCGTCCAGAGCGACGAGACGATGGTGCTGAAGGAGACCGCGGACGGCTGGCGGATCGTCCACATCCACTGGTCCTCGCGGACCAAGCGCTGAGTCGAGAGATTGAAATGACTACGCTCACATTGCACCGTCTGACTTTTGTGGTCCTTGCCGTGGCTGGTCTGGGTGCTTGCACCCAGGATGCTTCATCCGCGCAACCCACAACCTCGCCCTCCGCACAGGTTGTCGTCCAATCAGCCGACGCGACTCCAGCAGCCCTGCCACGCATGACCGTCCACAAGACCCCGACCTGCGGGTGCTGCGGTGTCTGGATCGACCACGTGCAGAAGGCGGGATTCACCGTGGATGTGCACGACATGGATGACCTGGGTCTGGTCAAGGAGCGGTTGGGTGTCCCCTATGCAAAGGGCTCCTGCCACACGGCCGAGATCGGCGGATACGTCATCGAAGGCCACGTTCCGGCCGCGGACATCAAGCGTCTCCTCGAAGAAAAGCCGAACGCACGCGGCCTGGTCCTCCCAGGGATGCCGCTTGGTTCTCCGGGCATGGAGGTCCCGGAGGGACGCCAGCAGCCGTTCACGGTCGAGCTGATACATCGCGACGGAACCACTGAACCGTTCGCACAGCACTGATCCGTCGCAGCAACAGGGGACGGTGTTGCGGGCGCGCCGATTCTCGCCCGCGAGGAAGAAGGAGAACTACATGACTCACCATTCCGCAGCACACCGGCCCCAGGCCATGAACGAGTGCATCGACAACTGCACGCAATGCCATGCGATCTGCCTGGAGACCATCAACTACTGCCTGACCAAAGGAGGTGTTCACGCGGCCCCGGAGCACATCGCGCTGTTGGCGACGTGTGCCGATACCTGCGCAACCAGTGCCGACGCGATGCTGCGCGGTGCCAGCGTTCACGACGTGGTTTGCGGTGCCTGCGCGGAGATCTGCCGCCAGTGCGCCGATGCATGCGACGCCATGAACGACCCTGAGATGACGCGCTGCGCCGAAGTTTGTCGCCGCTGCGCGGAAAGCTGCAGCGCCATGGCAGCGTAATGCGTCGAGGATCCCGCCTGAGCCGGTGGGATCCTCGTCTCGCGAAAGCGGAAGTATCAAGAAAATCCGACAAATCGTGGTTTCAGTGACAGTCCGACATCTAACGCTTGTCGCATCGAACACAGCGCGGCCCCTCCCGAACGGGCTTTGCATCACATTCCAATGAGGATTTATCCATATGAAGTCGTCCAACGTCATTCGCTCCTTCGCGCTCGTCCTCGCAATCGCGGCCGGGCAGTTTTCGCTGCAGGTCGCGCACGCCCACGCCGCGCTGCAGCAGTCCACACCGGCGGCAAATGCGGTGGTGGCCTCGCCAGGCCAGATCGATCTCGTGTTCAACGAGACATTGATTCCGCGGGCGTCGCGTCTCAAGTTGCTCATGAAGCACGGCAGTTCCACCATGCCGATCGAGAATTTCACGACCGAGATCGTCAACAACGGCAAGACCCTGCGTGCCAAGTTGCCTGGACCGCTGGCTCCGGGCGTCTATACCGTGGAATACCGCGCCGTCGGTGGTGACAACCACCCCATGCCGGGCAGCTTCAGCTTCACGGTGCGCTGAGGAGTCGCGAATGTTCGACCTGTCGGCTTATGCACTGAGATTCTTGGAATACCTTGTCATCATGGTTCTTTTCGGGGTTCCACTCTTCGGTTGGTACGGGTCGCGTCGATCGGCACTCGCCGACGCCTTGGCCGGGTGGTCACTCATGGGCGTTCTATTGGCGGGTGCCGTAGCCGGTCTCGTGCTCACCGGGCTCGATGTCGTCTTCAAGACCGCGGGCATCATGGGAATGCCGCTTGCCGAGGTTGATCGCGCATCGCTTGGCTGGTATCTGCTCGAGACGTCCGCGGGCCGGGCAGCCATGGCGAGAGGCGCGCTGCTGGTCGCCCTGATGTTCGTGCTCGGATGGCATCGTCGCCGCGGGAAGGTGGAGACCGCCTTCCCGCTGGGGGCGATGCTGGCGGGCGGCGCACTCGCTTCGCTGGCATGGAACGGCCACGCCGCCGCTGGCGAGGGCTTGGCAGGCGCGGTCCGGCTTGCTGCAGGCATCGTCCATCTTCTCGCGGCAGGCGGCTGGATCGCAGCGGTCCTGATGTTCCTTGCCATGCTGCTGCGCGGCAAAGAGACGAACGGCAGCGGGCGTCTGCGATCAACGCATGACTTTCTGCATGGTTTTTCGACGCTGGGAACGATCTTCGTTGGTGCGCTCATCGTGTCCGGCATCGCGCACTACGGGGATCTCACCGCGTGGTCGTTTTCGGCCCTGTTCCAGAGCACCTACGGGAAGTTGCTGCTTTTCAAACTGGCCCTGTTCGCTGGAATGCTGGGTTTGGGAGCGCTGCACCGATGGACGCTGGTGCCGCGCTTGGAACGAGCGCTGACCAGCGGAGATCCCGCGCAGGAGGTGCGGGCTTTGCGGCAGAGTGTTACGGCTGAGGCCGCGCTGGCCATCTTGATCCTGATTGTTGTTTCAGTGCTCGGGACGCTCAGCCCCGAATAGCTGTGTAACCCGCAATGGCACACTGCCTTGGCAGTCCATCCCCACTAAAGCGAGCATCGGCATGAACTCACCGTCGTCCCATGACCATCACCATTCTGCAGGCGCAGCCCCTGTCGAGGCTGCGGATGGACGGGTCATCACCAATCCCGTCCGCTATACGGACGATGCTCCCCAGCAAGTTGAAGTGACCGCCCCAGCAGCGGTGGCCCAACCCAGCGGTACCCACGCCACGGTCTACACCTGCCCGATGCATCCGCAGATTCGTCAGCCAGGTCCCGGCACCTGTCCGATCTGCGGCATGGCGCTGGAGCCGGAGATGCCCTCGCTGGAGGAGGACGACAATCCAGAGTTACGCGATTTCACCCGAAGGTTCTGGTGGACGTTGCCTTTGACGTTGATCGTCCTGGTCTTGGCCATGCTGGGACACCGTCTGCCCGGCTTGTCCACGCAGGCGCGCACCTGGATTGAGCTCGTGCTGAGCGCCCCGGTGGTGCTCTGGGCGGGGTGGCCTTTCTTTGAGCGCTGCCTACAGTCCATCGGCAATCGCAGCCCCAACATGTGGACGCTGATCGGCATCGGCGTGGCCGCCGCGTTTGGCTACAGCGTGGTGGCCACCGTGGCACCGGACCTGTTTCCGGACTCTTTCCGCGAGCATGGACGGGTAGGGGTCTACTTCGAGGCGGCAGCGGTCATCGTCTCGCTCACCCTGCTCGGACAGCTGCTGGAACTGCGGGCGCGTTCCAAAACCTCGGCGGCCATCAAGTCCCTGCTGGGATTGGCGCCCAAGACGGCTCGCCGCGTCAAACCCGATGGGGGCGAAGAGGACGTTGCGCTGGATCACGTGCACGTGGGTGATCTGCTTCGCGTACGACCGGGCGAGAAGGTGCCGGTCGATGGGGAAGTCATCGAAGGCCGCGCCAGTGTCGATGAGTCGATGCTGACCGGTGAACCCATTCCGGTGGAGAAGGCTGTCGGTGATCACGTTATAGGCGCCACGCTCAACGGGACGGGCGCCTTAGTCATCCGGGCGGACAAAGTCGGATCCGGGACGGTACTGGCGCAGATTGTGCAGTTGGTAGCCCAAGCCCAGCGCTCCCGCGCGCCGATGCAGCGTATGGCGGACAAGGTGGCGTACTGGTTTGTCCTGGCCGTGCTGGCCACGGCGGTGCTCACGTTCTTCGGATGGGGTCTGTTTGGACCCGAACCGTCCTGGACCTTTGCCGTCCTCAATGCCGTATCGGTTCTGATCATTGCTTGCCCGTGTGCCTTGGGTTTGGCTACCCCCATGTCGATCATGGTCGCCACTGGCCGCGCTGCGCAGGTCGGGGTCCTGTTCCGCGATGCTCAGGCGATCGAGCAGCTACGTCTGATCGACACGTTGATCGTGGACAAGACCGGTACGTTGACCGAGGGGCGTCCAGCCTTTCGCGACACGCTCTCCAACGCCGGCTTCGACGCCGATCAGATCCTTTGTTTGGCCGGCAGCTTGGAGCAGGGCAGTGAGCACCCCTTGGCCGAGGCCATCGTGGCTGAAGCCCAGCGACGTGGCTTGAACCTGGTGGCCGCCCAAGATTTTGATTCGCTCACCGGCCAAGGCGTCCGCGGGCGCGTGTCCGATCAGGATGTCGTGCTCGGCAACCAAAGCCTGATGGCGTCGGTTGGCGCCGATGTAGCACCTTTGCAAAGCAGCGCCGAGCGTCTTCGGAAAGAAGGCGCTAGCGTGATGTTCCTGGCGGTCAATGGTCGGTTGGCCGGCGCCATTGCGGTGGCTGATCCCATCAAAGCCACGACCTTGCCTGCCTTGAACCTGCTACGTGCCGATGGCCTGCACGTGGTGATGGCCTCCGGTGACGCACAGGCGACGGCCGAGGCCGTGGGGCGCACGCTGGGCATCGAGGATGTGCGTGGTGGCGTCAAGCCGCAGGACAAGGCCGACCTGGTCCAGCAACTCAAAGCCCAGGGTCGTCGCGTGGCCATGGCTGGCGATGGCATCAACGATGCGCCGGCCCTGGCGGCAGCCGATGTGGGCATCGCGATGGGGACGGGCACGGATGTGGCCATGTCCAGCGCCCAGCTCACCCTGGTCAAGGGTGATTTGAGGCGCATCGTGCAAGCCCGTGCCATCTCGTCTTTGACGGTGGCCAATATGAAGCAGAACCTGGGCTTCGCCTTCGTCTACAACGCCATCGGCGTGCCTATCGCCGCCGGCTTGCTGTATCCCAGCTTCGGCCTTTTGCTCAGTCCGATGATGGCGGCCCTGGCCATGAGCCTGAGCTCGGTTTCGGTGGTCACCAATGCCCTGCGTTTGTCCGGCTCCACCGTTGTTGCCACCCCCCACCCTGACCGCGCCGATGAGCCTGCGCGCGGCCATTCCTGTCACTGATGGCTCATATCCCACAAGGAGTACTGCAATGAAGCGTTATGCCTCCCTCTCGATGATGGCCTTGTTCCTGATGGCGGGCGCGGCCTTCGCCGGCGGCCAGACCACCACGCCCACCACCGACCACGGTCAGCACAAGCCGGCGGCGGCCGATGCCGATTTCACCAAGCTCGATGCCAACAAGGACGGCTCGCTGTCCAAGGAAGAACTGGCCAAGCACAAGCTGGCGCCGCACTTTGGCATGCTCGATAGCAACAAAGATGGCAAGCTGAGCCCGCAGGAATTCGCTGCCGGCAAGGGTATGTAAGTGTTCTCAGCCCGGGAGCTGTTCCAACAGTTCGCGGGTTCTTCCGCCGTTCTGCCATTCCCACGGAGATTGTTATGTCCTCTTCGCACGGTACGCACGAAAACGCGCAAGACCCGCAGTCCCAGCACGCAAAACCGCACGCCTCACACCAACCTGCCCACCAGGCACAACAAGGGCATCAAGGCCATTACGGCCGCCTGTTGTTGATGATGGGCCTGTCTTTCGTGGCCATGTACGCATTGATGTACGCAATGGTCGATCAGTGGGCTAACGTCTATAACAACGTGAACCAGTTCTACATGGCGGGCCTGATGGCCGCTCCCATGCTGCTGATCGAGCTGTGGCTAATGTCCAGCATGTACCCCGATCGCCGACGCAATCTGATTCTGGCTGGTCTGACGGTGGCGTTCATGCTGTTCTGCTGGTGGGGCATTCGCACTCAAGCAGCGGTCACTGACAAACAGTTCATCCGTTCGATGATTCCCCACCACGCTGGCGCCATCCTGATGTGTGAGGAGAATCGTCTGAAGGATCCTGAGTTGGTGAAGCTCTGCCAGGACATTATTACCTCGCAGACACAGGAGATCGCGCAAATGAAGCAGTTGCTGGCTGAGCGTTCCCATTAGCTCACTGCCTTTTGCCAGCCGATATCACTTCACTGAGCCTGCGCACTGACCATTCGGTGGATCAAACGCGCGGCCACACGTGCGGTGGCTTGATCCGGATCCAGGGGCGGACACAGTTCCGCCACGTCGACCACACGTACCTTGCCCGAGGCCATGACCAGATCCAGCAGGGCTTCCAGGACCTCCAGACTCACCCCGCGTGGGTTGGGGGCGCTCACGCCCGGGGCCACCACCATTGAGTACGCCGGCAAGATCACCAGCGGCTTGGGTAGCTACACCCAGTGGCGTGGCTTGGGCTCACTGCGTATGGGCAAGAACCGTTGGACCGGCGTCTATTCGGCGCAGTACATCGGCAGCGCGGACGACATCATCGCCGTGCCCGACACGATCGGCTCGCATGTGTCCAGCGTGGTGTACCACAGCCTGCAACTGAGCTACGGCATCAAGAAGAAGTGGGATATCTCCGCCGGCGTTGAAAAAGTGCTCGATAAGAAGGCGCCGTTCGTGAAGAACAACCCCAACACCGACACCGACACCATGACGTACGACTTGCTGGGTCGTCGCTGGAATGTCCGCTTTGGTTACCACTGGTAAGCCACGATCACGAGGAGCTACACATCATGAGAAACACGCAACTATCCGCCACACTACTGCTGTTCGCTGTGGCCGGCAGTGCCGGTGCGCACGACCTGTTTGTCGCTTTCTCCAAGCCTGGCACCGCAGCGGGCGAGGCGAACACAGCGTTGGTGAACAATGGCACCTTCGATGAAAGTGCAGGTGCAGTCACCCGAGCGCGTCTACAGGACGTTTCGCTGAGTCAGGGCGGCGCTAAGGCTGCACCGGACTTGGCCAGTTGGAAAGAGGTCGGCAAGCAGAGCCAGCTCACCGTGCATCCGGCGGGCGAGGGCACCTATCTGCTGGGGGTCTCGACGATGGCCTCCACCAGCACGCGTACGGCCAGCGAGTTCGGCAAGTACCTGGAGTTGGAAGACTTGCCCGATACCCTGGCCACCTATGATGCGAGCAAGTTTCCCAAAGGGGTCACCTATAGCTATACCAAGCATGCTCGTACCATTGGACAGGTGGGCACAAAACTGACCGACGATTTCGCTGCCTCGCTGGGCTATCCGCTGGAGATCCGCTTGGCCCGCAATCCTGGAAGCGTGAAGGTCGGCGAACAGCTGTCGTTCCAGGTGCTGCAGCAGGGCACGCCAGTGCCCAACCTACGCGTGTACGTCGGTCATCGTGCTGACGCACCGGTCAAGGGTGGGCACGGTAGCGCTACGCTCCTGCGCACCGATGCCCAAGGCCAAGCCAGTTTCCAGGTGACCACCGCCAAGACCTGGTACATCCACACCAATCACATTGTGCCCTCTACACAAAAGGGTTTGGATTTTGTGTCGGATCGGGCGTCGCTGAGCTTTGAGATTTCCCCGCACGCCGGGCACTGATAAGTAAGCATGTAGGCGGTACTCTCCCCTTTGACGCCAGTCATGACTTCTTCCATGACTGGCGTCTTTTTGTGGGGACTTACCTCAAGTGCTCAGTCTGTCTCTCATTGGTCGCCCCGCGCCGCGCGCAATCCACGTCGCCGCACTAGATAGAACGCTGCGGGAATCACCACCATAGAGAGCACCGGTGCGGTGAGCATGCCACCCAGCATCGGCGCGGCGATACGTTGCATGACCTCCGAGCCGGCACCGGCACCGACGAAAAGCGGAAACAACCCGGCCAGGATGACGGCTACCGTCATCGCCTTCGGGCGCACCCGTTGCACGGCGCCTTCGTAGATAGCCTCTTGCAGGGTAGACACATCTTCCGGCGCACCGCTGGCCAAGCGCTGCTCCCAGGCATGACGCAGGTACAGCAGCATGATGACGCCGAACTCAGCCGCAACGCCGCCCAGGGCGATGAATCCGATCATGCTGGCCACCGAAATCGCATGGCCCAGCCCCCAGATCAACCAGAAACCGCCCACCAACGCCAAGGGCAAGCTGAGCAGGATGATGGATACATCGCTAAGCCGGCGAAACACCATCCAGATGACCAGGAAGATGATCGCCAACGCCGCGGGCACCACCCATTGCAGGCGTGCCAAAGCCCGTTGCAGATACTCGTACTGCCCCGACCACGCCAGACCATAGCCGGCAGGCAAACTCACCTGGGTCTGCACCGCGGCTTGCAGGTCCTGGACCACCGATCCCAAGTCGCGATCGGCCACATCCACGTAGATGTAGCCCACCAACCGGCCGTTATCGCTCTTGAGCATCGGCGGGCCTGGGCTGATTGACAGCTCCGCCACCTGGCTCAAGGTCAGTTGCACACCGCCTGGCGCGATCAGCGGCAGATCCTGCAAGGCCTGCAACGAGTCACGCTGGCCACGGGGGTAGCGCAAGACGATGGGATAGCGTTCGCGCCCCTCGATCGTTTCCCCGATTGGATCACCGCCAACGACCGTGGCAATCAGTTGCTGGAGTTGGCCTTGAGTGAATCCGTAACGTGCAGCGATTTCCGGGCGCACCTGTACATCGACATAGCGCCCACCCGTGACGCGTTCGGCCAGTGCCGAACTCACGCCGGGCACAGTCTTGGCCACCTGCTCGATCTGCTGGCTCAGGCGCTCGATCTGCTCCACATCGGGTCCGGAGACCTTGATCCCAATCGGGCTCTTGATGCCGGTGGCCAACATATCGATGCGATTGCGAATGGGCGGGACCCATAGGTTGGTCAGACCGGGAATCTTGACCGCTGCGTCCAACTCCTGGCGTAGCTTCTGGGGGGTCATGCCCGGGCGCCATTGATCCCGCGGCTTGAAGGTCACGGTGGTCTCAAACATTTCGATCGGTGCCGGATCGGTCGCACTTTCGGCACGGCCCGCCTTGCCGAACACGTGCTCAACCTCCGGTACGGTCTTGATCATCCGGCCCGAGAGCTGGAGCAACTGACGGGCCTTGTCGGCGGACAGGCCGGGCAGGGCCGTGGGCATGTACAACAGGCTGCCTTCTTCCAAGGGCGGCATGAACTCACTGCCCAACCGGCTAAAGGGGATCAAGGTGAGCACTAGCAGCAGGCCGCTGAGCAGCAAGGTGACACCGGGATGTTTGAGGACCCACAGCAGGATGGGCCGATAGCCAGCGATCAGGATGCGATTGATGGGGTTCTGCTGTTCCGGGCGGATGCGGCCGCGGATCAGGTAGCCCATCAAGACGGGGATCAAGGTCACCGACAACCCTGCTGCGGCGGCCATCGCGTAGGTCTTGGTGTAGGCCAGAGGCGAGAACAATCGCCCTTCCTGCGCCTGCAGGGCAAAAACCGGCACGAAAGACAGGGTGATGACCAGCAAGCTGGCGAACAGGGCCGGTCCGACCTCGGCCGCCGAGCGGGCCATCAGCTGCCAGCGCTCCTCACCCTGAGGTTCCCGGCCGTGCGCCTCCCGCCAGTGCTCCAGATGCTTGTGTGCATTTTCGATCATCACCACCGCTGCATCGACCATCGCACCAATGGCGATGGCGATGCCGCCTAATGACAGCAAGTTGGCGGAGATCCCCTGGGCGTGCATCACGATGAAGGCCGCCAGGATACCCAAAGGCAGGGTGATGACGGCCACCAACGCCGAGCGTAGGTGCCACAGGAACAGCAGGCATACCAGCGCTACGACCAGAAACTCTTCGCCAAGCTTGTGGGTGAGGTTGCGTACCGCATCCTGGATCAGCTCGGAGCGGTCGTACACCGGCACCACTTCCACGCCCTCGGGCAAGCTGGATTGCAACGCCTGCAGTCGCGCTTTGACGTTCCGAATGGCCCCCAAGGCATCCTTGCCGGTCCGCAGGACGATCACGCCGCCGGCCACCTCACCTTGACCATCCAACTCTGCGATACCACGACGGAAGACCGGCCCGCGACTGATCGTGGCCACCTCGCCGAGCAGGACGGGGATGCCGTCGTTGCCGGTTACCGGCACCTGTTCGAACGCCTCCTGTGTGCGCAGGTAGCCTTCGCTGCGCACCATCAGTTCGGCTTCGCCTTGTTCGATCACCGAGCCCCCGGTAGCGCCGTTGGCCGCATCCACCGCCTCGATGAGCTCGGCCACCGTCAGTCCACGGGCCGCCAACGCCTGCGGATCGGGCTGGATCTGCCAGGCGCGCACCGCACCGCCCACACTGGCTACTTCAGCCACGTCCGGCACGGTTTTTAGCTCATAACGAAGAAACCAGTCCTGCAACGCACGCAGCTGCCCCACATCACGTTGACCTGTCCGATCCACCAAGGCGTACTGGTAGATCCAGCCCAGTCCTGTCGCATCAGGACCCAGCGCCGGATTCACATTCGGCGGAAGTCGATCGCGTACCTGGCTCAAGTACTCGAGCACTCGAGAGCGCGCCCAGTAAAGATCAGTGGCATCGTCAAACAGGATGTAGACGAATGAATCACCGAAGAAGGAGAAGCCGCGTACCGCCTTCACGCCCGGCACGGACAACATCGTGGTGGCCAACGGGTAGGTGACCTGGTCTTCGATGATGCGCGGGGTTTGCCCCGCCCATTGCGTGCGGATGATGACCTGGGTATCGGACAGGTCCGGCAGCGCATCCAGCGGCGTGTTCTTTACCGACCAGATACCGACCACCGCCAGCAGCGCGGCGGCAACCAGCACCAGCACGCGATTGGCGATGCAAGCATGGATCAGGCGCGCGATCATGGTGTGCCCTCCATCGCTTCGGACATGACCTCGCTTGCCTGGCAATCAGCGGCTGCGGCGGGGCCGAACTTGGGTACCAACTGCATATCCATGAACGGTGACTTGCCCGGCTTGTCGAAATGCTTCTCCGGCACCATCGGGTCATACCAGTACTGCACCGGGCAGCGCGGCGGCGTAGAGGTGGAGGTGTCTGGCGCGACAGGCGCCGGCTGTCTGGACGGTGACGGCACGACAGTGCGTGGTTCGTGCCCGGCGTCATGGCGCTCGTGCACACCTGATGCGCTGGCAGGGCGTGTCGGTTGTGCAGCACCCAGGCGCTCCAACGCACCGGAGAGACTGGCTTCGGAGTCGAGCAAGAACTGACCCGAGACGACCACGCGTTCACCACCGGCCAAGCCTGCCACGATCTGCGTGCGCCCTTGCACGCTACGTCCCACACTCACCCGCACTGGCCGGAAGCTCCCGTCCGGATCCTGCACGATGACCCGGCTGTCCCGCCCGGTGGCGATCAGCGCCTCCGTGGGAACGACTGGCAGGGCCTGCTCGGCGTCGGGCTGCACCAGAACCTCGGCGAACATGCCCGGCACCAGCCGACGCTGCGGGTTGCGCAGCACAATTCGCGCCCGCTGCGTGCGACTAGCCATGTCGACCTGGGGAAGCAACGCCTGGATCTGTCCGGCAAAGCGCTCTGCCGGCCAGGCACTGACCGTGGCCTGCACTGAGGTCCCCGGCCGCAAGGTGCCCAGCGCTGCCTGGGGTACCGAGGCCTCCAGCCACAACGTGTCCAGCCCATTGATCTTGAACAGTGGCGTACCGGGCATCACCGTCTGTCCCTCGCGTGCCAGGATCTCGGTCACGACACCACTGTGGTCTGCGCTAAGCACGACGCCACTTCTGGCCGAGGCGCCAGAAGGAACACCCAACGAACGCAACCGTTGTTGCGCCGCACCCTGCAGCTCACGCGCGCCCGCGGACTGAGCTTGGCTCAGGGCATGTGCTTCGGCGATGGCCGCGTTCCATGCCGGGGCCTGCACGGTGGCCAGCGTTTGACCACGACGAACCTCGGTAAACGGCGCCTTTACCTGCACGTGGGTGATCAAGCCTTCCATGCGCGCACTGATCACGCTTTCCTGGGTCAGATCCCACGTCAGTGTGCCCGGCACGCGTACGGCAGTCCCTAGTAACTCTACCGTCACTTCCTGAGTGCGTATGCCCACGTTCTGCTGCAGGCGCGGATCGATCTGCGTTCCGCCCCCTATGGCCTCATCTGCGTATTTGGGCAGCAACTCCATATCCATGAACGGAGATTTGCCCGGCTTGTCGAATCGCTGCTCCGGCGCCATGGGGTCGTACCAGTACAGCACCTTGCGTGCTTGATCTGCGACGCTCGTGCCGGGGGGCGGGGTGGTATCAGAGGTTCGAGTCATCCAGGCGTAGCCGCCGGCAAAGCCGAGCGCCAGCAACCCGAGGGCCACGGCGAGCTGTGTGAGACGCGTCTTGGTCGGGCTCATGGCGTGTTCTCCTCATGGGGTAGCAGATAGGCCAGTGCCGCCCAGGCACGGCCCTGTTCGCCCAGCAGACGGGCGTTCTCCAGGTGCAATTCGATCTCATCGCGCCGCGCTTCCAGCCACGGCTGCAGGTCGGCACCGGCGCCGTAGGCGGCCAACGCCGTGCGTGCACGATCGCGCGCCAAAGGCAGGCTCTGCGTGTTCTGGCGCTCCAACTGGCCGGTTAACCCGCGCCATCGCGCTATCGCGCGTTGCACCGACTCGGCTTGGATGCGCCGGGCCTCATCGCGCTCTGCGGACACCGCCTCCAGCTCGGCCCGCCGTGCCGCGATGCCTCGTGCTTGGCGGTTCTTCTGGAACAGCGGCAGGCCCACACCCACTTCCACCATGAGCATGTCGCTGCGCGCCATGCCGTCGGGTGCGCGCTCGCGACGTCCGTAGGTGAGCTCCACACTCCAATCCGGGCGGGTTTCGGCCACGGCCGCATCCACCTGGGCCTGGGCTAAGCTCTCGCGTGCCTCCCAGCCCAGTAGTGGCGTGTGTTGGTCCAGTTTGGCCAGCAGTTGGGTGGGCTCCAATGGCAACTGCGAAAAATCCGGTGCCGCACCACTGGCCAAGATCGCCTCTGGTGCAATACCCAACCACCGCGCCAGGCCGGCCTGCGCGGCGGCGTGCTCCGCATGTACCTGCTCCAGGCGATTGTCCAACTGCAGTAGGGCGGCCTGGGCGGCAAGCACATCACTGGCCCCGGCCGTGCCGCCTGCCAAGCGAGCACGCGCCGCACGCTCGGCTATACGGGCCGGCTCGCGCAGACCTTCCAACGCATCTACGGCTTGCTGCGTACTCCACAGCTCGATCCAGGCCAGCGCGGCCGCTTGGGCCACCATCTGCTGTTCGGCCATCGACAGTGAGCGCGCTTGCGCCAGCGTCGCTTGCGCCAACGCGTGCTCGGCACGTCGTTTCGCACGCGCAGGAAACTCCTGCATCAGACCGATTTGCTGGGTGGTCATCTCATCGGCCCGCAAGCTGAAGGCATCGGGTCCGCTGACGGGCCAGTTCGCCAGCCCCACGATCAAACGTGGGTCGGGAAGCGCGCCAGCACGCGCGGCTTCTTCGGTACTGGCATCGATCTGCGATCGGCGCACGTGCAGGGTTGGGGCGTTAGCAAGCGCCCGTTGTAGGGCTTCTGTGTAGCTGATCGGGATAGCGGGCGATGCCGCCAGCACAGGACCACTGAGCGCCAGGGCAAACACGAACCCACACGCCATCTTGCGCCTTGCACGCAAGAAGAAAGACATCTCCATAAGACCTCCGGGAAACGACAACGAGCGCGCTGCAACGCATGCAGCACGAGCACGGGTCAATCCAGGAGGGGGCTTAAATCAGCAGGCTACAGAAGCGCTGCAGGGGAGGCGGATCGGACACGCACACCGGAACATCCCGATACAACTGCGCGTGTACCGGTGGCAACAGAGCCTGCACCAGCGCGAAGGCGGCCAGCGCGGGCTGGTAAGGCACTTGAGGGGCCTTCGCATCGGCCGTGGCGATGTGATCGCGCTGGCAATGCTGGTCGCACAACGCCGGAGCATCGGGATCCGGCGTGGACATCTCTTCGCAACCGACCATCAGGGTCGCTTGTCCAGCTTCCACCGATTCCAGCGGACAGGCGTAAGCCACCAGCGCGAGTTGCTGCAGCAGCAGCGCCCACAGTCCCAGCCATGCCAGTCGGGCACGAGAACGGGGTCGCCGCCACCGCCTCAGCAGCCTCACCATGACAGCTCCCGCACGCCCGAAGCAGCGCCTGCGGACGCTGGGCAGATCAGGGCAGGGGACGTGCGAGCTCTCATGATGGCCAGTCTAGCCCTCTTGGGGCCGACTGTCATTGATCAGGATCAAGCCCTCGCGCGGACTCAGCGGTGGCATCCGCCGCAGCAGGAGGATGCGACGGCCGGGGCGGCCGGCGTACCAGCCTCAGAAGGGAGCACCGCAGCGATCACATAGCCTTGCCGCTGGATAGCCTCAACCGCCTGTTCTACGGCAAGCAGGCCCTCGATCTTGACCACGCCACTGCCCAGATCGACGTCCACCTGGGCGTGGGGGTCAAGGGCCTGAATGGCTTGGGTGACCGTTCGGACACAGTGACCACAGGTCATACCTTCAACAACGAGATTCATGGACAACCCTCCAAAAGCATCGGCGGTTTGCCGACGGCGTGACGATGAGCCTTCCCACGGTGGGAAGGTCAAACGACAGGCAAGTTGAGTGGTAATCCGTCCCGCGTTGTTGACCTTCCCATCATGGGAAGGCTCAGGCTACCTGCTCGTTCCTATTGGCCCTCACTCCATGGACATAACGCTCACTTATGCGAATTAAGTTATTGATTATATTACATTAATACAGGAATCGCAAGGTCTGTAGTTGCACCGTGCCCTGGCCGGCCACAAACGCGATAAGCTAAGCATTCCTTAGTGCTAGTCATTCTTGATGTCATGACGATGCCATCTGAGCGCACCCGCAATGTGCTGCAGGCGGGCGCGTTCCTCAGGCAGCTAGCGGCCAGCCAAGCCGTGCCTAAAGAGGTGCGGCAAGAGGCATATCGACTGCTGCGGCACTATCCAACCGTCAGCGACATCGAGGCGATTGCTGAGCACGAAGAGCGGCTGCGAGCGCTGACCCAGTCGGCCTTCGTACGACCCTACCTGAGCAGCGAGATCGAGGCGGATTGGTTCTCCGGGTACCCGCTCGGCCCTCATCGCATCTGACCATGAAGCAACCGAGCAGGCCGCGTGGAAGAGGGACTACGTCTGCGGAGACAGCGCTGGAGGCTTCCTTTGAACGGGCCCGCGACAGTGCGGCCGAGGAACGCGCATTCTTCAAGCGACTGATGGATGCGATCGTGTACGTGCATGCGCCCATCTCGGACGACGCGCAGACACTGCGGCTGGTCCAGTTCCGCCATCCTGACGGTTTCGATGCGATCCCTTTCTTTACCTCGCTCGACAAGGCGCAGGCGGCCAGCTCGTCTGCTGTCAGAATTCTGGGAGTTTCAGGCCGTGAGCTGCTAACCGGTACTCGCGGCGCGACGTTGATGCTCAATCCCAACTACGGCGGCGTTGTCCTGTACCCGGAAGAGGTTGCGACATTGTTGGATACGGGCTTTCTGGCCAGGGTGGAACGTCTGGCGCCGGCGGAGTTCGCGGTGAGACCTGCCCAGGCCGCGCCGGCTTGGCTCGCTCCGGCCATCAGCGGCAGCCTTGAGCACGCCGACTTCGTCTCGTCGGCCTATCTCCTGGAAACTCACTCGTCAGGGGGCGTCGAACAGCCTCCCGGTCTGTTGATCTGGCTGGTGGTGGACCTGGCTTTCGCCGAGCGGGCGGCTCGTCTGGTGACCACCGCCATACAGCCCTTATGCTCAGATTTGGACGTCATCATCGACTTGGCGGTCCACGACGTATCGCTGCCTTTGCCGGCGGGCTTGGATGATCCCCAGATCCTGCCCATATTTTTTCACGAGAATCAAGCCAACTTGAGCACAGCTCATCGGCCTATGAGCCCTGAAGATAAGCTACTAGCACTCCTTCCGGGATTGACCGAGGAAGAGAAGGAACGGCGGACCCGCGAGGGTATGGCCGACGTCGACGCTGGACGTACGATCCCGCACGAGGAACTACTGCAATGGATCAGGCGACGGTCAGAGCCTTCTTGAAGGTTTCCGTTGGGTCAGGAGCGTGGAAACTCTTGAATCCAATATTCAAAAAGGGCACGCGTGCCTGAGCAGTACTCCAGGAATGCCTGTGTCACGCGGCTTCTGGTTCAATCAAGCCTAGGTCTGTAATCCACGAACTGCCTGACGTCGAGGGGTGTTTCCTCGTTGAATCATGGTGTTAGAGACGATTCGGCTGTTTTTCTCACGAATCCCTGCCGACCTTCTTGAAAAACTGAACCAGACCTACCCAAACGCTTCCGTAAGGCAGGTGGTGAGAGGGCAGGTTAAGCACATCAGGGATAGCAATCCCAAGGAGATAGAAGCGCTATGACAGGAGGCCAACGATCAACTTCCTACTATCGCCGAGCTAAAGAGGGTCAGTGCGGTTGATCCAGAGTTCCGGATGGAAAACAGCTTCTTTGGGCCCAAGCCAGTCATCACCGCCCGCATCATCAACCGCTCAACACTGCCATTGAGCGAAGCGAGCTGGAATGCGGCGCTGTACATCAGCTACATCCACACGCGTCGAGCTGGAGATGATCCCTGAGACAGCAATGGACTTTACGGACAAAGCCTATCTAAGTGCCGATCTTCAGAAGCGCATTGATTTCCTTGAGAACCAACTCAAGCAAGCGAGCGAGTTCGAAGATGTCTGATGCTACCAAGCCCCGCCGGCGGATCACCCTCCGGCGGGGCTTGGTAGCGGTACCGACGTTCACCCCCGCCAAAGAGGACCATTACACAATGCGCCCGTCCATCCTCGCCTTGGACTTAGAAGGAACGCTGATTTCCAACGCTGTAAGCCAGATCCCGCGCCCGGGCCTCTACGAATTTCTGGAGTCGGCAAAGTCGCTCTTTGAGGGTCTAGTCATCTTCACCACAGTTCCGGAGCCTAGATTTCGCGAGATTGCCGACCTATTGGCTTGCGAAGGAGCGGCCCCGGGTTGGTTTGCCCGCTTGCCATACATAGACTGGACTGGGCCGACGAAGGATCTTGCCAACGTTTCCCAGCCCATCGGCTCTGCATGGCTACTAGATGATTACGCCCCCTATGTACAACCGGGACAGGAACATTGCTGGGTCCCGGTTCAACTGTTTTGTTCTCCTTACCCCGAGGACGACGCGGGACTGGACGATGCCATCGAGGCAATCCGTAAGCGACTGAACGAGTACTAGAGGGCCATCTCTTGGCCAGCGTCCAATGGGCCACAGGCTCGCCGGTCAACCAAGGTCCAGCGCTTCGTTGGAGAACCGTCGATATAGACCTGGGGGGGCGTTTACCGCGATAGAGTCCTGAGCCCCCTCAAACCATCTCATGGACCCGTGGCAGCTGGTCGGTCTACTCAGACTAGAAGCTAAAGCTGCCAACTGCCGCTAGGTTCCAGCCAGTACGCCATGCCCAGCGGCAGGAAAGTCTCCATTGCAACGTCCAGGATCAACGGCTGACGCCAACCCTGACCAGGCAAGAAGCAAAAATCCTTCCGGGCGAGGGTTCCAGCTTGCTCGCGTCCAGCTAACCAGATGCATCTGCGTTTTATCTCGCGATCAAGTGCTCGCCTCGCGGCATGCTCATCCAAACCGCTTTGTATGAACTCCGAGGCAGAATTTCGCATGCTCGCCCACAGCACGTAGCGCTTACGCCCCAAGCTGAGCGCATTCCATTCAGGCGATCCAATCGACTGAAGCCCGTCGCCTAGCTTCGGGTCCAACCGATGCTTCCGCAGAAGGTTTGCCAAGTACGCTCGAGCTTCGGTGGATGCCAGTGAAATTCCGAGATTCCGCCTCGCACTGGGCGTGCACTCAGCCGCCCACTGGGTGAGCGACCGGGTCAATGCCGACTCAAGGTTCAAGTCACTGCGAGACCACGGAGATTTGTAGGACCAAGCCAGGGGCTCATACAGAGATCTTGCGGCAAGCCGAGAACATTCGACTGGTTCGCGATGGAGGACGCGCAGCGTCGCAAGCGTGTCAAGTGCCTGCGAGGCCAACCCCTCAGCAGCTACCGGCGAACTAGCCGTTCTTGAGCGCTCTAGCGCGCACCACGCGCACGCAAGAAAGGGACCTATTGAACGAACGAAATTGTCCAGTTCTGGCCAGGGCGCGATGAGGGTCGGTTGGCTAACGACATAGGCCACACAGCCCTCAAATCGCGATACCAGTTGTCAGGATATCAACCTGCCCACAGACTGTCTATCTGACTTTCCGATATTGACCCTTAGGTGTTCTCTCCAGTTCAACGATATCTGAACATCCGATATCCTAGCCGTGCAGCGAATGAGCGGGGAGCGCCCCGGCGCACGACGCAGAACGTTACCGCATGTTGGGAGAGCCGAAATGATGCGCACCAGCGCTAGCCACCCGTTACTGATTGCAGAGTTGCCTGTTGGAGCCCATGGAGGCGGCATAGGGGTGACATTTGCGCCAGGCAAGTACCAGGAAGTCGCCATGACTGGAGCATGGGCGAGAGACCTAGATGTGGACGTCTCGGCTATTCAGGACTGGGGTGCCACTCACCTAGTCACCTTGCTTGAGCCTTGGGAGCTCAAGGACCTTCGAATCGAGAGCTTACCGGCGATAGTGGCGGGGAAGGGCATCTCTTGGCATGGACTGCCAATCACTGATGGAGCCGCACCAGACGACAGACTCCTCAAAGATTGGCTACAGCTAAGTGCTGAGCTCGTCGCTGACATGCTGAGCGGTCAAAGGATCGTGGTCCACTGCAAGGGGGGGTTGGGACGCGCGGGAACGGTCGCTGCCATGCTTTTGCTGCAGTCTGGCGAGGCCAAGCGGGCATCGGATGCCATCCACATGGTGCGGCATGCCAGGCCAGGCGCAATCGAAACGATTGCTCAAGAGGAGTTCCTAGAGTACTGGGCGCAGAGCCTTCACCCGGGCGGAGCTTGACCACTCAGGTGCGCAGTCAGGAACTCAAGGACGAGTTGCCTGTGGATCCAGAACTCGAGGGCTTCTTAGGTCTGGATCCAGAAATCGACGGCGTCTCCATAGTGGATCTTCGCGAGGGTTCAGGGCACATCAAAAATTCGCTGCCTCGAAAGCTAAGAACCTTGCTGTCGCACGAATCAGGGTCTTGTGCTGGGGCCGGACCAGCGCTATCGCTGACTAAGGCAGGGCAACCTCCAGGGACTGTACTGCGACGGCGCGATCAATAGACATCTGTCAGATGTATCGCCACCACTATCGATCTAATGAATGCTGACTCAGCCGATGCGTGCTGCCTTAGGAGTTACGATCTGACTGCACTCGTGGCCGAGGCGAAACGCCACGACGTACAGGACCGTGGCATCCATCGGCATACCTGAGCCCATCCGAATGACGACCTTACGCTGACCGTGCGACAGTGATACTCCCAGTTCCCGCAGGACCTCAATGCGCTGCTGCAGCCCGTCGTAGATGTCTAGCTTGTCGACTTCTGAATACAGGTCTTGGCAGTCGCGATACTCACGGTAGTAGTCGACCAGTGCAGCAAACTCGCTCGCCGCCTCGCGCGACAGCTCGAAAGCCGGTTCGGACAGATCCATGTCGCACGAAACGATCAGGCTGGCCAGCTCGCGCCCAGCAGCAAGCGGGGACACCGCCAGGGTGATGTAGTCGCGCTCAAACTGCGCTTGCGCCGCCTGCAGTTCCTCGTCTGTCGGCAGCGAGAAAGGCTTGTTGAGTGCATCGATGTCATTGAAATCGAAGGCGCGCGCCAGTGCGCGACGGGTGTCGAAACTGGCCGAGTCACCCTGCTCAACCCGCTGAACTGTTCGCACGTTCAGGCCCGAGATCTCGGCCAATTGTTCTTGCGACCAATGACGCAACTGGCGGAACTGGCGAATGCAGGCGCCAACCTCAGCAGCGGTAAGCAGGCGAGGCGGGGTCTTGGTGGTCATAGAAGATAACTCCGGAGGGGTAGGGAGCCCAGATTAGGAGGGTGCCGAACTTGGAAACATGACAGTCGCCCGACAGGCCCCCGACACAGATCAACTGCCAGGACTTGCCCCAACGAGAAATCCGGGGCAACTGCTTATGCGCCCGTGATGTTCTCCCCGTGCCCCCAGAGGGGGGCGAGGCCCAACTGCCTAGTCACTCACCACAGACCCCACCCTAGACGCGCAGGCGATCCGGGACAGCTCTATGGCGAGGGCTGATGGGGGGTCAATGGCTCCAACTCTGGCAAAACACCCCCAAATTGATGATGCAGTGCATTCATCCATGCCAGAACTGGTTCGCCTGGCCACAGGTGCGCCAGATTCAGAAGGGTTAGCATGGCAAGCGCATTGCTGTTCATGGCCACCCCCGCCAGAAGCGCGCCCGGGTAGCCATTTAACTGCCTTGCCAAGGGGTGAATCCCGGCATGGAGATAGGAGTTCAAGCCGACATAAAGGCATTGTCTGGCTCTGCCCAACAACTGTGATGCTCCTCGGGGCCCAGAGGACTCAAGCTTTACGAGCATGTCCTGAACGCCAGGGAGCCTCTTTGCCGCTTGCTGACTCTCCAGAGTCAGGGGCGCAAGAAGCTTCTCGATGTCGGTGTCGGTAGCTGCATAACATGCCCAGGTTGCACGCACGAGGGCCTCATACTGGGGCCGGACCAGCGAGATTGCTGACTGGGGCAGAGTAGCGATCAGGGACTGTACTGCCACGGCGTGATCAAGGGACATCTGGCAAAGTGCCGCCACCGCCGTCGATCTTCGGTCACGTCCATGCTCTATCTCCATCCAAGCGGCTCGAATTTCACCCAAGAGCTCTAAGGAGCCCTCCAGCACAGACGCCCGATCCTGGTCAGCCGATTGAGGCACAAGTCATCCTAGAATCGTGATCTGCAGGCAAGAGTAACGGCTCGTCCATCGGGCAAAGCCCTCAGTTGGCCGGCTGGGCTGCAGCATCTGTTAGCCGGTAATCTCTGCATTGCATCATCCGTGCATCAGCAATTTCTGCGTTGCGTCAGTCGCAAGTCAAATTTTTCTGCAATGGACCGTCTTGCACTGAAATTTTATTCCTCAAAAGCTGAAATCTCTGCAATGGCACCCTAAGAATGTCTGCGATGAACAGCGTTCTGGTCCGCGCGCGATTGCTTCCTATATTGCAACCATACGCTCAGCCAGCCAACCGCCGGGATCCATGATCGCGCGAGCGGACGATCCCGGTCGCAAATGGCTGGCTGCCGTCACTCTCGTGGCTTTGAGCGATCAAGGGGAGCAGTCTGGCCCACGTGTCGAACAGAAGCCTTGGATCTTGGTGGATCAGAAGCGAAACCCGCAGCGCATCTTCCATCGCCTTGAGGTAGCCGCGGCGTATCTCAAGTGCGTTCTCGCAAGCATTGGGGCGACCAAGAATTTGTGTGATCGCGGAGGCCATAGCAGTCTGGACAGGAGGGGAGGGGAAGGCGATAGTCTGCAAACGTCTAGACGATCCCGCAATGAGCATCCTCAACGTTCTCCTCACTCGTGACCACCTCGTCGTCGCAGCGGATACCCTGGCAGAGGATGCTCTCACAGGGGCGTATTCCGCGGGGGCAAAGCTGCTGCTGATCCCTCAGCACAACGTAGTGCTTGCTGCGCGCGGGTCTACGCAATTCTTCCTGGGGGGCTCGCAGAATTCGGAAAAAATCGTACGCTAAGGTTTTCCGGGCATCCGTAGGGGCCGAAACTTCCCGTCTTCCAGTCTGCGGCTCTGCCGCCAGACGTAATCGCCGGTGAGGTTGATGTGCTCCCAGCCCAGCGGCGACAGGAATTGCAGCAGCTCGCCGTCCACCGGCTTGCCGGCCTCGACCAACCCCTGGGTGGCGCGCTCCAGGTACACCGTGTTCCACAGCACGATAGCCGCCGTCACCAGGTTGAGGCCGCTGGCCCGGTAGCGCTGCTGCTCGAAGCTCCGATCCCTGATTTCCCCAAGGCGGTTGAAGAACACCGCCCTGGCCAGCGAGTTGCGCGCCTCACCTTTGTTCAGGCCGGCATGCACGCGGCGGCGCAGCTCAACACTTTGCAGCCAGTCTAGGATGAACAGCGTGCGTTCGATCCGGCCCAGCTCGCGCAGGGCCACGGCCAGGCCGTTCTGGCGCGGATAGCTGCCGAGCTTGCGCAGCATCAGCGAGGCAGTGACGGTGCCCTGTTTGATCGAGCTGGCCAGGCGCAGGATGTCGTCCCAATGGGCGCGGACGTGCTTGATGTTCAGGGTGCCGCCGATCAGCGGCCGCAGCGTCGGGTAGGTCTGCACGCCCTGCGGCACGTACAGCTTGGTTTCGCCGAGGTCGCGGATGCGCGGCGCGAAACGGAAGCCCAGCAGGTGCATCAGGGCGAAGACGTGATCGGTGAAGCCGGCCGTGTCGGTGTAGTGCTCCTCGATCCGCAGGTCGGACTCGTGGTACAGCAGGCCGTCGAGCACATAGGTGGAATCGCGCACGCCGACATTCACCACGCGGGTGCTGAACGGCGCGTACTGGTCGGAGATATGGGTGTAGAACAGCCGTCCCGGCTCACTGCCGTACTTCGGGTTGACGTGTCTGGTGCTCTCGCCCCGGCCGCCAGCCCGGAAACGCTGGCCATCGGAGGATGAGGTGGTGCCGTCGCCCCAGTGGGCGGCGAAGGCATGCTGGTACTGGTGGTTGACCAGCTCGGCCAGGGCCGCCGAATAGGTCTCGTCGCGGATGTGCCAGGCTTGCAGCCAGGACAGCTTGGCGTAGGTCAGACCGGGGCTCGACTCGGCCATCTTGGTCAGCCCGAGGTTGATCGCATCACCGAGGATCGCGGACAGCAGCAACGTCCGGTCTTTGGCCTCGGCCCCGTCCTTCAGGTGGGTGAAGTGGCGGCTGAAGCCCGTCCAGTCGTCCACGTCCATCAGCAGTTCGGTGATCTTGATGCGCGGCAGTAACTGACTGGTCTGGTCGATCAGCGCCTGCGCCCGATCCGGCACCGCCGCATCCAGCGGGGTGATCTTCAACCCGGACTCGGTGAGGATGGCATCGGGCAGCTCGTTGTCCTTGGCCAGGCGGGCGACAGTGGCCAACTGCTCGTCCAGCAGCTGCAAGCGCTCTTCCAGATACTGGTCGCTGTTCGGGTTGATCGCCAGCGGCAGGGCCTGTTCCCGCTTGAGCGCGGCGAACTTCTCGGCCGGCAGCAGGTAGTCGTCGAAGTCGCGGAACTGCCGCGAGCCCTTGACCCAGATGTCGCCGGAGCGCAGGGCGTTCTTCAGCTCGGACAGGGCGCAGATTTCGTAGAAGCGCCGGTCGAGGCCTTCCGGGGTGATCACCAGTGGCTTCCAGCGCGGCTTGATGAAGGCGGTGGGAGCATCGGCCGGCACCTTGCGCAGGTTGTCGGCGTTCATCTCGCGCAGCGTCTGCACGGCTGCCAGCACGCCCTGCGCGGCCGGGGCGGCGCGCAGCTCCAATACCTCCAGCAGAGCCGGCGTGTAGCGGCGCAGGGTGGCGAAGTTCTCGCCGACCAGGTGCAGGTGGTCGAAGCCCTCCGGCCGGGCCAGCAGCTCGGCTTCGCTGACGCTCTCGGTGAACTCGTCCCAGGGGATCACCGCCTCGATGGCGGCATAGGGGTCGCTGCCGGCTTCCTTGGCCTCCAGCAGCGCCTGGCCGATCTTGGAGTACAGGCGCACCTTGTCGTTGATCGCCTTGCCCTGCTTCTGGAACTGCTGCTGATGCTTGTGCTTCGCGCCGCTGAACAGCTTGACTAGGATGCGGTCGTGCAGATCCACCAGCTCATCAATCACGGTTGCAGTGCTCTCCAGCACCACGGCGGCCAGGGTCGCATAGCGCCGCTGCGGCTCGAACTTGCCGAGGTCTTTGGGCGTCATCTGCCCACCCTCGCGGGCCAGCTTGAGCAGGCGGTTCTGGTGGATGTGCCGGCCCAGGACTTCGGGCAAGTCCACCAGCTGAAATGTCTTCAGCCGCTCGATGTGCTCAAGCATGTGCCGAGAGTTGGGTTTCAGCGGTGCCTGGCGCAGCCAGGTCAACCAGGTGATGCTGCTGCCGGCCTTGAGCTTCAACAGCTCGTCCAGCTTGGCCCGATGCGAGTCCGTGAGCGGTTCAACCAGGGCGCGGTAGACCCGCCGATTGGCCCGTGCAATGGCCTCCGAGCAAGCCCGGTCGATCACGCTCAACGCCGGCAGGATGCGTCGCTTCTGCCGCAGGCTCTCCAGCGCCTGGCCGGCCAGCAGCAAGCCCTTGTCGGTCTGCTGGGCCAGTTCGGTCAGCTCGCGCACCAGGGCGCGGAAGTCGGACAGGCCGAACGGGGCCAGTTGAAGGTAGGTGCGCAGTTCCTGGGCGTGCTCGCGACGGGTCACATCGCGCTCGCCGTACTTCGTCCAACTCGCCGGATCGGTCTGGACTTGCTTGGCCACCCACAGGATGACCGGTTCGGGCAGCTCGCTGTCAGTGCCCAACGCATAGCCGGGGTAGCGCAGCAGGCAGAGTTGCACGGCGAAGCCGAGGCGGTTGGCGTCGCCGCGCCGCTGACGGATCAGCGACAGGTCGGAGTCGTTGAAGGTGTAGTAGCGGATCAGGTCATCCTGGCTTTCTGGCAACGCGAGCAGG
This sequence comes from Stenotrophomonas genospecies 3, assembly GCF_054473855.1. Classification (NCBI taxonomy): domain Bacteria; kingdom Pseudomonadati; phylum Pseudomonadota; class Gammaproteobacteria; order Lysobacterales; family Lysobacteraceae; genus Stenotrophomonas; species Stenotrophomonas genospecies 3. The sequence goes on from NZ_JBTMUR010000002.1 coordinate 475,002, forward strand.
GTGCCCCGCTCCGTGGCCGAGAGGATCAAGCGACGCGGCATGTGTCAGTCGTCCGTGCGGAGGTACTGGTAGAGGGTTTCCCGGCTGATGTTGAACTCGCGGGCAAGCTGCGCCTTGGGCTCGCCGGCCGTCGCTCGCTGCCGCAGGGTAGCAGCCTGCTCATCGGACAGGGCTTTCTTGCGGCCCCGGTACGCGCCACGCTGCTTGGCCAAGGTGATGCCCTCACGCTGCCGCTCGCGGATCAGGGCGCGCTCGAACTCAGCGAAGGCCCCCATCACCGACAGCATCAGGTTGGCCATCGGCGAGTCCTCGCCAGTGAACACCAGGCCCTCCTTCAGGAACTCGATGCGCACGCCGCGTTGAGTCAGCTTCTGTACCAAGCGACGCAGGTCATCGAGGTTGCGGGCCAGCCGGTCCATGCTGTGCACCACCACTGTATCGCCTTCGCGGACGAAGCTCAGCAGCGCTTCGAGCTGGGGGCGCTGGGTGTCCTTGCCCGATGCCTTGTCGGTGAACACCTTGCTCACCTGTGTCTGTTCCAGCTGGCGTTCCGGGTTCTGGTCGAAGCTGCTGACCCGGACGTAGCCGATGCGGTGCCCCTGCACGATGTCTCCTTGGTTGAAGGCGGCTTAAGTGCTCCTTCTGTTCCGTTGTGCCTCAAACCCCGTTTCTGTCAGGCTGAAATCTATGACCTTCGCAGGCATGTGTCAAAAAATGCGAAAGATGACTCTATTCTGACTAAGCGGCGCGGCCCTGCCTGACATCCAGTTAGGGTATGCCTCAATCTGACGGTAGCGAGTCGCAGGCGTTCGGATCGGCATCGGTTTCGTTCCCTGTCTTGGCACGCGCTTCGAAGCGTTGATAACACTCCAACCCGCAGAAGTGCTCGACGTATTCCGCGCCTTCCGGGGTGAAGGCGGCATCGAGCGGGATTTCCTTGCAGCACACGCAGCAACTGGTGGTGGTCGAGTCACTTGCATTCATGGTGGCACCCCTCCATTGACTGACGAAGACGGCGAATGCCGCCGCCGGCATTGGCTTCGCGAACAGGAAGCCTTGTCCTGTGTCGCAGTCCGCTTGTCGCAATAGATCAAGACTCGCCGATGTTTCCACGCCTTCAGCCACCACATCCATGCCCAGCCCGTGCGCAAGCTGAATCACGGTGTGCACGATGGTTTGGTCGCGGCGGTCGTTGGCGAGCCCGGCGACAAACGATTGGTCGATCTTGAGCGTGCTGATTGGGCAGCACTTCAGATGTTGCAGACAGGAATACCCCGTCCCGAAGTCATCGGCGGCGAAGCGCACACCGATCTGCCGCAAGGCGTCCAGGGCGGGGAAGATCGCCGGATCACCAAACGCGACCGATTCGGTCAGCTCGATTTCGAGATACTCGGCGGGCAACTCGGCATCAGCCAGCACGCCCTTTACCCACCCGTCGAAGTCCGGTCCCACTTGGCTCGCCGAAACATTGACGGCCAGCCGGAACGGTCGCCATGCCAGCATTCGCCAGTCACGCATCTGGCGGCAGGCTTCGCCCAGCACCCAAGCGCCGATTTCAGGCATCAGGCCGGACGATTCGACCACGGGCAGGAACTGGCCCGGTGGCAATAGTCCAAGCGTCGGATGACGCCAGCGCAACAGGGCTTCCGCGCCGACAATCCCACCACTGCGCAGATCGACGACGGGCTGGTAGTGCAGTTCAAGCTGCCCGCGCTCGACCGCTTGGGCCAGTTCCGGCGTCGTCCATCCATCCGGCCGGAAAGCGCTCATTCTCTTTCCCTGAATGCCCGCAACGCCCGCGACAGGGACAGAAGGAACAGGCCGGTCAAACCGAGCGCCGCGATGACCCAATGCTCGCCGAGGAAAGCACCGGCGGTTGTGCCGGCCAGCACGACAGCGAGGATGGGCAGGTGGCAGGGGCAAGTCAGCACAGCCAGTCCGCCCCACAGGTAGCCGGTGATCGGTTTGTGCGTCTCGGACGGCAAGCGCTCGGGGTTGTTCATGGCAGACTCTCCGCGTGCTGTGCCGGCTCGGTCGGCAGGGTGGCCAACTGCACTTCCAGATCGGCCAACGCTTCGCGCCGACGCTCGACGAACTGACGCAGCAGGGCAAGCTGCGCGGCCGCTTCGTCGCCGTCCGCCGCATCCAGCGCCCGGCACAGCCGCGCCAGCGCGTCGAGGCCGATGCCCGCCTCGAAGGCCGCCCGCACGAAGCACAGCCGTTGCAAGGCGGCGTCATCGAACAAGCCGTAGCCGCCTGGTGTGCACGCCACCGGGCGCAGCAATCCGCGCAGCAGGTAGTCGCGCACGATATGCACGCTCACCCCGGCATCAAGAGCCAGCCGGGACACCGTGTAGGCGTTCATTGAACACCTCCTTTTTCTCACCCGGCGCAGCAGGAAAGCTGCTTCACATCCTTGTTGAAGGTCTGCGCCGCGAGCTTCAACCCCTCGACCATCGTCAGGTAGGGGAACAACTGGTCGGCCAGTTCCTGCACCGTCATGCGGTTGCGAATGGCCAGAGCCGCCGTCTGGATCAGTTCACCCGCTTCCGGCGCGACCGCCTGTACGCCGATCAGCCGATGGCTGCCTTCCTCGATAACCAACTTGATGAAGCCGCGTGTGTCGAAGTTGGCGAGCGCACGCGGCACGTTGTCCAAGGTCAAGGTGCGGCTGTCGGTCTCGATCCCGTCGTGGTGGGCTTCCGCCTCGCTGTAGCCCACGGTCGCCACTTGCGGATCGGTGAACACCACGGCCGGCATTGCGGTCAGGTCGAGCGCCGCATCGCCGCCGGTCATGTTGATCGCGGCACGGGTGCCGGCCGCTGCCGCCACATAGACGAACTGCGGCTGGTCGGTGCAGTCGCCGGCCGCGTAGATGTTCGGGTTGCTCGTGCGCATGCCTTGGTCGATGACGATGGCACCTTGCGCATTGACAGTGACCCCCGCTGCGTCCAGCGCGAGGCTGCGCGTGTTCGGTGTCCGACCGGTGGCAACCAGCAGTTTGTCGGCGCGCAATTCACCGTGCGTGGTGGTCAGCACGAATTCACCGTCCATATGGGCGACCTGGCTGGCTTGCGTGTGCTCCAGCACCTCGATGCCCTCGGCACGGAAAGCGGCTGTCACCGCCTCGCCGATGGCCGGGTCTTCACGGAAGAACAAGGTATTGCGCGCCAGGACCGTGACCTTGCTGCCCAGCCGGGCAAAGGCTTGCGCCAGCTCCAGCGCCACCACCGACGAGCCGATTACGGCAAGGCGTTCGGGAATGGTGTCGCTCGCCAGGGCCTCGGTGGAAGTCCAGTAGGGTGACTCTTTCAAGCCCGGAATCGGCGGGACCGCCGGGCTGGCACCCGTGGCGACCAGGCAGCGGTCGAACATCACGACGCGCTCGCCACCCTCGTTCAAACGGACGGTAAGGCTCTGGTCGTCCTTGAAGCGCGCCTCACCGTGCACAACGGTGATGGCCGGATTACCGCCCAGGATGCCTTCGTACTTGGCGTGCCGCAGTTCGTCGACGCGGGCCTGCTGCTGGGCCAGCAGCTTACTGCGGTCAATCGTAGGCACAGTTGCCGCAATACCGCCATCGAACGGGCTTTCCCGGCGCAGATGGGCGATGTGGGCGGCGCGGATCATGATCTTGGACGGCACACAGCCGACATTGACGCAGGTGCCGCCGATGGTGCCGCGCTCGATCAGCGTGACCTGCGCGCCTTGCTCGACGGCCTTCAGCGCCGCCGCCATCGCGGCTCCACCGCTGCCAATGACCGCTACCTGCACCGGGGGCTCGTTGCCACTGTGCTTTTCGGCGGCGGCCATCCATCCCCGCACCTTGTCGAGCAGTCCGACGCGGTTGTCCGCCAGTGGCGCATCGGCTAGCGTTGCCTTGTAGCCCAGTCCGGCCACGGCGGCAGTCAGCGCGTCCGGCGATGTGCCCGGCACGATGGCGAGTTGCGCTGTGCCCTTCGGATAGGACACCAGCGCCGACTGCACGCCTGGCACTTTTTCCAGCGCTTCCTTGACGTGCGCCGCGCACGAGTCGCAAGTCATGCCGGTGATTTTTAGATGGGTCATGCAACAGATCCTTTATCGTTTGTGGCGCCAGACAATGACGTCCGTTGTGCTGCGGTGCCGTTTTCAGTGACTCACTGCTTGACGCTGGACGGATAGCCCGCGTCTGCGGTTGCCTTGGTCAGCTTCTGCACGCTGGTCTTGGCATCGTCGAAGGTGACGACCGCTTGGCGTGTCTCGAAAGTCACGTCAACTTTGCTGACGCCTTCGACCTTGGAAATCGCCTTCTTGACAGTGATCGGGCAGGCGGAGCAGGTCATGCCCGGTACGGACAGCGTGACGGTCTGGGTGGCGGCCCAGACGGGGGCAACAACGGCGGCGAGGGCGAGGGAGGCAAACAGTTTCTTCATGGTGAACTCCGATCAGTAGAAAAATGGCATGACGTAGGGAAATCCGAGCGCGACCAGAACCAGCGCGGCCACGATCCAGAAAATGAGCTTGTAAGTAGCTCGCACTTGGGGAATCGCGCAGACCTCACCCGGTTTGCAGGCCGCTGCCTGCCGGTAGATGCGCCGCCAGGCGAAGAACAACGCCACCAGCGCCACGCCGATAAAGATGGGGCGATAGGGTTCCAACACCGCCAAGTTGCCGATCCAAGCGCCGCTGAACCCCAAGGCGATCAGAACCAACGGCCCGAGGCAGCAAGCCGAGGCGAGGATGGCGGCAAGCCCTCCAGTGAAGAGCGCGCCGCGCCCGGTTTTTGGTTCAGACATGCGCTTGTCCTTTCGAATTGAAATTGGATAGCGTAACCTTACTTCCGTACTCATGTACGGAGTCAAGCGATATGGAAAACAATTTGGAGAACCTGACCATTGGCGTTTTCGCCAAGGCGGCCGGGGTCAATGTGGAGACCATCCGTTTCTATCAGCGCAAGGGCTTGTTGCTGGAGCCTGACAAGCCCTATGGCAGCATCCGCCGCTATGGCGAGGCGAATGTAACGCGGGTGCGCTTCGTGAAATCAGCCCAGCGGCTGGGCTTCAGCCTGGATGAGATCGCCGAGCTGCTGCGGCTGGAGGATGGCACCCATTGCGAGGAAGCCAGCAGTCTGGCCGAGCACAAGCTCAAGGACGTGCGCGAGAAAATGGCTGACCTGGCGCGCATGGAGGCCGTGCTGTCTGAGTTGGTGCGCGCCTGCCATGCGCGAAGGGGGAACGTTTCCTGCCCGCTGATCGCGTCACTACAGGGTGGAGCAAGCTTGGCAGGTTCGGCTATGCCTTAGCGTGCTTTATTTTCCGTTTTCTGAGACGACCCCTTAGAAAGCCTAGTCAAAGAGCTGTCACGAGAACACCGTTAGCTTAGCGTACGATTTTTTCCGAATTCTGCGGTTCCCCCTTCCTCCGCATCTACGAGCTTGCACTGCAGGCCAGCTTCCGCGCAGATTTCACAATAGAACAGCTATCTGCCGAGCTAGGGCTGGTGGTGGACCAACTCTGGCCGAACTTTGAGAAAGCGGTTAGCGAAGCGGGATTGCCGATCGAGCAACTCGGGACCGAGTTGGTGCTTGGTGGATGGTCGTTGAAGAACGGCCGGATGATGGCCACGGCGTATGCGAAGAGTGACAGCCGGCGCCCTTGCGTTGTCCAGCCGATCGGGGGGCAGATGGCGTCGCCGGGCGAACCGCTCCAGGCCGCGACCCCTAGCATGGCCCAGGTGGATCTGCTGGCCCATGCGCGTCTCCAGGTCAGCTACCTCAATGGGCAATTGGGCCGGAAAGTAGCAGGAGGTCGACTGCTAGTTGGGTTTCTGCAGAAGGGGCAAGCCCTGCTCAAGGATCTAGGAGAGATCTAGGTCGCGGGAGTCAAATACGCTAGGGGCTGAAATCGAAGTTCAGGTCTGGCCCTAAGGCAGAAGGCCAAAGCAGACCAAGGTCGTCCGTGGATTTGGGATGTTTATCGAGGGCAGGGTGGATGTCCGCTTCTGGCCGGAAGCGGACATTGGGCGGCGACCGGCCCGGTGATGGCATCCGCCTTCGACCCAAAGCGGGCATCGTTCTCGACACACCTGAGTTGATCCGTACTCCAAAGCCTGTTTCCGCTACCCCTTGTAGTGCTCGACGTAGAGCCCCAAAGCTGCCAACGACGCATACACGGCGGACCCAGCGTTGGTCGCGTACAAGGCAAAGGGAACCGGAGGATCGCAGGGAACTGTTGCGATGAACCACGGAGCTGAGCTCGTCAAGCTCGTCCTAGGTGATGTGAGGAATCCTAGCTCCCTACGCATACCTAGCGCCTCGCGGACGTACGCCTTGTTCCAGCCGCCAGTCTTGCACGAGACCCCAAGAAGTAACTCCGTAAATGCGGGATAGCGACGGGTCTTAATCGGACGATATACACCGACGTCAATCTCGTGACGGTCAGCCGCTTTGACCACCGTCGTGCCTTTCCAGCTATGGCTTAGTGTGGTGACCTGCACTGAAATCCTAATCTCGAGCTTCTCAGTAGACGTAGATCCACTGATGTAATCGTGATCCGGATGGTTTGCTTTGCATGGAGATCCTCCAAACGTCAGGACGCCTGCCATCTTGGGGGTACACGTGAGCTTGTAGCCCGCACTATCGATGATTCGCAGAAGCCTAAGCAGCACCCGAAGTTCGTAAGCCTTTCCTTGCGCGTAGGGAGACCCGCTCGCCTTAGCACGCGAAATGGCTGCTTTCACAGCGTTGAGGATTGCTAACTTACTGATCGTCACAGTCGCGGTCCTCGTGGCGCGTGTTCCTCGCGAGGGTCGTCCGGTGGCAGATATCGAGCGATATAGGCCTCAAGATCTGCCTGCTCGTGATCCGTCAAACGCTGGGGTGATACAGTTGGTAGATGTGACCGGATTGAGCGAACTCGGCGACCTTCTGGTGTCTCAACAGTGTAATGAACGTCCTCCAGTCCGGTGAGACCTTGGACCAGCTTCCCGATCTCACCCAAGGTTTGCGAGAGGGCGTCTTGGGTCGTCACAGGTCTAAAATCGAGAACCGCCGCAAGTGCGGCTGCAGCTTGTGCATTCGTGTCGTCCTCGTAATCAGACATCGCCTGAACAATCGCGGAGCGAAGCGATCTAACAATTTGTGGATCAAGCTCAGACGCAAGGGCTAGCGCCTTCCCTATCTCCCTAATTACCTCTTCACCACCTTGATCTTCTGCCATTCACAACTCCACAGCTGTAGACATTAACGGGCCGCGCGGGATGAACCGCCCGGATTCTCTAAATTCAATTGCCGAAGGTTGCCGTTGGCAATGTTCCTTAAGAGTAAGGCACAGTGCGGTTTGGTTCCATAAGCGGATCGCGCTGGCTGTATCCCGAAGTGTGCGATGACGCCGAAGCTGGATAGTGTCGCTGAATTGGACCATCAGGCACTTAGGTCTGAGCCCTGATACAGATTGATGATATGACTCCAAGTCGCGTACGGGCTGCGAAGAGCACCGGCTACTTTGGTCCGCTTCTGACCGAAAGCGGACATTCGTTTAACCAAGGGTGAAGGAAACTTTTAGGGCCAGGATGGACTTCAACTCTCTCGTTCGCTCGCTTCTATCCGATGCGAAGATGCGCCGTAACAAGCCTCTGCGAGACTAGTGCGCGAGCCAGGTCGCTGACATTGCTCCATGGCCTATGACGTGCCCCGCACCCGCTGGTCAAATGGAACCGCCCTCGGCACCATGGGCACGACCATCTAAGGAGTTCTTCATGCTCTACCAAGATAAGTACGTCGCCTTCATCGACATGCTCGGGTTCTCCGCACTTGTCCAAGAGTCGGCAGCCGACATGAGCAAGCTTGATGAAATAGCAGAGGCCATCGACAGACTAAAGAACACAGCGTGCTGCAACCCAGCAACAGGACTTTTGTTCACTTACTTCAGCGACTGCATCGTCATATCAAGCAGCCGCTCTCCTGCTGGCCTTGCCGACATCCTGAGCTGCATCAGAATGTTGGCCGAGAACCTGCTAGTGGTTGATATATTGATACGTGGAGGGCTCACAGTTGGAAGCATTCATCATGATTCTCAGATGATCTTCGGACCGGCGATGCTGGACGCCTATCGCATGGAATGTAAGGAAGCACGCAATCCCATGGTGCTCGTGAGCGAAGAGGTGCGATCGGATGCTCGCGCTGCGGGGTTAAGCAACCTGTTGACGTGGGATGACGAAGAGCCAGACCGCCACTATGTCCACTATCTGATCTCGTACAGCGCTTATGACTCTAATCCAAGGGCGGGCGTCGTGATTCTCGATAGCCAGGCCGCTCTCATCCGGCATTTCATCGCCAAGAGGCTGCTAGGCGCTCCGGGTAAGATCCTGGATAAAGCCGAGTGGATGGAACGATATTGGAACGAGAAGGTGGCGACAGGTGGAATTCTCGGACGTGTTGACAGGGTCGCAGACCTTGTTAGGCCCAATGCGCGACCATTTCGCAGCAGACTCGCCGTTCTAGCACCGCAACCGGGCGCCACTAGTGTGGACTAGCGAATCAGGCAAGCAGCTGCCGATTCCTTGCAAAGATTCAATTCAATTGGCCATACGGAAGCACGTGCAATCCCTGATGGCAGTCGGGACCACCATCTCCCCATTGCCAGCCGCGTCTGAACCAGCGCCCGGAACGCTTCAGCGGAAGGGGCTGGTCCCTTCCGCTGGTGCCTGCCCTGGTTGCACCGGCTATGCGCGGCCACCACGTTCCCGGACACGTCTCTGCCCCCGTCCTGTTGGGCCACCAGGTGCTCGGCGGTGCATTGAAAGGCTCGGGCCTTACTGGCCTTCAGCCCGAGCTCTGAGGGTGCAGTGAGCCACATCGGCAGGCCGCAATAGAAGCAACGGCCCGATTGGGCGTAGAAGGCAGAAGTGCGAAGGGATCTGCGGCGTTTGGCGGTCATGGATGGCTCCGGAATCGAAGGATTCCCGTGCCCCCATTGGGTGGACCTCGGGCACCCGGAGCCTATTGGCTATGCGGGCACAACACCGGCGCTTTATAGCGACTGGCTAAGGCGTTATAGCTCAGCGCTTGAGCCGCTACAAGGCCCAGATGCCGACCAGAACGGGAGGGAGTCACCGACGCCCAGTTAAGGTCAAAGCTTGGTCAGGGGGCGAGCGACGCGCTTGAGCAGGTGGTGCGGGGCGTGGCGCGTCACCCAGGGAAGTCGCGGTGTTGTAGTCCTGCTCAACCCGCTGAACTGTTCGCACGTTCAGGCCCGAGATCTCGTCTAATTGTTCTTGCGACCAATGTCGCGACTGGCGGAACTGGGAAGTGCAGGCGACAAGCTCTGACCGATCAGGTGCGCAGTTGGGAACTCAAGGGCGAGCTGGATGTGGAGCCAGAAATCGAGGGCGTCTTAGGTGCGGATCCAGGAATCAAGGGCATCTTTGGGGGAGATCTGGAAATCGCGGGCGTCCTTGTGGGGAAATACGGGCGGACAGCTGTGGGATCTGGGGCGTTTCCGTTGTGGCAGTCATAAGAGCCAGGCGTCATAGGCCGCTTCAGGCGCGTGCGTCGGCATATCGGACAGAGCCTACAAAGGCTCAGATTCGATGGACCCACTATTTCGCATAATGTATATTATGTTCACCCTCCTGCAGCGGTGGCTGGCACGGGTCTTGCCCAGCCCCCGGCTCCGACGTTGGCATGGAGCCCGATCAATGCGTGCCCTGAAACGACCGCCCCTTAGGTCGGCTTTTCGTTCAAGTGCGGTCGACTGGTCACCCCCCAAAGGGATGCGAGCTGCTGCTGGAAGATTTCGCGTCGGCCATCGTGGCGGAGACTTTAGGCCGTTCTTCGTTGTAGTCACGCCGCAATCTTTCGATACTGGTCCTGGCATGGAGCAACGTCGGGAACCAATGCTCGTTCAGACAATCAACACGCAGCCGCCCGTTGAAGGACTCAACGTAAACGCATTGGTTCGGCTTGCCGGGCTCAATCAGGCGCTGGGCAATTTCCTTCTCGTGAGCCCACGCCACCCTCGCCACGTCGATGGCCGCCGCCTCGTGGGGGCGCCGTTCTCGAACACCTGCTCGGCCAGCAACTTCTTCAGGCGTGTGTTCTCGGCCTCCAAGTCCTTGAGCCGCTTGGCGTCGGGCACGCTCATGCCACCGAACTTGCTGCGCCACGCGCTACTCAATCTCGGACGGGGAGCGCAGCTCGGCATGGAGCGGGGAGCAGCCCTCCCCTACCCTCAATATATCGGGTTCTACCCCGTTTTCACGGACACTTACAAGAAGGCCGATTCAGGCCATGAGGAGTGTTCATGTCAAAGCGTAGGAAGTTCGGTGCCGAGTTCAAGCGCGGTGCGGTTGAGCAGGCGAACCAGCCCGGCATCAGCTGCGCCCAGGTGGCCCGGGAGCTGGGAATTCGCGACAACCTGCTAACCCGCTGGAAGCGCGAAGCGCAGAATCCAGAAGCGGCCGCTTTCGGCGGCGCTGGTCAGAAGGCGCCGCTCACACTCAGTGACATCTGGTCGATCAGGGCGCGCCTACAGCTTGCAGGAGGTGCTCGTGACCTAGCGCTGTTCAACCTGGCGATCGACACAAAGCTGAGAGGTTGCGATCTGATCAGCCTACGACTGCGAGACGTATCGCATGGTGCGGTCATTGCTAATGAGGGCTATCGTATTGCAGCGTAAGACCGGCATGCCAGTTCAGTTCGAGTTGACCGTCTCAACAAGAGCCGCCCTCGCTGAATGGGTCCATCAGGCTCGACTGGAGTCGGCATCCTATTTGTTCCCAGGATAGGGTGATAGTCACCTGTCTACCCGGCAGTACGCGCATTGCAGCGTCATGGGCTTCAGCCATTGGACTCGACCGCCACAGCTACGCCCCCTCCTGCTTGGATCCATTGGATCCAAGCTTGATTGAAGCCCTCCCGATTTCATCATGGTTGAGTCAGCGGACGCACCGCATCCGCTGACCTCAGCCCATCTAGCCCACTGGCACATCCCTCTTCGAACCGTTGGATCCAACGAGCACCACTGCAGCCAGAGCGGCCAGGCCGGCAGCAATTGCCGCACCCAAGAACGCAGCCTGGAAACCCGTCAGCGTACCTTCCGCACTTTGGCCTGCAACAGAGCTGGAGCCCCATGTAGAAAGCGCAACCATAGTAGCGAGACCTATGGCAGAGCCAATCTGGTAGGTTGTATTGATCAGGCCCGAAGCCAGGCCGGTTTCCTCGGGTTTGGCGCCAGCCATGCCTGCCATTGTCGTCGGAATATACGCCAAGGCCATCCCGAACGCGGCGAGGAGAGAAGCAGGAAGAACGTGCGTCACGAATGAACCATCCGGCGGCAGATTCGCAAACATCAGGAGCGCTCCACCCATAAGCACCAATCCGATCACAAGGTTTGCTTTCACGCCAAACCGCCCAATAAGCCTACCGGAAAGGCCAACCATCACGATCATGATCGTGCCGGTCATCGGCAGAAGTGCCAAGCCACTGGCTAGCGCAGAGAGACCAAGGATCTGCTGGAGGTAGAGGTTCAGGAAGAACCATAGTGGAATCCAAGCGGCGCCAAGAAGCGCCATTACAAGGTTGCCCGCCGCCAGGTTTCGTGCTTTGAAGATGCTCATGGGAAGAAGCGGCTCGCGCCTCACGAACTGCGCGACCAAGAAGACGGCGAACAGAACGAGTGATACACCCAGCATTGCCAGAACCTGCGGAGAATAGAATCCAGCCGTTTCAATGGTAACGATGGCAAAGACAAGACTGACAAGCGCAATCGTCACACTGATCGCCCCAAACCAATCAACTGCGCCGGCGTTGCGCGGAGACTTGCGGAGCACAGCCGGTATCAAGGCGAGCACCAACAGGCCGAGCGGTACATTGATCAGGAAGGTCCAGGGCCAAGTCAGCCATTCGGTGATGACGCCACCTAGAAACACACCCGCAGATCCGCCGGCAGCAGCAGCGGCACCCCAGAAGCCGAATGCCTTGCCAAGTTCGGCACCATTGTGTCCAAAAAGACGCATGAGGATCATCAATGCGGACGGCGCGATGAGTGAAGCGCCAACGCCCTGCAAGGCGCGGCCGGCAAGCAGCATCTCCTGACTTTGTGCCAGCCCCGCTACCAGGGATGCGGCGGTAAGTATGAAGAAGCCGCTCGCAAATATCCTCCGCGCACCGAAGAGGTCACCCAGTCGCCCGCCCAGGAGCAGCAGACCGCCAAATGCGATGACATAGGCATTGAAGATCCAGCTAAGCCCACTGGCGCTGAAGCCTAGTTCAGCCTGCATTGCGGGTAGGGCCACGCCGATGATGGATGTATCAAGAATAACGATAAATTGGGCAGTACAAAGAAGAGCTAGAGCGGCCCATCTTTTCGGGTCAGGTATGTTCTTCTGCATTGAGACTTCCAAGTATCAAGTGCTCGCCAATTGCGATTGATGGTGAGTGTCAGACTTACAACGTTGACAGAGTCAACAGTGGGAATCATGCGCGCAGGTATGCGCATCAATGTTGATGCACCCCCCTGCCGACAGGTCAGGGCAAGCGTTCGCTTGGGTGACTGGCCACTGGGCCCGTAGCTTCCAGCAACGTGCATCTAGGCAATCCGGCCACGCTCAAACCTGCCGCGACAGAGGGCCTGTCAAAGCCTTGCTTCAGCAAGACCCCGGCTCGTCTCAGGAACTCTCAGCAACATTGACGACCAACGGAACCGTTCGGATCTCACCGCTACCCATGAACTGGATCCAAAGCGCATATTGGCCCGGTCTAGGAGGATTCGCGTGGAGCATCATCTGTGCTGGGATAGGGCCAGCTTGAACATGCCCTGCTCTGTGGGAACCGTGCGCGCCCTCGGGTGTATTGATCGACATTGCATGGGCGTGGACGTAAGCAAGGTCATGAATTCCGACGAACACCGCGTGAGCCGGGACGCCAAGGTACAGGCCCAGGTCCTGGGCAGGTTCTCCGTCCTTGAGAACCGTTAGTTTCAGCATGCTCTCCTTGCCCGCCTGCAACCCCTTCTGATCCAGTTGCACTGTATAGGGGCCGTCGGCTCCTTCACTGGATGACAGGGGAGGCTCGGTTCCAGACGCGCCGGTTGCTGCATCCACTGAAACGTCGAAGCGAACCACCTGCTGTCCAAGCCCAGCAGGAACCGCGTCAGCAAAAACATGGTAAAGGCCCGGCTTCGGGAAGTTCATCGCCACCCGGAAGCGACCATCCGGCTCCGGTTTGCCCGGATGCTCGTGCAGGAAGCTGGAGAAGTTGCTGTCGGTTGCCAGAACATGCAGATCCTGCGTCAACTCCTCTTCGAACTTCGTTATGCGCTTACCCGTGGTCTTTTCGGAGAATGTGATAAGTAACTCGCGGGAAAGAGGGCCCGTTTTTTCAATGGAAATTTCGGCAGTCACCTTCTCGGTTGATCCCGGAAGTGCGAAGTGCCCTCTCAGCGCTCTCTCGGACGCCGCGGATGGCAGCGCGGTCGTACCGATGGCGGCCATGCCGAATGCAAGAAGATTTTTGATGAACATGGGATCTTTCTCCATAGAAAATTGACCAGCTGCGTGCCAACGACTGACCGTGGCATCCGGCCTCGGCCGGCCTCGCCAGATCAGATGTGTGAACGTTGATTGCCTGGCTAATTGGCACATCAACTACTTTCAGCGCTGACAGCGTGGCAATGTCAATACGATCCATGGAGGCCTTTCTTTTCCATCTGCTTGGATTCATGTTCGGAGAATGCGGGTCTCAGGCGACGTCCAGTTCCCGCCTCCCCTGCTACCGCGGCAGTAGGAGTATTCGTCGCGACGTCATGAGTTGCAGAGTCGATAGTCAAACGGAATACGCAGGATCTTCCCATCATCTCCCGGTCCCGAAATGCTCGCTTGCAATGACGTTCCATCACGCCGGTACTCAATGCGCTTCGGGAAGTCATTCTGCAGATTCTCGAACACCACCCAGTTCGCGCCATGTTCGGCAATGACGAACGTGGTCGGCGCCACGCCATTGGGCTGCACATGCAGGCCAGCCGCTTTGCCTGCAGGCACCAGGCGCATGTACTCGAATGACTCCATATCGCCGCGGCTCAGCGTGCGCGACATGCCAAGCAAGGCGCCGCCGGCCTCGGGCAGCCAGACCTCATCAACCCTGCGCTCCTCGGTACCGCCACACCAATGCCCGGCCAGCCAGTCAAACTCGGCCGGTGCAGCCATGGCCGCGCCGCTTCCCAACGCCAGGCCTGCGCCCAACAACGCCACCTTCGACTTCAACATGTACTGACCTCCTGGATGGTTGGCTGCAGGCTAGCGGCAGGGCCACCAAGGGCGCTTGTAAAAATGCGCAGGATGGCGTCCGATGCCGCATGGACTACCGCGAGCACCCTGCCCCCGACGAACTGCGCCGTCATGTCCAGTGCCTCTGGTGGCTGCAGGACGAAGCCCCCGGCCATGACGTACAGGTCATCTATCCCGATGGCCGCTGCGAGTTGCTGGCGGAACTGGGCGTGCCGATGCATCTGCATGGGGCAGACGGCCGGATCCGCTCCGATCTGCCGTTCTGTTTCGCCGCACAGCAATGCGGTCCGATTCGTCTGCGGGCCGTCGGCCCGGTGTTCTGCATCGGCGTGCGGCTGCAGCCGGCGGCGAGTGCCTTGATTGCCGGCGTCCACCTGCCCGGGCTTCGCGACCAGGCCCCGGATCTGTACACGCTGGACGCCTTCTTTGCCGAAACGTTCAGTGCAGCCGCACGCGCCAGCGCGGCAAGCGGTACGCCCGAGCCCCTCTGGCAGGTGCTGCGGGAATGTTGTGCCAGTTTCACCCTGGACGAGCGCATCGAACAGGCCGTTGGGGAACTGGATGCAGCGCAAGGCGACCTGCGCATCGCCGAACTGGCACGGCGGCTTGGCATGTCCCTGCGTGGCTTGCAGTCGCGTTTTCTGGCGGCCGTGGGCATGACCCCGAAAGAATATGCCCGGGTTTGCAGGCTGCAGGCTCTGTTGCACACGCTGGATGGAGAAGCCACCAGCATCGCCTCCGCTGCGGCGCGCCACGGTTACAGCGACCAGGCCCATGCCACGCATGACCTGGTGCGCTGGACCGGCGTCACGCCCGGCCGACTGGCCGACGCGCTGCGCGGCGATCGTGGCAGTAACGATGCACTGCGGCTGGCAGCGACCTTCGTGCGTGGAAGCAGTGTCGCCCGCTCACCGTGAGCCCCTGCCCTGCGTCGTCCTACAGGAACCGGTGCATCACATACACGTCAACCAGCCCCAGCGCCCGATGCCGGAACGCCGCCGGTAGCGTCCCGACCACGGCGAAGCCCAGCTTCCGGTACAACTCAACCGCTGGCGCATTGGTGCTGACCACGTAGTTGAACTGCATGGCCAGGAACCCCTCCGATCTGGCGCGATCCAAGCTGTGTTCCACCAGCGCCCGCCCGACGCCACGCCCTTGCGTCAGCGGGTCGACCACGTAGGTGGCACTGGCGACGTGCGCGCCCAGGTCCGGGAAGTTGGCACCCATCTTGTACATTCCGGCCACGCGCCCCTCCAGAACGGCCACAAAGGCCGGCTGCACCCCGAACCAGTGGCTCCGAAAGGTTCCGGCCTCGAAGGTGCCGGCGAACGGAAGCGAATCCTCCGTCGCAATGGCCGCCTTGAAAATCGCCCACATGGCGTCGAAGTCACCGGCGGTGGCAGCTCGGATCTCCATGCAATTCCCCGCGGTTCGGCATAGTGGGCAAGGCGGACACTAGCAGAATCCAGCAAGTGCGCCGGCACCCGCTTCACGCGCCACCGCCATCGGTTCGGCAATAGTTGAGTGAATTCCGGCCCTTAGAGCAGTACATGCCCCCTACTTCCGCGCGCATCCCACACCGGCTCCGCCGATGGCGCGTCGCTGGCTACATCCTGCTGGGCATGTACGTTCTCTACCTGCTGGCCGGCAACATCTTCCTCAACACCCCGCTGTTCGACCAGGTCACCAACCGCAAGCCGCACAAGTTCGTGATGACCACCGGCCCGGCCATCTCGCTGCTGCCGGGCCACGTCATTGCCTGGAACGTGCATATGCGCGGACACGTCAACCACACCGTCTACGTACTGCATGCCGAGCGTGCGAGCGCTCGCTTGGCCGTGCTGCCCCTGTTCCGCCGCGAAGTGCGGGTTCCCCGATTGCAGGCCACAGGCGTGTCGGCCGAAATCAGTCGCGTCGAGGACGCCATTCCGTCGCCCCCGCGCGGCGACCAGGGTTGGACCCTGCGTTTCGACGCCATCCACAGCGACAGCATCCGCAGCGCCCGGCTGGGCAAGCTGTTGATCATCGGCAAGGGCCAGGGCACGGTCGGGTTCCTCAAGCAGCTGCGCGGCGGCCCGTCCGAACTGTTCGATTCCGAGGTCTCGTTCAGCAAGGCAGACACCAGCTATGACGGCGTGCAGCTGCTGGGCGACATGGATCTGACCGCGCGCTTCAGCTATCCGCGGCACTATCGCGACCAGGCGCCCGGCCTGGCCAAGTTGAAGCTGCTGCATGCGCAACTTGAGGTGGATGCGCGCAGCCAGGGCCTGCGCATGGATACGGATGCCACAACGCCAAAGATCTCCAGCGCGCCCGTGCCCGGACGCCTGCAACTGGCGGTCCACCTGATCGACGGCCAGCTGCAACCCGGTGACCACGCGCTCTGGCAGGTGCCGCTCTTCCTCGGCGATGGCGCGCCCAATCGCGGCGTGCTGGCCCTGCAGCTCAATGTGGCCAACGACCTGCGCCTGCAGGCCCGCCTGCCGCCACGCCCGGATTCGGCCGCCGGCATCGATGCCGACCTGCTCATCACCGGGCGCGAGATTCCGTTCCAGCACCCTGCCCAGCTGCTGGAACGCAGCTCCGGTACAGTGCGTGGCGAATGGGCCTTCACCTCGCTCAACTGGATCCCTGCCCTGTTCGTGCGCAAGCCGTGGCTGCAGCTCGACGGCGGCGGCACCCTGAAGGCCGATCTGCGCCTGCGCAATGGCGAACTGATCGAAGGCAGCACCGTGGACATTCCCTCCGCCGCGGCGGTGGCCGAAGTGGCCGGCGTGCGTCTGGCCGGCACCGCCAGCGCGCATGGCGAGCTGAAGGCCGGCACCCCCAACCAGGCACAGCTGGCGATCCGGCTGCCCCGCTTCACCGCGCGCCCCAGCGATGCGAAGGATGTGCGGCTGTTCGACGGGCGTGACCTGGCCGTGGACCTTACCGGCGATGGCCGCCTGCAGGAACTGCGCAAGGGCGTTCGCGCACGGTTGCGTTTCAGCGAGGCGACCATCCCTGACCTGGCCGCCTACAACCGCTACCTTGGCTCTCAACAGGTGCGCCTGCTGCGTGGCACCGGCAGCCTCAGCGGCGACGCCACGCTCGACACCGATGGCCGCGTCGGCCACGGCACCGCGCGCCTGCAGGGGCGCAACGCCAGTGCGAAGGTTGCAGGCCTGGACATGGGCGGCGATGTCGACGTGAACGCGACGCTTCGCCGCGGGGACTTCAACCAGCGCCACTTCGATCTGTCCGGCACCACCGTGGAGCTGCGCAATGTGCAGGTGGCGGGCACCGATTCCAGCAGCGCGTGGAAAGGCCGTGCTGTGTTCAAGCGGGGCCGCATCGACGCGCAGTCCCCGTTCCAGGTGGACGCTACCACCGATCTGACCCTGAGCGATGCACGCCCCCTGCTGGCCGTGTTCGCCAAGCGCACCGACTACCCGCGCTGGACGCTGTCGCTGCTCGACTCCGGCCAGGTCGATGCACAGGCCACGTTGCGCTGGCGCCCGGGTCATCTGCTGATCGACGGCCTGCGGGCCGAGAATGATCGCCTGGCGGTACGTGCGCGGCTGGATCTTCTGGAGCAGCGCAAGCGTGGCGATCTCTACCTGCGCTGGGGGCTGCTGGGCGCGGGCATCGAGCTTGATGGCGAACAGCGCCAGTGGCATCTGGCCAAGGCGCGAGAATGGTTCGACCAGCGCCCTTCGCTGTTGCCAGCTGGCGGAAGTGGAAGCGCTGCGGGTTCTTCAGATTGATCGCCCCGGGATGCATCCATTGGCCGCTTCCGTTCGTATGAGCGGGTAAACGCAGGATGGAGCAGCACGGAATGAAGCGGCGTTCACAGGTTATGGGTCTTCTGGGATGGGGCGTGCTCACTTTTGCGGCGGCGGCGGTCGGCGCGTGGGCATCGACATCCGCCGCCAGCTTCTACGCCACCCTCGCCCTGCCTGCCTGGGCACCGCCTGCCAGCGTGTTTGGCCCGGTGTGGAGCCTGCTCTACGCCATGATGGCCATTGCGGCGTGGCTGGTCTGGCGCGAACGCGGCTGGCGCAACGCGCAACCGGCCCTGGTGCTCTATCTGGTGCAGCTGGCCGTCAATGCCCTCTGGAGCTGGCTGTTCTTCGGCTGGAAGCTGGGCGCGCTGGCCTTCGTCGACATCCTGATACTTATCGCGCTGGTGTGCGCAACGATCGTTGCCTTCGCCCGCCTCCATCGCGGTGCGGCGGCGATGCTGCTGCCTTACCTGGCCTGGATATCGTTCGCCTCGGCGCTGAACTTCGCGGTGTGGCGCGCCAATCCCGGGGTGCTGTGACCCCGTATCAGTGCTCTCAGGCCTGTGCGACGCGCTGCGGCTGCCATGCACGCAGCAACGCCGGCTTGAACGCCTGCTGGCCACAACCTGTGGGGCATCGCACCACGCGCGCGGCGGTGTGGCTGACCAGCCCTTGCCCTTCCTCCGCCTTGAACACCGTTTCGCAGCACAGACAGCGCGCAACCAGCGAGTACAGGTGGAGCAGGCGCCCACTGGCCGGATCCTGCAGGGCATCCACATCCAGCAGCTCAAACTGGCAGCTGTCGGCAAGCATGCGGTATGGCGTTGAAGGCAAGGTCTGCAGGTTGACGGGGCGTGGTCACTCAGGAATGTGCGTTCACCTTAGGCAAGTCGGTGTCGAGTGCGCGTGCAGCGCACATGTACCTTTCGCGAAACATGCAAGTGCTGTTGGAATGTCCAGATGAAGAATTCAGGTTTGAATGAAACGTTCTTCACACGCACGTACCGGTATGCGAATGCACGATTTTGCGTCACCATCCGTGCATGCCGGATGCAACGCTGGGCCATTCCAGCCATCCACGAATCATGAGTCCCGCCTTTGATGCCTTCTGCCGAGTCCACGCACGACACTGCCTTGTCCAGTTGCGCGCGCGAACCGATCCACACCCCCGGCGCGATCCAGCCCTACGGCGTGCTTCTGGTCGTTGAACCGCAGTCCCTGCGGGTGCGCGAGCGCGCCGTCAGTCATCCCGGCCTGCTGCAGCAGTTCGGCGAACCGTTGATGCAGCATGTCAGCGAGGTACTGGGCGGCGTGCTGGCGCCCTTCCAGGCGCTGTTCCAGCAGGCCACGGTGGGCAGCAGCGCGCATGTCGGCGCCGTGCACCTGGATGGCCACGGCCGCCATCAATTGTTGGTGCATCGCTCCGCCACCGATCTGCTGATCGAGCTGGAGGCGCCGGTTCCCGGCCAGCCTGGTTCGCTGGAAGAATTGTATCCGTCGATCCGCGAACTGATGACCGGCATCGAATCGGCTACCACCGTGGAAGATCTGTGCCAGCTGGCGGCCGCGCACATGCGCCGGCTGACCGGCTTCGATCGCACCCTGGTCTACCAGTTCGATCCCGGCTGGAACGGCATCGTGGTCGCCGAAGATGGCAACGGCCTGTTGCCGTCCTACCTGGACCTGCGCTTCCCCGAGTCGGACATTCCTGCGCAGGCCCGCGAGCTGTACCGCCGCAATCGGGTGCGCCTGATCGCGGACAACAGCTATACCCCTACCCCGCTGATGCGGGCCGAGGACCATCGCGACGCGCCGGCTACCGACCTGAGCCTGGCCGTGCTGCGCAGCGTTTCGCCCGTGCACCTGCAGTACATGCGCAACATGGGCACCGGCGCATCGATGTCGGTGTCGCTGGTGCACGAGGGCCAACTGTGGGGCCTGGTGTCCTGCCACACGGTGCAGCCACGCCGCCTGCCCTACCACGTGCGCACTGCCTGCGAGTTCATGGGCCAGATCCTGTCACTGCAGATCGCCCTGAAGGAGCGTGCACGCGCCATCGAAGAGCGCGTGGCGCGCCGCTCGGTGCTGGTCAAGCTGCTGGCACGCATGGCCGGCGACGAGGATTTCATGGCTGCGCTGCGCCACGATGAAGCCAGCCTGCTGTCGCTGACCGGCGCTGCCGGTGCGGCCATCGTGCACAGGGGCGACTGCATGCGCGTGGGTGAGTGCCCACCCGCCAGCGACGTGCTGGCCCTGGCTGATTGGCTGGCTACCCAGCAGACCGGGCAGGAAACGTACTGCAGTGACCATCTGGCAGCCAACTGGGCGCCCGGCGCGCGCCTGTCCGACGTGGCCAGCGGCGTACTGGCGGTGTCCATTTCGCAGCTGCACGACAGCTATCTGATGTGGTTCCGCCCGGAAGTGGTGCGCACCGTGCGTTGGGGTGGCGACCCACGCAAAGCGGCGGCGCCCGGCGTGGCACTGTCCCCGCGCAGTTCATTCGAAGCCTGGAAAGAGACCGTACGGCAACGCAGCCTGCCGTGGACCGACGCCGACTGCGATGCCGCACACGAAATGCGCACCGCCATCGTCGATATCGTGCTGCGCAAGGCCGAGGAAATGGCCGAGCTCAACGAGCAGCTGGTCCGCAGCAACAAGGAACTCGAAGCGTTTTCCTATTCGGTCAGCCACGACCTGCGCGCGCCGTTCCGCCACATCGTCGGTTACTCGGAGCTGCTGGGCAGCTCGGCCGGCGAACGCCTCAACGATACCGAGCGCCGCTTCCTGGATACGATCGTGGAGTCGGCCAAATCCGCTGGGACACTGGTGGACGATCTGCTGAGCTTCTCGCAGATGGGCCGTTCCACGCTCGGCCGGGTACGGCTGGATATGGCGGCGCTGGCCGAAGATATGCACCGGAGCCTGGCTTTGGACTACGCCGGACGCGACGTGCAATGGACGCTGGCGCCGCTGCCCGAGGTGGAGGCCGATCCCACGATGTTGCGTCTGGTCTGGCAGAACCTGCTGGCCAACGCGATCAAGTTCACCCGCGAGCGCGAGCAGGCCGTTATCGAGGTCGGTCACGAGCGCAACGTCGACGAAGACCACTTTTTCGTGCGTGACAACGGCTGCGGCTTCGACATGCGCTACGTGGACAAGCTGTTCGGTGTGTTCCAGCGCCTGCATCACGTCGAAGAATTCGAAGGCACCGGCATCGGCCTGGCCAATGTACGCCGCATCATCGGCCGCCATGGCGGCCGTACCTGGGCCGAGGGCGAGCCCGGCAAGGGCGCCACAATTCATTTCACCCTACCCCGTTCCACAGGAGATCACCCATGAGGGACCTGCGGCCGATCCTCCTGGTGGAGGACAGCCCCAAGGATGCCGAGCTGACGCTGGCCGCGTTGTCGCGCTGCCAGTTGCTGAACGATGTCATCCATGTACGCGATGGTGCCGAGGCGCTGGATTACCTGCGCTGCGAAGGCAAGTTCGCCGGCGCCATGCACGGCGGCCCGGTGGTGGTGCTGCTGGACCTGAAGCTGCCCAAGGTGAACGGTCTGGAAGTGTTGGAACAGGTGCGTGGTGACCCACAGCTGAGCAGCACCCCGGTGGTGATGCTGACCTCGTCGCGCGAAGAACAGGATCTCGTGCGCAGTTACGAACTGGGCGTGAACGCATTCGTGGTCAAGCCAGTGGACTTCAAGGAGTTCTTCGACGCTATCCAGGGGCTGGGCATGTTCTGGGGCATCACCAACCAGCCCCCGCCGTATCGGCCCAACGGCTCGGGGCAGCACAATGCGTGATGGATCGCGCCGCAGCGAGCGCCTGCGCATCCTCATGCTGGAGGACAGCGCGCTTGATGCGGAGCTGATCAGCGCACAGCTGCAGCGTGCCGGCCTCGATTTCGAGGCCGAGCGCCTGTGGACCCGCAATGCCTTCATCGAGGCAATTGAGAATCGCGCCTTCGATGTGATCCTGGCCGATCATGTGCTGCCCGGATTCGACGGCGATGCGGCCCTTGCACTGGCACGCGAGCGGATTCCGCAGACCCCTTTCATCTTCGTTTCCGGCACGCTTACCGAGGAGTTGGCCGTGCAGGCCCTGACCCGCGGCGCGCGCGACTACGTGGTCAAGCAGCGCCTGCAGCGCCTGCCGGATGCGATCCGTCGTGCGCGGCAGGAGGCCCATGAACGCACCCAGCTTGTGCAGGCGCAGGCCGCACTGAACGACAGCCAGGCGCAGTTGCAGCAGGTAACCGATGCCGTCCCTGCGCTGATCGCCCAGCTCGACGCGGCGCATCGCTACCGCTTCGCGAACAAGGCGTTCCTGGACTGGCACGGCGTCAGCCTGGCCGAACTGCTGGGTCGCGCGGCACGGGATGTCACCGGCATTTCCGCCTTCGAGCACGCCCTGCCCAGCCTGGAGCGGGTACTGCAGGGCGAGCGCACCAGCTTCCAGGTCGAACTGGTCCACCGCAGCGGCGAATCCCGATTCGTGCAGATGGACTGCGTACCGGAACATGCGGCCGATGGCAGCGTGGTCGGCTACATCTGCATGGGCAGCGATGTTTCACTGTTGAAGCAGGCCGAACTGGCGCTGCGCGAGGACAACCAGGTTCTCGAGCGACAGGTGCAGGCACGCACCGCCGAGTTGCGGGCCAGCAAGCGGCGCCTGCAGGCGATCTTCGAATCCAGCTTCCAGCATCAGGTGCTGTTGGATCTGTCCGGACGCGTGGTTGATGCCAATGACGCGTCACTGGCCGCGGTGCTTGCGGACAAGAAGGACACTGTTGGCGCGCGCTTCGGCGAATCGCTCTGGTTTGCCACAACCGATGGCATCAGTGCGCTGATCGAACAGGCCGTCGCTGCAGCCGTACAGGGCCGCAGTTCGCTGCATGCACTGGAACTGGAACTCCCGACCGGGCGGCGCAGCTTCGACTTCTCGTTCCGCCCGCTGCTGGATACCGAAGGCGTGGTCACCGCCGTGGTCTCCGAGGCGGTGGAAACCACCGCGCGGCTGCAGGCAGAACACGCACTGCGCCAGTCGCAGAAGATCGAGGCGGTCGGCCAGCTCACCGGCGGCATCGCCCATGATTTCAACAACATCCTGACGGTCATCTCCGGCAACGTCGAGCACGCCATGCTGCTCAACGAACGCGCCGGAGAACCCGGGGCAATGGTCAGCCGTGCACTGGACAATGCACTGAAAGGCGTCGGCCGTGCCGCCAGCCTGACCCAGCGCCTGCTGGCATTTGCCCGTCGCCAGCCGCTGCACAGCCAGGCCGCCAACCTCAACGAACGCCTGCTGGACATGCACGACATGCTGCAGCGTGCACTGGGTGAGCTGGTGCAGCTGGAGATCCGCAATGCCGAGGACATCTGGTGCGTGGAGATCGACATCAGCCAGCTGGAGGCCTCCGTACTGAACCTGGCGGTCAATGCCCGCGATGCGATGCCGCATGGCGGCCGGCTGGTGATCGAAGTCGACAACAGCCATCTCGACCACGACTACGCCGCCCTGTTTCCCGATGCAGCGCCTGGCGAGTACGTGATGCTGCGGGTTCGCGACAATGGCCACGGCATGGACGCGGCGACCCTGGCGCGCGTGTTCGAGCCGTTCTTCACCACCAAGCAGGTTGGCCGCGGCACCGGGCTTGGCCTGTCCATGGTGCATGGCTTCGTCAAGCAGTCCGGTGGCCACGTGCTGATCGACTCGGTGGAAGGCGGCGGCACCAGCATCACCATGATGTTCCCGCGCTCTCCGCTGGCCCTGCCCTGCGAAGCACGCACCCCACAGACCGGCCTGGCGGGTTACTCACCGCGCGAGGAAACCATTCTGGTCGCCGAGGACAATGACGATGTCCGCGCCCACACGGTGGATGCGCTGCGGCTGCTCGGTTACCGCGTGCTGGAAGCCCACGACGGCCCCTCCGCGCTGCGGCTGCTGGAGCGCCCCGACACCAAGGTGGATCTGTTGTTCTCGGACGTGGTGATGCCCGGCATGTCGGGGTGGGAACTGGTGCACGAAGTCCGTGAACGCTGGCCGGAAGTCGCCGTCCTGTTCACGTCGGGCTATCCACGTGACCACGACCAGGTGGGCAGCCAGGGACGCGCGGTTTCATTGCTGCCAAAGCCGTTTACCCGCAGTGATCTTGCAGCGGCGGTACGCACCGCGCTGGGGGCGACGCACTGAGGTCAGGACGCCGGATCACGCATGCCAGCGGCGATCCGGTTGATGTCTGCGCACTCCACCGTGGCCGGCGGATGCTCCCTGCCGGCCAACGCAATCATCGCCTGGCCCAGGGCCAGATTGCTGGTCATCAACGAAGGCGCAATCGCACCGGCCAGCTTCATCAACGGCGCGCCGCCCCAGTACAACGGCTTCAACAGGGCATGACGGGTGCCGGTTCCCGCGACCGGCCTGACGCCACCCGGGCGCAGCATCACCGAGCGCATCGGCAGGGCCTGCAAAGCAACTTCGGTCTCGCCCTTGACCCTCAGCGGCATCAGCCGGCTCTGAGGGTCCGCACCCGCACCGGATACATACAGAAAGCATCCCTCGGGATTCGCGGCCACCCAGGCACGGGCTACCGCCAGTGTGGTGTCCACGGTAACGCGTCGGTACTCGGCCTCGGCGGTGCCGACCGGTGGCGCTCCGGCGCAGTAGAGGCATGCATCGAACCCGGCAAGCTCCTCCACCCGCTCCTGGATACGCAGAAAGTCCGGGACAATCAGTTCGCTGCCGGTGCCGCTCAGACTGCCTGGGTGACGAACCAGCGCGGTCAGGCGGGAGACCTGCGGTGAGCGCTGGCAGGCCAGCACCACACCCTGCCCGACCAGGCCTGCGGCACCGGTCAACAGAATCCGTAGTGCACCTGTCCCGACCATCATCGCACCCGCCTCACAGTTTCACGAAACGCTGGATCTTCCGCGCCAGCCAACCGCTGAACACCAACGGCGCATCCAACGCAGACACGCAGATGCACGGCACACCCGGCGCGGTCACCGGCTGGTGCTCCACCTCCTCGTCCAGATCCGCCACGTCACCCGGCGCGAACAGCCCCAGCGCGTCGTTGTAGGAACCGCGCAGGATCTGAGTCAGCTCGCTGCGGCCATGGCTGTGCATGGGCAGGCACTTGCCGGGGGCGATCTTCAGCATGATCAGCGAGGGCATCTGCTCGGCCCGGATGCAGTGCACCCCCGGCGCCATCCAACGCCAGCGCAGGTCACCCAGCGAGGTGCCAAAGTAGGGATGCAATGATACCGGCAGATGATCGGGATCGGCCTCGGGCCGCTCCTTCGGCATAGGGCGCAGGGATTCCGCCATGGCCATCGGCGTTTCCGTGGCCAGCTGCATCAGCATGGCCTCGCGCAACTGTTCGCGCCGCGTGTCGGTTGCAGGCGGCTGGGTCTGCTCCAGCAGTACCGAACCGATCGCCTCAGCATCGCGCAGGCGCTGACGGCAATGCGGGCACTGCTCCAGATGGGCACCGGCCACGATGCTCAACGGCGACGACAGCGCACCCGCGGCATAGCTCATCAGCGTGGATTCGTGCAGGTGGTGGTGCGGATTCACAGCACACCTCCCACTTTCGCCTGCAGTTGCAGGAAGGCACGGCGCAAATGCGATTTGACCGTCCCCAGCGGCATGCCCAGCGCTTCGGCGATCTCGCTGTGGCTCTTGGCCTCGAAATAGGACATCCGCACCAGCCGCGCCTGCACCGCAGGCAGCTCGTTGATGCGCTGGCGCAGACGCGCCTGGTCGGCGAACTGCTCGGCGCTGCTGCGCTCGATCACATCCAGCGTCGCCGCGTCCTCCACCGCCGCCTGCACCTGCATCCAGCTGCGCTCACGGCGCACTCGATCGATATGCAGGTTGCGGGCGATGCGATACAACCACGTACTCAGCGCCCCCTGTGCCGGATCGAAATCGGCGGCCCGCAGCCATAGGCGCAACAGGCATTCCTGCGCCAGCTCTTCGGCTACGGCATCGGGTGCGCCCAGGCCGCGCAGGTACACGCACAGCCGCGGCATGAAGTAGTCGTAGATCCGCATGAAACACTCGCGGTCGCGCAGCCGCGCCACGCCGTCCATGTCACCGGCCCAGTTCGTCGGCTCGCTGCTCGGCTGCTGGGAACTGGACACGGTGCGTGCGCTATCGAAGTTGAGGAGTGTGCTGGCGGCGTCAGGGTACATCTGCGTTCGCGGCGGGCGGGTGAAGGTCTGTCCTCTGTACGTGCAGGGGCAGCCATTGGATGCAGTCGGCACTGCGCATCCAACCGGGCGCCCCCACCGTATGACCTGAGAGACCTACCCTTCCGGATGAACACCATGCGCACTGCCTGGCTGCTGCTGTGCCTGCCCCATGCCGCGCTGGCGGCACCCTGGCTGCGAAGTGAGGGTGTGGCCACCTCCGCGCAGGGCGACATCCTCTACCGTGAAGTGCACTGGCGGCGCGAGGCAACGGAGGGTGCCGAACGCTGGGTGCTGTACCAGTGCCCGGATGGCCAGCCCTTCGCCCGCAAGCATCTGCCCGCCAGCGCCCGCCCGCAGGCACGGGGCTATTCGCTGCAGGACCGCCGCAGCGGCCAGACCGCCGAAGTCGACGCCACTGGCGACTCGGTGTCGATTGCCTGGAAGGAAGATGCCGCCAGCCAGCCGCATCAGCGCCGGCTTGAACTGCCGCCGGACGCGGTGATCGATGCAGGGTTCGACGCGGCGGTGCACCTGCACTGGCCGGCGCTGCTGCGCGGCGAACGCATCAGCCTGCCCTTCCTGGTGCCGGGGCGGCAGCGCTACTTCCCGGTGCAGGTGCGGCGCATCGGTCCGGTACGTTGGCAGGGTATTGATGCCCAGTCGATCGACGTCAGTCTGGACACCTGGTACGGCAGCATCGCCCCGCGTCTGTCACTGGTCTATGCCAGCACCGACCGCCGCCTGCTGGAATTCCGCGGTACCAGCAACCTGCGCGATGCACGCGGCACTTATCCGCAGGTGACGGTGCGCTTCAGCTCGCCTGCTGCCGAGCAGACTGCCGCGGAATGGCAGCAGGCCTGGACGCATCCTCTGGTCGACCGCTGCGCCGTGACGCCCAGGTGAAGTCGAGATTCTTCGCGTGGCAGCGCATCCATTGCACGCGCTGCTGCGTACAGGTAGACACGACACCCGCCGAGATCCCCCAATGGCCTCTGTAGCGCCCCTCCCCCGTCGACGCTCGCGCCTGCTGCGTACGCTGCAGCGCTGGATCGACACCGGCAACGTCGCAGAGACCACCGACGAACAGCCCGGCCGCATCGACTGGTTGCGCGCCGTGCCATTCGCACTGATGCACCTGGCCTGCATCGCTGTGCTCTGGGTCGGAATCTCATGGACAGCGGTGATCGTCGCCGCAGTGCTCTATGCGGTGCGCATGTTCGCCATCACGGCGTTCTATCACCGCTATTTCTCGCACCGGACCTTCCAGGCATCGCGAACGGTGCAGTTCGTGTTCGCTGTCATCGGCGCCTCCAGCGTGCAGCGTGGGCCGCTTTGGTGGGCCGCCCATCATCGCCATCACCATCGGCATGCCGACCAGCCGCTGGATCCGCACTCGCCACGCGAGGGCGGCTTCTGGCGCAGCCACATGGGTTGGTTCCTGACCCGCGAGGCGTTCGCCACCGATCTGTCGCGGGTACCGGACCTGGCACGCTTCCCCGAACTGCGCTGGCTGGACCGTTTCGATACGGCCGTACCGGTACTGCTGGCCGCAGCGCTGTATGCATTGGGCGCCGGGTTGGAGCGCTGGGCACCGGGCCTGCACACCTCCGGCCCACAGCTGCTGGTGTGGGGCTTCTTCATCTCCACCATCGTGCTGTTCCATGCCACGGTCACCATCAATTCGCTGGCGCATCGATTCGGCCGCCGCCGCTTCGACACACGCGATGACAGCCGCAACAACCTCTGGCTGGCGCTGCTCACCTTCGGCGAAGGCTGGCACAACAACCACCACTTCTTCCCCGGCACTGTCCGCCAGGGCTTCCGCTGGTGGGAAGTGGATTTGACCTGGTACGGACTGCGCGCGATGGCGGCGCTGGGCCTGGTCAAAGGTCTCAAGCCCATCCCCGAGTGGGTCCTGGCCAAGGCGAGGTATTGACATGCGCATCGCCGTCATCGGCTCGGGTATCGCGGGGCTGGCCAGTGCCTGGTGGCTCGATGGCCAGCACGACGTCACACTGTTCGAGGCCAACGACTACCTCGGTGGCCATACCCACACGCACGACGTGCAGGTGGATGGCACACGCATGGCGGTGGATACCGGGTTCATCGTGTTCAATCCCCAGCACTATCCGCTGCTGACCGCGCTCTTCGACGAGCTGGGTGTGGCTTCGCAGCCGACCACGATGAGTTTCTCGATGCACAGCGAGCGCAGCGGCGTGGAGTACAACGCCACCTCGCTGGATGGCCTGTTCTGCCAGCGCCGCAACCTGGTGTCACCTCGATTCTGGGGCATGCTGGCCGACCTGCGCCGGTTCTATCGGGATGCGCCGTTGCTGCTGGCCGAGGAAGACGGCCCCACGCTCGGCGAGTACCTGCGCAGCCAGCGCTATGGCGAGGCCTTCATCGACGAGCACCTGCTGCCGATGGCCTCGGCACTGTGGTCCTCACCGACCGCCACCGTGCAGGACTTCCCGGCGCGCTATCTGGCCCAGTTCATGGCCAACCACCAGATGCTGCAGATGAGCGGGCGCGCGCCGTGGCGGGTGGTGAGCGGCGGATCGGCACGCTATGTCGATGCCCTGCGCGCCCGCTGGCGGGTGCATGAGCGGCTGGAGTGCCCGGTGCAGTCGGTCGAGCGCATGCCCTGGGGCGCGCGCGTGCACAGCGCGGCCGGCGTGGAAGGCTTCGATGAGGTCATCCTGGCCTGCCACAGCGACCAGGCGCTGGCGTTGCTTGCCGACGCCAACCCCATCGAGCGCGACGTGCTCGGCGCCATCCGCTATCAAACCAATGAAGCGGTGCTGCACACCGATGCGTCATTGCTGCCGCGCAACCGCAAGGCGTGGGCAGCATGGAACGCGCACGTGCCAGAGGATCGCGCCGCGCCCTGCACGGTCAGCTACTGCATGAACCTGCTGCAGGGCCTGCCCGGCGATACGCCCCTGGTGGTTACCCTCAACCGCAGCGAGGCAATCGATCCGGCCAAAGTACTGCGTACGCTGCGCTATGCCCACCCGGTGCACGACCACGCCGCGGTGCGGGCACAGCAGCGCTGGGCGGAACTGCAGGGCCGTCGCCATACGTGGTTCGCAGGCGCCTATTGGGGCTGGGGCTTCCATGAGGATGGCATCCGCAGCGCCCGCCGCGTGGTCGATGCCCTGCAGGCCTGCGCTCCACATCGGCTGGCATCCGCCGCGGATGAGGTGGCGGCATGAGTGCCAGCGCGCTCTACATCGGGCAGGTGATGCATCGCCGGCATCATCCGCACCCGCATGCCTTCCGTTACCCCATCGCCCAGCTGCTGCTCGATCTGGACGAACTCGATACGGTGTTCGACGGGCGCTGGTTGTGGTCGGTCAATCGCCGCAACCTGGCCGAGTTCCGCCGCAGCGACTACTTCGGCGATCCCGCACGGCCACTGGCCGATGCCATCCGCGATCACGCTGCCCACACGCTTGGCTACCGGCCGACCGGCCCGGTGCGCCTGCTCACCCATCTTCGCTTTGCCGGGCACGTGTTCAACCCGGTCAGTTTCTACTACTGCTACCAGGCAGACGGCAGCACGCTGGACTGCATTGTCGCCGAGATCACCAACACGCCCTGGAAGGAACGGCACGCCTATGTGCTGCCGGTCGCGACGGCCACGCACGAAGGCAACTCGCTGCGCTGGCGGTTCGACAAGTGCTTCCATGTCTCGCCCTTCATGCCGATGGATTGCCATTACGACTGGCGGTTCAACTGCCCGGATGAGGATCTGCGCGTGCACATGCAGGTCTGGCGCGACGGCGCGCGCCAGTTTGATGCCACCCAGGTCATGCAACGGCACACCCTGGATGGCCGCGGGTTGGCCCGCGTCCTGGCCTGCTATCCACTGATGACCACCCAGGTGGTGGCCGCCATTCACTGGCACGCACTGCGGCTGTGGTTGAAACGCAACCCGGTGCACGACCACCCCACTCTTGCCGAGAAACCGCGATGAACTCGATGACTCCCTGGGTTGCCCTGCCGCGCCCCGGTGCCTTGGACGCGTTCCTGCGCCGCCGCCTGCTGGCCCAGCTTGCCCCCATGCGCGACGGTCGGCTGTGCGTGCGCGACGCACTGGGCGAGGTCTGGCTGGGCGATGCCCGCGGCGAACTGCATGTCACCGTCACCATCGAAGACCCGTCGTTCTATCGCAAGGTTGCTGCGCAAGGCAGCGTGGGCGCAGGTGAAAGCTACATCCAGGGCGAGTGGCACTGCGATGATCTGGTGGCACTGATCCGGCTGCTGGTGCGCAATCGCGATCTGCTCGACGGCATGGAGCGTGGCCCGGCCCGCTTGGGTGGGGGGATGCTGCGGGCCTGGAACCGCCTGCGCCGCAACAGCCGCGAAGGCAGTCGCCGCAATATCGCCGCGCACTATGACCTGGGCAACGACTTCTTTGCCCTGTTCCTGTCGCCGGACCTGATGTACTCGTCGGCGATGTTCGCCAGCGAATCCGAGCCATTGGAATCCGCCTCGCGGCGCAAGCTGGACCGCATCTGCCAGCAGCTGCAACTCAAGCCAGGCGACCGCGTGGTGGAGATCGGCACCGGCTGGGGCGGTTTCGCGGTACACGCCGCCCAGCACTATGGCTGCCATGTGACCACCACCACCATCTCCGCGGAACAGCATGCGCTGGCCGCCCAGCGCGTAGAGGCGGCGGGCCTGCAGGATCAGGTCACGCTGCTGATGCAGGACTACCGCGACCTGCAGGGCCAGTTCGACAAGCTGGTCTCGATCGAGATGATCGAAGCGATCGGCGCCGAGTACCTGGACACCTACATGGCTACGCTGCAACGCCTGCTCAAGCCGGATGGCGTTGCCCTGCTGCAGGCCATCACCATCGAGGACCATCGCTACGAACAGGCCCGGCGCAGCGTCGACTACATCAAGCGCTATGTATTTCCGGGCAGCTTCATCCCATCGATCAACGCGATCATGGCCGCCAAGACCCGATCCAGCGACCTGCAGCTGATCGCCCAGCAGAACTTCGGCCACTCCTACGCACTGACCCTGCGCGCCTGGCGCCAGCGCTTCCTGGCCCAGCTGCCTGCGGTGCAGGCTCAGGGCTTTGATGCGCGCTTCTGCCGGTTGTGGGAGTTCTATCTGGCCTATTGCGAGGGCGGCTTCCTGGAACGTTCGATCGGCGTCTCGCATCTGCTGCTGGCCCGTCCGGACCACCGGCCCGTCCTCGCTGCGGGCGACAGCCGCTGACATGCGCCGGTTCTGGGCCAATCTGCTTGGCAACCAGCTGGTCTGGCTGTGTGCCGTGGCCGGCGCAGGGCGAGGCTGGCAGTGGCCGGCGCTGCTGGCCGCAACGATCTATATCGGCAGCCAGCTGCTGACTTCACCGCACCCTCGACTGGACCTTCGGCTGATGCTGCTGGCGCTGGCCTGCGCGTGGCTGGTCGATGCCAGTGCCGCCGCCAGCGGCGCCGTGCGCTACGCTGCTGCCCCGCTGGGCTGGACTCCACCCCTTTGGATCATGGCGTTGTGGGCCGCGTTTGCGATGACGCTGACCACGTCGATGCGCTTCCTGCTGCGCCACCCTGCCCTGCCAGCCCTGTTCGGCCTGTTGCTGGCCCCGCTGGCGTATATCTCCGCATCGCGCGGTTTCGAGGCGGTCCGTTTCACTGCGCCGCTGTGGCAGGGCCTGCTGGTGCTGGGTGTGGGCTGGAGCATCGCGCTTTCGCTGCTGTGCATGGCCGCTCGTCGCGGCTCCCGCACCCTCCCGCCGCCCTTGGCAGGAGCACCGTCATGATCAATCTGTTGTGGGTCCTGCTGTATGCCGTACTTGTGATGAGCTGGGGTTGGGCCTGGCAGCGCCGCCACGACAACATCGGCGTGGTCGATGTGCTCTGGGCCAAGGGCGTGGGCGCATCAGCCCTGTTGCTGGCGTGGCTCGGCGATGGTGCGGCGGCGCCACGGATGGCGCTCGGCGTGCTCGGTGGCCTGTGGGGCAGTCGACTCGCCTTGCACCTGTGGCGCCGGGTCCGCCACGAACAGGAAGACGGCCGCTACCGTTATCTGCGCGAGCACTGGCAAGGGCATCAAGGCAAGATCTTCGGCTTCTTCATGGCCCAGGCGCTGCTGGTCGTGCTGTTCGCCCTGCCCTTCGTCGCGGTGGCTGACAATCCGCAGACAAGCACGACGTTGTGGATCGTGGCCGCCGCACTCGTCTGGCTGCTGAGCGTCGGCGGCGAGAGCCTGGCCGACCATCAACTGGCCCGGTTCCGCGCGAATCCAGCGAACAAGGGCCGCACCTGCCGCGAGGGGCTCTGGCGTTACTCCCGCCACCCCAATTACTTCTTCGAGTGGCTGCACTGGTTCAGCTATGTCCTGCTCGCGGTCGGCTCGCCACTGTGGTGGCTGGCCTGGGCCGGCCCGCTGCTGATGTACGTGTTCCTGCGCTATCTCAGCGGCATTCCCTTCACTGAAAAGCAAGCGCTGCGCAGCCGAGGCGACGACTACCGCGCCTACCAGCGCACTACATCGATGTTCTTTCCCTGGTTCTCCCGTTCTTCCAAGGAGCATTCCGCATGAGCGCGATCCCTTCACTGAATCCGGCCGGAGATGCGGAAACCGGGCTGATCGCCTGGGCCGAACGTGGGCTGGTGCCCGATGCGGCGCTGCGTGCGGGCATCCGCCGCTTGTGCGCGCAACGCCTGCATGAGGAAAGCGAAGGCGGCATCGAAGGCCAATCGGCACGCTTCAGCCAGCGCATCGCCGAGCTGGCCGACAGCCCACTCGCGCTGCATACCGAAGCGGCCAACCGCCAGCACTACGAAGTTCCCGCGGCATTCTTCCAGGCCTGCCTGGGCAAGCGGCTGAAGTACAGCAGCTGCTACTACGCCACCGGGCGCGAAACGCTGGACCAGGCCGAGGACGCCATGCTGGAACTGTACGGCCAGCGTGCCGGACTGGCCGATGGCCAGCAGATACTTGAGCTGGGCTGCGGCTGGGGCTCATTGACCCTGTGGATGGCCGAACGTTACCCGCAGGCGCATATCACCGCCGTCTCCAACTCGCACAGCCAACGCCAGTACATCAGGGCGCAGTGCCAGGCGCGCGGCCTGGGCAACGTCGAGGTGATGACCCGCGACGTCAACCAGCTTGACCTGCCGACGGCCCGGTTCGACCGCTGTATCTCGGTGGAGATGTTCGAGCACGTACGCAACTACCAGCGCCTGCTGGCAGGCATCGCACGGTGGCTGAAACCGGACGGTGCACTGTTCGTGCACATCTTCGCCCATCGCACACTGATGTATCCGTTCGAGGCAGACGGCGGCGACAACTGGATGGGTCGCCACTTCTTTACCGGAGGACTGATGCCGGCGGCCGACACACTGCTGCATTTCCAGCGCGACCTGCGCCTGGAGCAACGCTGGCTGCTGGACGGCACCCATTACCAGCGCACGGCCGACCACTGGCTGGCCAACCAGGATGCAGCCCGCGAGCAGGTGATGCCGGTGTTGATCGCCACCTATGGCCAGGTTGCAGCGAAGGTCTGGTGGCAGCGCTGGCGGATGTTCTGGATGGCATGCGCCGAGCTGTTCGGCTACGACGACGGCCAGCAGTGGCTGGTGGCCCACTATCTGTTCCGACCCCGCTGAGGTGCCCGATGCGCATGTTTCCGCTGCTTCCCCTGATCGCGGTCGGCCTGTTCGGTTCCGGCTGCAGTTCCAGCGACACCCGCCCGTTGCCGCGTCCACCGTCGGTGGATGTGCCGCGCTTCATGGGCGACTGGTACGTGATCGCGCATATCCCGTCGCGCCCTGAGCGCGAAGCCTTCGACGCCGTGGAGAGCTATGCCCTGCGCCCCGATGGACGCATCCAGACCACCTTCACGTACCGCAAAGGCAGCTTCGAAGCGCCACAGAAGTCCATGCACCCCATCGGCCGTGTCGAGAAGGAAGGCAACGGCGCGGTCTGGGGCATGCAGTTCATCTGGCCGATCCAGGCTGAGTACGTGATCGCCTGGCTCGATGAAAGCTACCGCCAGACCATCGTGGCACGAAGCAAGCGCGATTACGTCTGGTACATGGCCCGCACCCCGCAGGTGTCGGACAGTGACTACCAGCAGGCGGTCGAGCGGATTGCGGCCATGGGTTACGACACCCGCAAGCTGAGGCGGGTGCCGCAATCGGTGCGATGACGCGGCACCTTCTGCCCGGGTCGATCGTCCTGGAGCATCAGTCGATCATCAATCATTGCAACGTGGTGCACTCTCGACGCGCCCTGCAGATACGATGCTGGGCAGGCCAGCAAGGCCGGAACGGATACACGATCGATGAACAGCCCCGCGGACGATGCCATCACAACCTCCTGGAATGGATTCGAAGTCCGGCAGATCCTTCCGTGCGACCTCGACCTCATCTGCGCTCACCGAGAAGCGATGTTCCGTGAAAGCGGCCGGAGCGAAGAGATCCTTCAGCAGATGGCGGCCCCGTTCCGTACCTGGCTCGAACCGCGCCTGGTGTCAGGCGACTACTTCGGCCATGTCCTTTCCGACAATGGACAACCCATCGCAGGCATTGGCCTGATGCTGATCGACTGGCCGCCCCACCCCGCCCATCCAGAGCAGGACACGCGCGGCTACGTACTCAATGTCTACGTGGAGCCCGGCTATCGGCGTCGCGGCATCGCCCGCCAACTGATGAAACTGGCCGACCATGCATTCGCCGGACGAGCGGTGGCCTACGCGGTGCTGCACGCTACCACCCAAGGGAAACCACTGTATGCGGATCTCGGATGGGCTGCGACCAGCGAAATGGCCCGCGACCTGCGCAGCGCGAGCGAAGTACCCCGAAACGCTTGATTGGGTACTGACGATCCACCTCATCAATCGGCGGCATTGAATTGATGGGCTTTACGCATCGATTCTTAGGAATAATCGCAAAATTCCAACAAGTTCGATGCTCGACGCGACAGCGGCGCCAGAATGATCGCCACGCCCTGCGGGCGCCGATCACCTCCCTGCGCATGAATGGATATCCTGCACCGCGCCGACTGCGGCTGGCACTCCTCGACGATCACGAAATCGTCCGCCGCGGCACCGCCCTGCACCTGTCCCACGACGTCCGCTTCAGCATTGTCGCCAGCCACACCCGCAGCGATGAGCTCATCGGCAGCCTGCGCCAGTTGGCAGTGGATGTCGCCATCATCGATCTCACCCTGGCGCCTGGCGACCGCAGCAGTGATGAGCTGGTTCCGCTGCTGCGCGAGTGCTTCCCACATATTCCCCTGCTCGCCTTCGCCACGCTGACGCCATCCACCCGCATCGACCACCTGCTGGCGACCGGCATCTCCGGCGTAGTCAGCAAGTCCGAGCCCCTGGAGATGCTGTCTGATGCCATCGTGCGCATCTCGCAGGGGCTGTGCCGCCTCCCTGCCGATTGCCTGTTCCCGGCGTGCCGCGAGGAACTCAGCCGCAATGAACGCGAAGTGCTGGACCTGCTCCTGGCCGGCCTGACTGTCTCGGAAATCGCGCTGCGTCGCCACCGCAGCGTCAAGACGGTCAGTACCCAGAAGGTCGCGGCCCTGCGCAAGCTCGGGTTGCGCAATGATGCGGAGATCTATGCACTGCGGCAGCAGCTGGAGATCCAATGAGGCGGCGCGTTCGCCTCCGTCTGCGCACGTCGTGCACGTTGTTGCTGGCCCTGATCCTGCTGCCGGCTGCATCGGCCGAGGATGCACAGTTGCGGAGATGGTCCGCCGGCCGCGAAGTGCGGGTTGCCACCGCGCCATCATTGCGACCGCTCCCCCCAACGCTGGCGGATTCAAGCGCACTGCCCACCCTCGCCCATGGCTATGCCAAGCTTGTGGCTCGGCATTCCGGCCTGCGCTTCCGCGATCTCAACTACCCCAGCACGAGCGCAGCGGTCGCTGCCGTCTGCCGGGACGAGGCCGACCTGGTGCTGGTCATGGGCAGCCCCTCGCATCACCCGCTTCCCTGTCCCGACCTGAGGGCCTCCGGCGCCTTCCATGGCGGCAAGACGGTATTGGCTGTGCGTAAAGGCGAGCACCCGCCCCGTGACATTACCGGCGTGAGGGCGCAGCTGCTGGCCGTAGTTGAAGGCGGTCCCTATGCCGACTGGCTGACGATCCACCACCCCCGGATCCACCTCCTGCATCTCCCCGACCGCCATGCGGCCCTGGCCGCTGTTGAAAGCGGCAACGCCGATGCTGCGATCGGGCTGGAAGCAACGCTGCACTCGATGATCCGGCAGCACTTCACGGGAAACCTGCAATTGCACCCGTTCGACAGCGGATTCTCCACCGATTTGCACCTGCTTGTCCGCCGGGAGGACCAGCAGCTGCTGGCGCGCATCGATCAGGCGCTGCGCGCCATCACCCTCGAAGAGCACGCAGGCCTGCTGGAGTTGTGGGCGCAGCAGATGCTGCCCACATCCATCGAGAGCGCACTGGATCGGGTGCGTTCCCCGCTCCTGCTCTGGCTGCTGTGTCTGGCCGCGGCACTCATCGGCCTGCCCGTGCTCTGGCAGGCGTTACGCTGGCGAATCGGCCGCGCGGAACAACGCCTCGGGCGCGCGGCGGGAATGATCAGCCATGAAGTGCGCAATTCCGCGCAGACAGTACTGGCTTCGATCGACCTGCTGAGCCAGTCACACCTGCCCAAGGGGCAGCGTGAACTGCTCGCGGCTGCCCTTGCCGCCGGCCACTCGCTGCGCAGGCTGCTCGATCGCTCGCTGGCGTTCTCGCGCCTTGCCAGCGGCAGCTTCAGGCCGCATCCCACGCCCTGCGACGTCGGCCAACTCTGTGCCCGTGCACTGGAAGCAATCCGGCCGGAGGCACTGCGGAGAGGGCTGTCACTCCAGTTGGATCGCGCGCCCGATCCAGCGCCAGTGGTTGTGCTCGATGCTGATGGACTGCGTCAGATTGTCGACAACCTGCTGGGCAATGCATTGAAATTCACCGATGTCGGCGGTATCGAGGTGCGCCTGCAACTACAACCCGCCCTGTCTCCCCGGGAGCTGTTGCTGGATGTGATCGACAGCGGCATCGGCATCGCACCCGCTCAACTGGCGCTTCTGTTCCGACCATTCCAGCAGAACGAGGATGGCCAGAGACGTGGCGGCAGCGGACTGGGCCTGACGATTGCGCACGAACTGGCCGTTGCCATGGGCGGCAACCTGACCGCACACAGCGTGCATGGGCGCGGCAGCCGTTTCACCCTGCGATTGCCGGTCCGCGCCGTTCACGGCGATCAGCCGCCCATCGAGCCGCTGCAGCAGACGCCACTGACCGGCATCGACCTGCTCCTTGTCGAAGATCATGCACTCAGCCGGCATGTCGTCGCAGAGCAACTGCGTCGGCTGGGCGCCGACGTACGCGCGGTTGCCGATGCCGACGCCGCATTGGCCGAGCATGCGCTACGACCGCGCGGCACGGTAGTACTGGATATCGGGCTTCGCGGCTCGGATGGCTATGCACTGGCGCAGCAGCTGCGCGCGCAGGCACAGGCACCTCTGCGAGTGATTGCCCTGTCCGCCCGCATGGGGCGCCGGCACGCGGCACGCTGCCGAAGGGCCGGCTTCGACGCCATCCTGGTCAAGCCGCTGCAGGTTGCGAGCCTGCTGCAGGCGCTGGACCTGCCGCCCTCGGCGCACGGCACTGCGCCCGATGACACCCCTGGCGCCGAGCCGGATTACGCTGCGGACATTGCCCATGAGCTGGCCAGGATTGAACAGGCCGTGCAGGACGCCGATGCCTCGACACTGCGCCATCATGCACATCGGCTGCAGGGAACGCTGCAGATGTGCCGGGCAACGGATCAGGCCGGCACAGCGGCCGACCTGTGGGAACTGGGGCATGAGGCCGCGCCTGACTGGGTCGAGGCGCGGCGACTGCTGCGGGGATTGCAGCAGTGGCACGGCTCCCGCAAGGCGGAAGCCGCACCATCGGCCTGATCAGGCCGCCAGGCGCTCGACCTGGCGACGGGTCAGGTCATTGAAGCGACCCAGCGACATCAGGTGCTGGTGGATCAGCGCCAGCCAGCCGCTGCGGTGCCACTCGACCACGGTCGCTTCCGGCAGCGCTACGAACTTCTCGACGTCCACCACCAGGAAGCCGTTGAGATTGAACTCGCGGCCATCCGGAGTGCGGACGGTGGCGTTGCGCTCGACCAGCAGGCCGTTGTCGATCAGCGCCTTGGAGAAGGCCTGAGTCTGTTCGTGCTCGCGGGTGTACTGGCCGCAGAACTCCAACGCCTGCTGCACCATGTCGGTGGCCTTGCCATCAACGAACAGCGGCTGGCCTTCTTCACCGCCCTTGACCACGCGCGCGCTCTCTTCGTCGATGCCCAGCAGGAAGTCGTTGTCTGCACCGGTGTCGATGAAGATGAAGGGGTGGCGACGCAGGTAGGCCGGGATATAGGCCTCGTCTTCCCACAGGCCGTCCTTGATGAACAGGTTCTGGTCGGACACGCCCACGGCTGCCATCGGCACGGCGGTCGGGCCGGCGAACAGGATCGGGAAGTGGTGCAGGGCCAGCGAGAACTCGCCCAGCACCAGCGGAATGGCGTTGTTGCCGGCGGCAAACTCGAGCCTGCCCGGCAGGATGCGCAGATCGGCATGCACATCGGCCTGCAGCGGCACCGGACGGGTGTAGAACAGGGGGGCGCTGCTCGGCGCCGCTTCGGTGGTGGTGTCGCTGGTGGTCGTCATCTTGGGAACCGTTCGATCATGCGCGCCTGCCATCCCGGGCGCGCCAGCGGGAACAACCTGAATCCCGCATTATCAACAAGCTCGATGACAACGGCCACCCCACCGACGGCCTATTTCAACTGCAGGGGGTAGCGCTGCCAGAGGACGTGGACCAGGAACCCGGCCAGCTCGGTGTCGCGCGCGCTCACCGCAGCGCGGATCTTGTCCAGCAGCACCATGTCCGAGCAGGAGCGCACATCGGCGTGGTTGGCCTGCCCGGCCCGGCGCGCGCGGTAGCGCGCTGCGCGCTGCGCGTCACTCATTGCGTACCCGAACTTGGGCGGACGACCGCGCTTTCGCGGCAGGGTCAGCTCCAGGGTTCCGGGGTCTTTGTCATCACGCATGAGAGGGGTGCGGGCGGCGGCGAGCAACGGGGGGTGCGCAATTTATCGTGAGGCATCACTTTAATCCAGCTTTTTCTGCAGTTTTGTTGCAATGCAGTGCAAATACTCGCGTGCTGATGCGGATTCATCATTCGCGCCGCTTCGCAGTAGATCCACGCCATGCGTGGATACGGAACCCCACCAACGCCTACAAAAAAGGGGAGCCCGCTCACGGGCTCCCCTCGCCTTTGCTTACGCAGCGCGTACCGGCTCGTAACCATGCAGGTGCGCCTCACTGCTGGCCCGCCCCTGGCTGAGAGACCGCAGCGACGTGGTGTAACCCACCAGCTGCGCCAGTGGCGCAAAGCCGCTGACCTCGGCGCGACCGTCCTGGTCGTCGATGCGGGCAATGCGACCATGGCGACGGTTGAGATCGCCCACCACATCACCCACCGACGCCGACGGCGAATGCACCGTCACCGCCATCACCGGCTCCAGCAGCTGCGTACCGCCCTCCACCAGTGCCGCCTTGACCGCTTCGGCACCGGCACGGTGGAACGCCATCTCCGACGAGTCCTTGGCATGCGTCTGGCCATCGACAAGACTGACCTCGATACCGACCACCGGATGGCCCTGCGGACCTTCCGACAGCGCGGCACGCACGCCCTTCTCCACCGCCGCGATGAAGCTACGCGGCACCACGCCACCGACGATGCGGTCGTTGAACACGACCTGGTCGTCCTCGCGCGGCGACACATCCAGCACCACGTGCGCGAACTGGCCCTGGCCACCGGTCTGCTTGACCAGCCGCCCCACCACGCCGGTCATCGCTCGCAGCGGTGTCTCCTGGTAGGCCACGCGCGGCGAACCTACGCCCACCTCGACCTTCCACTCGCTGCGCAGGCGCTCGACCATCACCTCCAGGTGCAGCTCGCCCATGCCCCAGACCAGGGTCTCCGCCGTGTCGCGATCGGTTTCGACGCGGAACGAGGGATCTTCCTGGGCCAGGCTGGCCAGGCCCTGCGCCATCCGGATCAGGTCGGCCGCACGCGCCGGCTCCAGCCGCCAGGCCAGCACCGGCGCCTGTGCCTGGATGTTCTCCAGGCGTAGCGGCTGCGCACGGCCGCTCAGCGTTTCACCGCTGACCGCATCCTTCCAGCCCAGCACCGCCACGATATCGCCGGCCACGGCCTGTTCGATGTCGTGGGTCTGGTCGGCCTGCACCCGCACCAGGCGACTGACACGTCGACCCTGCGGATGCTGCGAACTGGCCACGGCATCACCGACCTTCAAGGTGCCCGAGTACAGCCGCACGAAGCTCAGCGCACCGTGCTGCTGGTGGGTGATCTTGAACAGCAGACCGGCCAGCGGACCGTCCGGATCCGGCGGCAGCACCACCTCGCCGCTCTCGCTTTCGGCGGTCACGGCAGGCCGATCCAGCGGCGACGGCAGGTAATCGACCACCGCGTCCAGCAGCGTCTCGATGCCCTTGTCCTTGAAGGCCGCACCGGCCAATACCGGCACGCCCGCACCGGCCAGCGTCGCCCGTCGGATCGCCGCGCGCAGCTGTTCGGCATCGATCGCGCGACCTTCCAGCCAGGCATCGGCCAGAAGTTCGTCGTGGTCGGCCACGGCCTCGACCAGTGCGTCGCGCTGCGGCTGCCACACGGTGCGCGCGGCGGCGTCCCACGGGGTCACCGTGGTTACGGCACCATCCTGCCAGTGCAGCACACGCTCATCGACCAGGTCGACCCAGCCGTTGAAGTCGCTTTCGCTGCCCAGTGGCACACCGAGCGCCCACGGCCGCCCCTGCAGCTTGTCCTGCAGCTGCTCCAGCACGCGCTCGAACGATGCGCCGACGCGATCCATCTTGTTGACGAACGCGATCAGCGGCACGCGATGGCGACGCGCCTGGCGCCACACCGTCTCTGACTGCGGCTGCACGCCATCCACGGCCGAAAACACAGCCACGGCGCCGTCGAGCACGCGCAGCGAACGCTCAACTTCAATGGCGAAGTCGATGTGGCCGGGAGTGTCGATCAGGGTCAGCCGATGCGGCGGCAGGTCGCGCGGCGCCCACTGCGCCTGCACGGCGGCGGCGCCGATGGTGATGCCACGTTCGCGTTCGATCGCCGAGAAGTCGGTGGTCGCATTGCCGTCGTGCACTTCGCCGACGCGATGGATCTCGCCGCTTTTCCACAGCAGGCGTTCGGTCAGCGTGGTCTTGCCAGCGTCGATGTGGGCAATGATGCCGAGGTTGCGACGGTGGGAAAGGGTCTGGGTGTTCATAAAGAGGTTCCTGCAAAGCCAACTCCAGGGGCCGCGCACCCCGGTTGGCGACAGGGTGCGCGGCTAGCGTTCGGTCTCGGCGATCTGGTGCATGGCACGTTCTCCTTGCGGTACACCGGGTTACGGGGAATGGAACTGCGGAAACAAAAAGAGCGCCCCGGAGGGCGCTCTGTCGAAGGTCCAGCGATGGCCGTCTCAACGGCTTCGTGGGGCTCCAGGCAGACACGCCCGTTCCGCGCTTGCGCGGGTCAGGGTGAAAAACGTCAGGAGCGGCATCCGGTTCATGGGGCGCATTCTAGACCTGCCAATCTGGCGCGCAAGTGAATATTGCGCACATAAATGGAACGATGAAGCCGACAGCGATTGGGGTCCGGTCCCTTGGCCACGGGCAAAGGGCTCTGACCCCAGCTGACCTCACTTGCACTTGTGCAGCTTGCGCGCCTCACCCACCGTCGCAGCCTGGTCGTCCCCCATCGAGATCCAGCCCTTCAACGACATCGCCGGATCCACATGTGGCAGCCGCGGCCCCTCATGGACAATCACCTCGGTCCAGCTGCCCACCGGCGCCAACTCGGACAGACGCGCCGCCTGATCGTCTTCGGTGCTGAACATATCGTCCGGGCGCGCCGGGGGCGTCGTGTTCACGATCTCGGTCTTGCGGGAATGCACGCGCACCGCGCCATCCGGCATGCGCTGGGTGGTCACATCGAAGCGCTCCACCCCATAGGCCCATGGACTCTCCCCCGCGCTGCGGGTCCCGCTGCCATCAGCCGCCACCTCCAGGGATTCGCCCGATGCGGCACCAACGGCAGCGATTGCTCCAAGACTGGACATCATGGCCTGGTAAGCAAACATCTGACGCTGCTCTGCGGTCAACATCATTGGCTTGCCCTCGGGAAACCTGAGATACACCGCACCCTCGCACAACGTCAGCACCTGCTGACCGTCCCAGCTGAAATGCATTTCGTCACTGGCGTAGTACCTGGTGCTCATCGACGACACCGCAGCGCCCTCGCCGGAGGAATGGCGGCTCTCGATCAGCGAAGCCTGCTCGGTCGCATCCATCAGGGAAATGGAGGTTGCCGGTGCAGCACTCACCACGCCGGCAACCGCAGTCATTGCAGCAAAGAGTGCGCCGCGCGGGAAGAAACAGCTCATCACATCAGTCCATTGAAGAAAACGAACTGCACATGATACGTGGCCGCGCAGAACGACTGGACGCTCAGGTCACAACCACCAGCGGCACGCCGCGCCGTGGGTGCTCCAGCACCACCACATCCTGCTGGTAGACCCGCTGCAGGTTGTCTTCGGTGAGCACCTGCAACGGCGTGCCATCGGCTGCCACCCTGCCCTGCTCCAGCAGCACGATGCGGTCGGCATAGCCGGCAGCCAGATTGAGGTCGTGCAGCACCACGATCACGCACGCACCGGCCTCGGCACAGGCGCGCACACTGCGCAGCGTGCGTTCCTGGTGACGCAGATCCAGCGCTGCGGTCGGCTCATCCAGCAGCAGCAGCGGCGTGTCCTGCGCCAGCACGCGCGCGAACGTGGTCCGGGCGGACTCGCCACCGGACAGCTGCTGCACCTCGCGCAAGCGCAGCGCCTGCAGCTCGGCAGCATCGATCGCCGCTTCCACCTGGGCGTCATCCACGGCTGGATCCGGCGGATGCGGTAGCCGCCCCATCGCCACCACTTCTTCCACGCTGAAGGCGAAGCGCACGCCGTGCTCTTGGGGCATCACCGCACGCTCGCGCGCCAGTGGCCCGGCCTTGTAACCGGCCAACGGCTTGCCGAGCAGACTTACTTCGCCTGCGTCGGCACGCAGGTCACCGGCAGCCAC
This sequence comes from Stenotrophomonas genospecies 3, assembly GCF_054473855.1. Lineage (NCBI taxonomy): Bacteria > Pseudomonadati > Pseudomonadota > Gammaproteobacteria > Lysobacterales > Lysobacteraceae > Stenotrophomonas > Stenotrophomonas genospecies 3. The sequence goes on from NZ_JBTMUR010000002.1 coordinate 518,424, forward strand.
CGCCAACAGCGTGGATTTGCCCGCGCCATTCGGGCCAACCAGTGCGGTGACCGTACCCGGTTCGAACGCCAGCGAGATGCCGTGCAGGATCTCGCGCTGCTGGCGGCGTACCACCACCTCATGCAGCTTCAGCAGCACGCTCATGGCGCGGCCTTGCGGCGCTGCTGCAGCACCAGCCAGAGGAAGAACGGTGCGCCCAGTGCGGCCGAAAACAGGCCCAGCGGAATCTCCGCCGGGGGATCGAGCGTGCGAGCCGCGGTGTCGGCCACCACGATCAGCAGTGCGCCCAGCAGGCCGGACAACGGCAGCAGCCAGCGATGGCCCGGACCGACCAGCAGGCGCGCTACGTGCGGCACCACCAGGCCGACGAAACTGATCGAACCGGCAAACGCCACCGCTGCGCCCACCAGCAGCGCACTGAACGCCACCAGACGACGCCGCGTGCGGGTCACATCCAGCCCGAGGTGCTGTGCCTGGCGCTCGCCCAGCGCCAGCATGTCCAGCGGCGTGGCCAACCGCTGCAACGCAAACACGCCGATGGCAAACAACGGCACCACGGCCGCCACATCGGCCCAGTTGGCGCGCGCCAGCGAGCCCATCTGCCAGAACACCAGCGACTGCAGCTCGCTCTCGCTGGCGATATATGTAAGGAAACCGATCAACGCCGAGCAGAACGCCGCCATCGCGATGCCGACCAGCAGCAGCGTGGCGTTGCCCGTACCCTTGCCGGGCCGGGCCAACGCGTAGGTCAGGCCGATGGCCAGTGCGCCGCCAGCGAACGCGGCCACCGGCACCAGCCAACCGGCCGCGCCCGCAGCACCCAGCACGATGGCGGCAACTGCACCCAGTGCGGCACCTTGGCTGACACCGACAATGCCGGGATCGGCCAGCGGATTGCCGAACAGTCCCTGCAGGCTGGCACCGGCCATCGCCAGCGACGCACCGACCATCGCGCCCAACAGGGCACGCGGAATACGCAACTGCCACACCACCGCCAGATCACGGCTGCTGACCGCCTGCGGGTCGAGCAGCCCCAGCTTCACTGCCAGCGCCTGCATCACCTCCAGCGGCGGCAACCGCAACGGACCCACGGCGAACGAGGCCAGCACTGCCCCCAGCAGTGCCAGCAACGCCACCAGCAACATCGTCCGCCCGCGACGGCGGCGCCGATCCGCCGGACTCATGCCTTCGGCAACGCCGCAAGGGCCTTGGCCAGCGCCAGCGCACCAGCACCGGAACCGACACTGGTGTACTTCAGCTGCACATCCGGCATCACCCAGACCCGATTGGCCTGCCCGGCCGGGGTCTGCTTCAGCGTCGGGTACGCCTTCCACAGGCCCTCGGCACCGCCGAACAGCTGCAGGTCATGCTCGGTCACCAGGATCACTTCCGGTGCCGCCGCGACCACGCCCTCATTGCTCAGCTGCGAGTAGTTCTTCACTCCCGCTTCGGTGCCGATGTTGACGCCACCGGCCAGTGCGATCAGCTGCGCCGACGCACTGTCGGCACCCGCAACGGTGGGTGAGCCACCGGCGCCGGTGGCCGAGACGTGGATCACTCGTGGCGCATGGCCCAACCCCTTGCCAATCGCTGCAGCCTCGTCGAGCTGACGCTGCACCTGTGTGGCAAGTGCCTGCCCTGCCTCGGCCAGCCCTAGTGCGGCGGCGACCTTGCGAACCTTGTCCGGCGCCGGCTGCAGGTCATCGATGACCACCGCCGGTTCACCCACCTCACGCAGCTTCTTCGCCAGTTCGGTGTGGCGGCGCAGACTGTTGCCGAGGAACAGCGAGCCCTGCAGGCTCAGCACGCCCTCCACGCCGGTGGTGCGGTTGAACAGGAACTGGTGCGGCGCGGCCAGGCCGGCCCCGGTGGTGGTGTTGGTCGGCGCGGCGAACACCTGCTTGTCCAGTCCGAGCGCCTCGATCACCGCGATCACGTCGTCACCACCGGCAATGATGCGGCTGGTATCGGCCACCTCGACGTCGGCGCCGTCATCGGAATGCACCTGGGCCGGCAGCACAGCCTTCTGATCGCGCACGGCCGGCATATCGGTGCCGGCCACGCGCTGCCAGCCAGCCGGCAACGCGGCTTCGCCAGCCGCGGTCGCGGCGGCAGGCTCAGACGGCTTGCCGGTGTCCGAGGGCGTCGATGAACCGCCACAGGCAGCCAGTGCCAGCGAGACAGCCAATGGAAGCGCACAGAGGCGCAGACGGGACGCGATGTTCATGCTCGTTCTCCTTGCTGGCAGGGCGACGCGCACGCCGCCCTGCCGTGTGACTTACTGCTTCGGGGTGATGCGGGTGATGCGGTCACCCTTCGGGTCTTCGGCGCCACGCGACTTGTTCACCGCGAACACGTTGCCCTTGCCGTCGGCGCGGACATGGTTCGGCAGCGTGCCGCCATCGAGGTTGGCGACCACCTTGCCGTCACCATTCACCACGGTGACCGTGCCAGCGCCACGGTTGCTGACATAGGCCAGGCCGGAGGCATCATCGAATGCGACGTTCAGCGCACCGGCGCCGACCGGCACGTCATGCAGCACCTTGCCGGCCGCCACGTCGACGATCAGCAGGTTGTCGGTGCCCTGCGAGGCTACGTAAAGGCGGTTGCGTGCCGCGTCGAAGGCCACGCCCGAGGCACTGATCGAGTTGCCCAGGTCGATGACCTTCTCGACCTTGCCGCTGGCCACATCGATCACCGCCGCTTCCGGCGTGCCGATGCTGACGGTGAACAGCTTGCCGGCCTTCTCGTCCAGCACCAGGCTCATCGGGGTGAACTTGCCGTCGTCCACGCCGGATTCCAGCGTCACTGCCGGCAGCTCCTTGAAGGTCTTGGCATCGAACACCGACAGGTGGTCTTCACCCGTGGCCGAGGCGAACACCTTGCCGTGGGTGCCATCGACCACCACGTCGCGCGCGTGCGGCACGGTGTCGACCGGGAACTGGTGGACCAGCGACAGGTCCTTCTGGCGGTAGACCGCGATCGAGTTCTGGCGGGTATTAGTCACCCATACGTTGCCATTGGTGTCATCCACGCCCACACCGTAGACCGCATAGACCGCGCCATTGGTACCGCCCGGCACCTGCGCCGGGGTGATCGCCTTGGTCACCTTCAGCGACTTCGGGTCTAGCTTCAGCAGCTGCGACTGGGTCACCGGCGGACGGCCCACGGCCGAGGTCACGAACACCGCGTTGCTGGCGGCGCTGTAGGCGGACTGGTACAGGCCCGGCACCAGCTTGTTGGACTGGGTGGCGAACTGCGCCTGGCCGGACAGCGGCAACTGCGGCGAGACGCGCAGCTTCAGCACGGTGGCTGCAGCCGGCTGGCTGGCGCGCACCACCACCGGGTGGGTGCCCGGCACCGCGTCGGCCGGAATGCTCAGCTGGGTCTTGAAGTTGCCATCGGCATCGACCACCAGCGGCTGCGTGTTGAGCACGCTGTCGCCACGCAGCAGGCTGACTTTCTGGCCCGGCACGAAACCGCGACCGATCACGTCGGCAGTGCTGCCGGGAACCACGTTCTCACCGCGCGAGACGACCTCGCCCTTGAAGGTGGCGTTGGCCGGCTGATCGAACACCGGCTGTGCGGTGGCGGTCACGGCCAGCAACAGGCCAGCGGCGAGAGAAGTGAGACGGAAAGACGGACGGAACGACATGGAAGGCTCCTTGCACACGTAGGCCGCGCCACGTGACGCGGGATTCATCGGTTGCCTGGGCCGCTGCACATCGGCAGCCTCGCCTGGGTAGTGGGGTCGCATGCCTTGGCATGCGAAGGGATTCATTCGGCGGCGTTGTCACCACCGTTGGGCGCGCCGTCACCGGCGCTGCGGTCGGTCACGCCATACAGCTCGTGCAGCGCAGCGTGGAACGACGCGGGCAGCATCGGGCCATGGCCGAGGCCGGGGAACTCGCGGTACTGCACGCGCATGCCCGGCACCTTGCCCAACCGCTCGGACAGCTGCATCGCCGCATCCGGGGTGGCACCACCGATGCGGCGCAGGTGTGCGACCACGCGCGGATTGTTCATGTCGCGCTTGCCACGATCGCCAACACGCTCGGCACCGCCCAGCATCAACCAGAGCTTTGCCGGCTGGCCATGCACGTTCTGCACGAACTGCTGTTCCGGATCACCCAGCGCCGCGCCCTGGCTCCACCACAGCGAGGGACTGGCCGCCAGATAGGACTGGAAGGCGGCGGGACGGGTGTACAGCGCATTGAGCACGAACAACCCACCCAGCGAGTGGCCCCACAGCGCTTGCTGCTGCGTATCGATGCGTGCGCGACGCTCGACTTCCGGCTTGATGCGGCGTTCGATCACATCCAGAAAGGCCGCAGCACCACCGCCGACCGCCTGGGTCGTACCGCTCTCATCGTCGGCGCGGTCGATCCACGCGGTGTAGTCGCGGGTGCGCGCCTTGGAATCGATGCGCAGGTCATTGTCGTAGCCGATCAGCACCAGCACCGGCGGCGCCTTGCGCGCGGCCAGTTCGGCCAGCAGCGGCTGGTTCAGCACCATGGCGACGGCATTGCCGTCCAGCGCGTACAGCACCGGCAGCGGCGCCTTGCTGGCCTTGGCCGGGATCGCCACATTCACCCGCCAGCGGCGTTGCTGGTCGGGACTGTCCACCACGAAATGCTCGAAGCGATAACTGACCGCCGGCTCGTCGAGCACGGTGTGGCCGATCTTCTGCAGCGGATTGCGCTGCTGCGCATGGGCGTATGGGGTGGCCAGGAGCAGACCCATCATCAAGGCGACCAGGCCGCGGGCCAGTGGACCACGGCGCGAAGGCGGGACGAAATGCTTCATCAGCGGCGGCAGAAGCGGCTCACGGCCGCCGGTTCACAAGGGACCGCAGTCTACCTTAAACGCGAATGATTATCACATCGATCGAACGTCACACTGTGTATCACGCGCGCATGAGGGCCTTCGGCACGAAACGAGGCAATGGGCAGGCTGGATTCGCGCCACGGCCATACGGCAAGCTAGGCGGTATCAACAAGAACAGGGACTGTCATAGCGTGTACGCCATTTGCCGCAGCCTTGCCCGAAAAGGGCTCGACACAATTCGCCCACACGTCTTCCCCGTGAGCATCCCGACCACCGAGAGGCCCGCGTGCAACATCTGCGGTTTCCGCCTGCGAGCATCCCGCGAAGCCATCGCCGAAAGGGAAACCCGCAGCTGTATTGGCTGCGGATCCACTCTGCGCTTCCGTGCCCTCATGGCAGCCCTGCAGTCGGAGATGGACCAAGCGCGGGAGATCCGCGTGCTTGAGCGGATCCCCAGGCGCGGACAGATCAAGGGAATCGGCATGACCGACGCCCATATCTACACTAATGCCCTGCGGCGCAAGTTCGATTACATCAATACCTACTTCCACAAGCGCCCCATGCTGGACATCCGTCACCCAGCCGCACACTACCTGGGAAAATATGACTTTGTTGTCAGCTCAGATGTGCTGGAACACGTGGATGGGCCCTGCGAGCGCACGCTCGGAAACCTGCGTGCATTGCTGAAGCCGGGCGGGCTGCTTGTGCTCACCGTTCCCTATGGATTTCACGAGGTCACGATTGAGCACTTCCCTGAGCTCAACGACTACCGGATCGAGGGCAAAGGTGCGGATCGGGTTCTTGTCAACATCACCAGCGATGGCAGGGAGCAACGATTCTCTGACCTGTCCTTCCATGGTGGTGACGGCTCAACTTTGGAACTGAGGATCTATTCGTATCCTCACCTGGTGCGATTGCTGGGGGAAGCCGGCTTTGTTGACGTCAAGCTGCACGATAGCCAATACCCGCAATGGGGCATCATCCACGAGAGCCTGCTGGGCTTGCCTATAACGGCACGCGCTGCATAGGCCGTCAGCCCCCTCCGGTATCCTGCCTCGCGCAACCGACACCCCCTTGCAAATGACGAAGCCGGCATCACGCCGGCTTCGCCCCCCCCGCTTCTGTAGAGTCGAGCCATGCTCGACTCCCGCAGCCTCACGGCCCCGCGGGAACCGGACCGTACACGTTCTCCTGCGGCGTGCCCGGCAGCAGCGAGAAGATCATGATCACAATGCCACCGCCCGGCACCAGCGCCAGCAGGAACAGCCAGCCCGACTGGTTGCAGTCATGCAGGCGGCGCACGGTCACGGCAATCAGCGGCACGATCGTGGCCAGCCACATCACGCCCAGCAGCACCACCATGCCGATCAGGATGCCGGCCAGTGCATCGGGACTGTTGCGCAGGAGGATCGCCAGCACACCGGCCAGCAGCATCACCGCGGTTGCGACCAGGAACAGAAACAGCTGGTACATCCAGTACTCGCGACGGTTGGCGCGGCCCTCGAACTGGGCGTAGCGCTTCAACGGCAGAATCATTTCCTGCACGGCATCGATCCTTGAAAGAGAAGCCGCGCAGTGTGCCAAATGCACGCGCTATGGACAATGTGGCGACGAACCATGCTCGACTGCCATTGCCCCCTGTAGAGTCGAGCCATGCTCGACCACTGTTCCAGAAGGCACCCGTAGTCCGTCAAAGAGCGGAGTCGAGCATGGCTTGTATGTTCCTCCCGGCTCCTACGAGGTATGTAGGAGCCAGGGTGGAGGGACCGTCAAGCATGCATCTGCGGATACTAGCCGACAGACGAGTCGAGCGATCC